>JAIBJG010000129.1 GCA_020029475.1 Methanobacteriota archaeon | reverse complement strand
CACGTCTCCATCGCGGGCGGGTTCGCGAACGCCCCGAAAGCGGGGAAGTCCATCGGGTGCGAGGCGATCCAGATCTTCTCCCGGAGCCCGCGGATGCTCCGGAGGACGAAGCCCATTCCCCCGGAGGAGGTCCAGGCGTTCCGGGACGGGATGAAGAAGGCGGGGATCCGCGGGGTCGCGACCCACGGGAACTACCTGATCAACATGAGCGCGACGGGCAGGAGGATGCTCGGGGTCGCCCGCACCGCGTTCATCGAGGAGCTCGAGCGGGCGCAGACCCTCGGAATCCCGTACGTGATCTTCCACCCGGGAGCCCACATGGGGAAGGGCGTCCCCGCAGGCCTCCAGCGGGTGATGGAGAGCCTCGACCACTGCCTCTCGAAGGCGGACGCCCCCGGCGTGACCCCCGTCCTCGAGAACACGGCGGGCGGGGGGACGACCCTGGGCCGCACCTGGGAGGAGCTGCGGGAGATCGTGGAGGGCTCGAGGTACGGGGACCGGCTCGGCGTGTGCATCGACACGTGCCACTCCCTCGCGGCGGGGTACGACTTCCTCTCCCCGGACCGGTGCGAGGCGTTCCTGCGGGAGATCGACGTGGTCCTCGGGCTTCCGCGGGTGAAGGCGCTGCACGTGAACGACTCGAAGCAGGGCCTCGGCTCCCACGCGGACCGCCACGAGCATATCGGGAAGGGGAAGATCGGGAAGGAGCCGTTCCGGTGGCTCGTGAACGAGCCGCGGTTCGCGGACGCCCTCGGCCTCCTGGAGACGCCCGGGGATGACCGGGCGTTCAAGCGGAACCTGAAGCTCCTGAAATCCATGCGCGACCCCGGGGCGGGCGCCTCGAGGGATGCCCCCTACGGCGCGCAGGAGGGGGAGCCCGCGAGCCCCTCGCGGAGCCGCACCGTGAACCCGTAGATGCGGCCCGCCAGGCGCACCCCGCGGTCCCGCGACCCCAGGACGCCCGCCACGCCGCGGAGGAGGGGGAGCGCCGCCAGGAGGACGAGGAGGGCGGGGCCCGCGCTCGACCGCGTCCCGTCCGGGGACACGACGTGCATGGAGGCCCACCGGCGGTCCTCGTCGAGGTCCCCGAGGTACGGGTCCGCCTCCTTGGAGCCGATCGGGATCGGGACGATCCGGCCGTGGCGGTCGAGCCGGAGGACGACGTTCCGGAAGAACGTGCAGAGACCGCAATCCGCGTCCCAGAACAGCAGGGTCCGATCCGCCATCGCGAGCTCGAACACGGCCCCCTTCGAAAAGGATTCGGTAGGATGTCTCAGAACGGGAGGCGCATCAGGGCGACCGCGAGGGGCAGCAGGGCCTCGTCCCTCCCGAGGAACCGCGCGGTCTCCACGGCGGCCCCGAGGAGTGCGATTGTGTGCTCCTTCTCCCCGACGGTCCAGTGGCCGTACGCGTTCACGATCGTCCGGAGGACCTCGTCCAGCGGGACCCCCGCCTCGAGGGCCTGCCGCAGGGTGAGCTCCGCGGGCGGCGTCTTGTGCTCGAGGCTCGCCCGCACCGCGTTCATCACCGCCACCCGCTCCACCCCCGGGTCGGGACCGAGCCGGAGGAACTCCGGGTACCCGAAGCGGGAGACGAGGGTGCGGTACGCCTTCCAGAAGAGGTGGAAGTTCTCCGCGGGCTCGAGGTGCGGCGCTGCCCGCCGGATCGCGTGCGCGAGGATCAGGGTGTGTCCCAGGAAGCCCGGGTCCGCGGACGCAGCGACGAGGAGGGGGCGCACCGCATCGTCCGTGCGGCGGGCGGCGAGGAGGGACCGCAGCTGCGCCTCGACGACCTCGAACGCGCCCGCCTCCGCCGCCTCCGCGAGCCCTTCCGGGGATGGCGGGACCGCGCCCGCCGCGAGGGGCGGGATCTCGATCGCCCGGGTCCCCTTCATCGACTCCGCGAGGAAGAACCCGAGGTTCGCGAGCGGGAGGAGACCCCGCGGGAGCCCGAGCGCCTCCGCGGCGTCCAGGAAGGAGACCGTGACCGCGAGGTGGTGGCCGAGCTTCCCGAGGTCGTTCAGCGCGTACCGGAGGACCGCGTGGGCCGCGGCGGGGATCCCGCGGTCCATCGCGATCCGGGCGAGGACGGCCCCGGAGACGCCGACGTCCCCCGCCTCGAGCGCGGAGTACAGGGTATCGACGGGGTCCGCGAGCGAGGGAAGGGTGCGGGCCTTGATCCGGACGTCCTCCGCGGACAGGGCCCGCTTCCGGAGGCTGAACGAGTACAGGGTGATGAACCGGAGGAGGGGGACGCCCGCGGGGAACCCGCTGATCGCGAGCATCCCGCGCGCCGCGTTCGTCGTGGGGAGGCCGTGTGGCGTGTGGAGGCTGGGGTCGTTCTGGTTCGAGTTCGACATCACGACGGAGTCGAGGACGAGGCTGCACAGGGCGGGGTCCTTCGAGACCTGGTCGAAGAGGCGCATCCCCTTGAGGTGCTGCCCCGACTCGAGGAGCTCCGTGAACTGGGACACCTCCGTCGCGCGGCCGAACATCCGGCGAAGACAGGAGGCGGACGTTCAAGAACGTTTTCTCACGCTCACGCTACGGAACGTAGATGGGCCGGCATCGCCAGACTCGCGTGGAGGATTCCCCGACGAGCTCGTCAGCGCAACGGATTGCCGCACATCATGCAGTACGCCCAGTCTGCGGCCGCGGGGCTCCCGCACCTCGGGCACGCAGGAGAACCCCAGGGAGGCGGCGCGGCGCGCGCAGGCACGGGAAGCAGCGCCGTGGCGGGTGGCCGTTTCCGGTCGGATCGGCGGAGGAGGAACACGGGGAGAAGGACGACGAGGCCAACGAGGAGGAGCACGAGCGCGAGGATCGCGGGCCACAAGATCGGGGAGGGACCCGGCGGCCCCGGCCCCGAGACGCGCTCGAAGATCGCCGTGTAGTTGAACGTCTGACTGCACCGGATCGTCCGCGTCGCCGGACCGAAGTCGGACCAGCGCACGAAGCGGTACTCCGCATCCAAGAAGGGGTCCCTCTGCGTCTCCTGGACCTGCAGGACATGCTCCGTCCCCTCCCGGCACGCGAACTCGGCGGGGGTCTGGAACGGCCCGCCGTCCACGAAGATCAGGAGCCCCGGGATC
>JAIBJG010000067.1 GCA_020029475.1 Methanobacteriota archaeon | reverse complement strand
GCTTGAAGAGGACGGCGCTGTCCGCGAACCCCACCTGGAGGTTGCCCCACGAGGAGTAGAACCGGACATCCGGGTTGCGGAGCTGCCCGACATTCTCCGTGAAGGACTCCGCCACGAGCCCGAGCGCCTTCTCCCGAGCCACCGCGGGATCGACGGACTCCATCGCTCCACTCGAGTCCCGACCCTCCGAGGTCGTGGGGGCGGCGAGCAGGAGGATCCAAGAGAAGGCCAAGAGGACGGTGATGGCGTCTCCAGCACCGGAGCCGTTCCCGGAAATTCGCGCCCTCCCAGGGCACATCTCCTCGCTCCTCCCCCGGGGTACATGCACATCCGACGAAGTAGTGTTTGGCAGCCCCGTTTATCCCCTCGAAGGGTCCGTCAACGAGGATGGTCGATCAGCCCGTCACGCCGGACGGCCCGATGGACCCGCGCTGAACCGCGGGGGATCAGCGCAAGAGCCCGGTCGCCCTGAGCTCGGCCGTGATCTTCTCCATCGCCTTCTCGACGTCCGAGGGCTTTCGGGCCCCCGTGCAGACGACCTTGCCGCTGCCGAACATGAGGAGGACGACCTTGGGCTCGTCGATGCGGTACACGAGGCCGGGGAACTGCTCCGGCTCGTACTCGACGGAACCCGGGCCGAGGGTGACCGCGACCGCGTTGAGGTCGAGCTGGGCCCCGAGGTCCGACGTGGCGACGATGTTCTGGACCTCGATCTCGGGGTCCTTCTTGATCGGGATGCCCGCCGCCTCGATCTGCTTCGCGACCATGGCGATCGCGGTCTTGACGTTCTCGAGGCTCTTCGCGCCCGTGCAGACGACCTTCCCGCTGCGGAACAGAAGGACCGCGGTCTTCGGTTCCTTGATCCGGTAAATCAGGCCGGGGAACTGCTCCGGCTCGTATTCGGAGCCGCCCAGGGCGAGGGAGATCGCCTTGAGGTCGAGCTCGTGCCCGAGGGAGGTCGATGCGACGACGTTCTCGATCCGGAACTTCGCCATGGAAACCCGTCCGGGCCGGCGTTGCACAAACCGGCGCCGTTGGAGGGCAACCGGACGCCGGCGGTGCCTTATATGGTTCCGTGCGCCCGCGGGCCCTCGGCAAACCAGAACGGCCCGAAGGTGGCGGGCGCCCCGTACGTCCCTCTCGGCCAGTCGGCGTGGGCTCCCTCGTAGCCCTCGGCCCCGTCCCGAGACGTTCGGAGAGAATTATCAAAAGCGAGAGTGGAAAGGGTGGGACAACAACCGTTGAACCCGTTCGGCGGATACCCCGGGGCACGGGGGAGAGAGGACGTTAGCGCTTGTTGCAAAAGCCGGAGGCTGGGGACTCGCGGGACTGACGATTCCGGGGACGGCGACGAGCTCGGCGGGAGGCGGGGGATCCACGTGAGGGACAGTTCCACCGGGAACGTCATCGAGGGGAACTCCGTCACGAACCACTCCGTGGGGATCAGCCTGGGGGATTCGGGGACCCCCGTGGGCAACACGTTCGAGGAGAACCACATCCGGAGGAACGTCTGCGGGGTCAAGGGTTCGACGGCGGGCAACGTGTTCGAGGACAACAAGCTCAAGGACAACGGGACGGACTTCTGTCCCCCGTAGGACCGTCACCGGGAACCGCAACCGACAACCGCGGCGTACGGGCTCCTCGTCCTCCCGGAGTCCCTCCCGGCGGGAACCCGGAAGCCGCTCTCGTGGCGGTCCGCGAACCCGTGGGCTCCCTGTCTCTTCTCCGCCGCGGCGGACCCTCCTGCCATTGCGGACGGACCCCTCGACCCGCCGTGACGTCGGGTTCCACCGACCGCTCGTCGGTTCGATCAGATCCACTGTCGTGCGGAGGCCCTTCACCTTCGAGAAGTGAGGATCGTTCGTGACGACACTGCCTCCGGCCCGGAGAGCCGTGACCGCGATCACGCAGTCCGCCATCGGGAGGTCCCGGTGCACGCATCGCAGGAGACCGGCGTCCCGCGCCAACCCCGCATCCAACGGGACGACCTCCAGACCCGAGTGTTCGAGGGACCGGACCTGGGCGACCGCCCTGTCCCGGCCCTCCGTCCGGCACACGGCGCTCCTGACGCGTCTCCCGGACGGTCGGACCCAGCTCGACATCCGCTGGGTCTTTATCCGAATCTCGGTTTCAGACCCCGCGAAGGGGGGTCCGATGCCATTACCGGGCAGTACCTTGGCCAGGGGATCATGGGTGGCGCGGCCCTCATCGAGGTCGCGAGGCGGCTGAAGCAGCAGGTCACGAAGAAGGCGGGCAAGTACTCCGGGAAAGCCCTCCTCGCGGGGACGTTCGATGCGCAGCTGTATCATCGTGAGGAGGAGAACATGAACTCGTTCGGAGCGAACCTCGTCACGGCGAAGGTCGATGCGACGGGAGCGGGTCGGGTGCAGGAGTGCCGCGCATGCTACGATGTCGGCCGGGCCCTGAACCCCGCGATGGTGGAGAGGCAAGTCATCGGAGGCTCGGCCCAGGCAATCGGCCAAGTCCTCTATGAGGGCGCAATCTACGACCGGCACGGGCAGCCCCTCGCCGGGAGCCTCGCGGACGCGGGCGTGGCGACCGCGGTAGAGATGCCCAGGTTCGTCGTGAAGCTCGCGAAGGACCGGTCGGGCCCTCCCCCACGGCGCGAAGGGCGTGGGGGAAAGCCCGACGATCGGCGTGCCCCCCGCCCTCGTGCGGGCGATCGAACGCGCGACGGGGAAGCGGCTATCGCGGACCCCGATCTCTCCCGCCACGCTTGCGGGCGCTCTCGAGTGAACCCGCCGCGAACCCGTGATGGGGAAAGTTTGATGCGGGTTTCCGGGATGGCTTCGATGGATCGCGTTCGGGACTCGTTTCCATGGCGGTATCCAAGATCCTCGGCTCCGTCGACGCCGTGCACGCGGCGATGGCGGCGCAGAACTACGTCGCAGACCGTGGCCTCGCCACCGCGGTGTTCCTCGCGGCGAAGCTCGGAAAGCCGCTCCTCGTCGAGGGCGAGCCGGGGTGTGGCAAGACGGAAATCGCGAAGGTCCTCGCTGCCGCCACGGGCGGGGAACTCATTCGCCTCCAGTGCTACGAGGGGCTCGACGCGAGCGCCGCCCTCTACGAATGGAACTACGCGAAGCAGCTCCTCACGATCCGGCTCCACGAGAAGGAGCGCGCGCCGAAGGATTTGGAGTCCGAGGTCTTCGACGAACGGTTCCTCCTTCGGCGGCCTCTCCTCAAGGCGCTCACAGCCGATGGCCCGGTCCCGCCCGTCCTCCTGATCGACGAGGTCGACCGAGCGGACGAAGAGTTTGAGGGCCTCCTCCTGGAGGTCCTGTCCGAGTACCAGGTCACGATCCCGGAGATCGGCACGATCAAGGCGACGGCGATCCCGTTCGTCGTGATCACGTCGAACCGCACGCGGGAGCTGAGCGACGCCCTGAAGCGCCGCTGCCTGTACGCGTACCTCGGCTTCCCGAGCCTCGAGAAGGAGGTCGCAATCCTCCGCAAGAAGGTCCCCGGCCTTGAGGACGGGTTCGCCCGCGACATCGCGGCGTTCGTGCAGCGGGTCCGCGGGGAGGAAGACCTCGTGCGGCGCCCTGGAATCGCCGAAACCCTGGACTGGGCCGCCGCGCTCCTCGCCCTCGGCGAGCGGGGGGTCACGCGGGAGCTCGTCGAGCAGACGCTGGGCTTCCTCGTGAAGGACGCGCAGGACCTGAAGGCCCTCCCGCCCGCCAGGCTCGACGCCCTCCTGGGGACGCCATGAGCCCGGAGATCTCGCGTGCGGCGGTGTCCGCGGACCTCCTCCGCCGCCTCGCGGGGTTCTTCGATTTCCTGCGGGCCCGCCATCTCGACGTGGGCGTCGGGTCCCAGGTCGACCTCGCCCGCGCGCTCGACCACGTAAGCGTCCTCGACCGCGACAGGTTCCGGGACGCCTGCCGGTCCACGCTCGCGAAGTCCCCGGCGGATCTGTCGATTCTGGACGATGCGTTCGAGGTCTACTGGTCGACGACTCCGGTTGTCGAAACGGGGGCGACCCCGCGCCCGCGCGCTCCGACGTCGAGGCCCCCCGCCGACGGAGGGCTGGAGTCCATCTCGACGCCGCCGATCCCGACGGGGACCACGGTCCCGATCGGAATCCGCATGGGCGTGTACAGTCCCGACGCGCCCGGCGGAGGACACACACTGCCCGCCCTGGATCCGCGACGCCTCGCCGCGATGCGGATCGGAGCCCGCACGTTGCGGCGGGCGATCGCGACCCTGCCTGGCCGCACCTCGCGATCCGCCCGCCGCGGGAGAATCGACCTGCGCCGCACGATGCGACGCGCAGGGCGGACCTCCGGGGAATTGCTCGACCTGCGACGCGCGCGAAACCGTCGCGCCCTGGCGGAGCTCCTCGTCCTGTGGGACGTCAGCGGATCCATGCGGGACCACGACGCCGTCCTCGCCGCCGTCGTGTACAACCTCCGCCGGCTCGTGCGCCGGACGCGGGTGTTCGCGTTCAGCACGGAGGTCCGCGAGGTGTCCGCGGTCCTCTCGGGGATGCCGTACCGGATCTCGCTCGACGCACTGGCCCGTGCCCTCGGACCCGCCGGCGGGGGGACGCGGATCGGGCGGTGCCTGCGAGACTTTCGACGCGAGTTCGGCCGCCTCGTCCATCCGTGGACGACCGTCGTCGTCCTGAGCGATGGCTGGGACCTCGGGGACACCGACCTCCTGGGGCGGGAGGTCGCCTGGTTCCACGAGAAAGCCCACCGTGTCGTGTGGGTGAACCCCTATGCGCGGGAGGCGAGGTTCCGGCCGGAGACCGCGGGGATGCAGAACGCCCTGCCCCACATCGACCTCTTTCTCGCGCCGTCCGACTTCGAGACATCGAGTGAATCGCGTCTGGCAAATCGTTAAAAGCGATTGCCCCGTTCCCGCGTGCTAGGTCCTAGCAAGGGGAGGAGAGGATGATTCCACCTCGATTCGAGTATTTCGCGCCCTCGACGTTGGAAGAAGCCGTGGAGATTCTGGGCCGTTACGGCGGCGAAGCGAAGGTCCTCGCGGGCGGGCAGAGCCTGCTGCCCGTGATGAAGCTCCGCCTCGCCGAGCCGAAGGCCCTCGTGGACATCAACCGGATCCCTAACCTCTCGTACATCCGCGAGGAGGCGGGCGGGCTCCGGATTGGGTCGACGGCCCGCACGAACGACCTCAACGATTCGGATGTCGTGAAGCGGCGGTACCCGATCCTCTCCGATGCCGCGGCGGTGATTGCGGACCCCCTCGTCCGGAACATGGGGACCGTCGGCGGGAACGTGTCCCACGGGGACCCCGCGAACGACCTCCCCGCGTGCATGCTCGCCCTCGGCGCGGCGTTCGTTGTCCGAGGCCCGAAGGGGACGCGCACGATTCCCGCATCATCGTTTTACAAGGACACGTTCGTGACCACGCTCGAGCCTGACGAGATCCTCACGGAGATCCAGATCCCGAAGCCGAAGGCGGGCCAAGGGAACGCGTACGAGAAACTCGAGAAGCGGGCGGGGGACTTCCCGATCGTCGGCGTCGCCGCGAACCTCATCCTCGGAGCGAACAAGAAGATTGAGTCCGCGGGGATCGGCCTCACCGCGGTGGGGCCGACGGCCCTCCATGCGAAGGCGGCGGCGGACTCCCTCGTTGGGCAGGCGCCCGGGGACGCCGCATTCAAGCGGGCCGCGGATCTCGCGATGAAACTCGCGGAGCCGGTGTCGGACCTGCGGGGGCCCGCGGAGTACAAGCGGGCGATGGTCGGGGTCTTCGCGGTGCGGGCGCTCCGTACCGCCGCAAAGCGAGCGGGAGGTGGGGCCTGATGGTCGAGGCCGAGGTACGGATGCCGGAGGAAGCCGAGGTCGGGCCCTTCGTGCGGATCCACGTGACCGTGAACGGGACCCCGCGCGAGGCGGAGGTGGAGACGCGGACCCTCCTCGTCCACTTCATCCGCGAGGAGCTCCGCCTCACGGGAACGCACATCGGCTGCGACACGACGAACTGCGGCGCGTGCACGATCCTCCTCGACGGGAAGGCGGTGAAGTCGTGCACGATCCTCGCGGTCCAGGCGGACGGCCGCCAGATCCGGACTGTGGAGGGGCTAGCGGAGGACGGGAAGCTCCACCCCGTGCAGGAGGGCTTCGTCGAGGAGCACGGCCTCCAGTGCGGTTTCTGCACGCCCGGGATGATGATGACGACGGTCGCGCTCCTCGCGAAGAACCCGAACCCGACGGAGGACGAGATTCGACACGCGATCGCGGGGAACCTGTGCCGGTGCACGGGGTACGTGAACATTGTGAAGGCGGTGCAGTACGCCGCGAAGAAGTCCCAAGGAGGCGGGTCGAAATGACGGTCCACGGTGGAATCGGCCAGTCGATCAAGCGGAAGGAGGACGCGCGGTTCATCCGCGGGAAGGGTAACTACGTGGACGATGTCCAGCTCCCCGGGATGCTGTACCTCGACATCGTCCGTAGCCCGTACGCCCACGCGCTGATCAAGTACATCAACATCGAGAAGGCCCTCAAAGTGCCCGGCGTCCTCGCTGTGATCCGGGGGAAGGACCTCGACGCGGCGAAACTCGCGTGGATGCCCACGCTGATGTCGGACACGCAGATGGTCCTCCCGATCGAGCGGGTGATGTTCCAAGGCCAGGAGGTCGCCGGGGTCGTCGCGGAGAGCCGCTACGCGGCCGCGGACGGCGTCGCCGCCGTCGAAGTGGAGTACGAGCCGATGACGCCCGTCGTTGATCCGAAGAAAGCCCTGGAGCCGGGCGCGCCCGTGATCCGGTGGGACAAGGAGAAGAAGACGAACCACATCTGGCACTGGGAGGTCGGAGACAGGAAGGCGACGGACGCCGCCCTGAAGGCGTCCGACGTCACGGTGACCCAGGACCTGTACATCCCGCGGATCCACGTGTCGTCGATCGAGACGTGCGGGTGCGTCGCGGCGTTCGATGCGATGGGGAAGCTCACGGTCTGGATGACGACCCAGGCGCCCCACGCGATCCGAACGGTGTTCGCGCTCGTCGCGGGGCTGCCCGAGCAGAAGATCCGGATCATCTCACCGGACATCGGCGGGGGCTTCGGCGGGAAGGTCCCGGTGTATCCGGGCTACGTGATCGCGGTCGTCGCGGCCCTGAAGACCGGGCATCCCGTGAAGTGGGTCGAGGACCGCTCGGAGAACCTCCAATCGGACTCCTTCGCACGGGACTATCACATCAGCGCGGAGATCGGGGCGACGAAGGACGGGAAGCTCACCGCGCTGAAGGTGAAGACGATCGCGGACCACGGGTACACGGATGCCGCCGCGAACCCGTCGAAGTTCCCCGCGGGGCTGTTCCACATCATCACCGGATCGTACCCGTTCCAGAAAGCGTTCGTCGAGGTCGACGGAGTGTACACGAACAAGCCCCCGGGCGGGATCGCATACCGCTGCTCGTTCCGCGTCACGGAGGCCGCGTACACGATCGAACGGCTCATCGACATGCTCGCCCAGAAGCTCCGGATGGACCCCGCGGAGTTTCGGATGAAGAACTTCATCCCGCAGCAGGCGTTCCCGTACAAGTCCGTCCTCGGTTGGGAGTACGACAGCGGGAACTACGGCCCCGCGCTCCGAAAGGCGATGGACATCGTCGGCTACGAGGCCCTCCGGAAGGAGCAGCTGGAGAAGCGGAAGCGCGGGGAGCTTATGGGAATCGGGATCTCGAGCTTCACCGAAATCGTCGGGGCAGGCCCGTCCAAAACGTTCGACATCCTCGGGCTGAAGATGTTCGACTCGTGCGAGATCCGGATCCATCCCACGGGCAAGGCAATCGCGCGGTTCGGGACGAAGTCCCAGGGCCAGGGGCACGAGACGACGTACGCGCAGATCCTCGCGGAGGAACTCGGCATCCCCGCGGAGGACATCGCGGTCGAGGAGGGGGACACGGACACCGCGCCGTACGGGCTCGGCACGTACGCGAGCCGGAGCACGCCCGTGGCGGGCGCTGCCGCGGCGATGGCCGCCCGGAAGATCCGGGAGAAGGCGAAGCTCATCGCGGCCCACCTCCTCGAGGTGAGCCCCGGGGACCTGGAATGGAAGGACCACAAGTTCTCCGTGAAG
>JAIBJG010000066.1 GCA_020029475.1 Methanobacteriota archaeon | reverse complement strand
GTTCTCCCGGCGGGCCCCAGTACACCGCGACGCGATCGAAGTACCGGTCCACGGCGAGGTGCTGGCGGTCCTCGATCCGCTCAGAGTCCGCGGGCTCGATGATCCATCGGCCGGGAACCGGCGCCTCGAAGGAGGGGTGCGTGATGCTGAACACGAACCGGCCTCCGGGCCGGAGGACGCGGTGAATTTCCCGCACCGCCTCGGGGAGTCGGCGCACATCTTGCAGGACGATGTTTGACACCGCCACGTCGAACATCCCTTCGCGGAAGGAGCGGAGGTCCCCGAGGTCGCCTTGATGGTACCGGATGTCGAGCTTCGCCCGCGATTGATCGGCCCGGGCGGCATCGAGCTGCTTCTCGGAGAGGTCGACCCCGTCGACGCTCGCCCCCGCCTTCGCGAGGAGCCTCGCAAGGTAGCCGGTCCCGCATCCCGCGTCGAGAATCTTTCGGCCCCGTACTTCCCCGAGGATCTCAAAGAGGGCGGGGTCGATCACCCATTCGCGGTTGATGTCCCCCTTCGCGCTGTATCGAGAGGCCCACCACGCGGCGACGTCGTCCCACCCCGTGCGGACGTTGTCGTCCGTGATCCCCTCCATCGGCGCCACGCGGAACGCCCACCGGTCCGGGATCTCCTCGGAGGGCGTCATCCCCCGCCGCGCCCGCGCCCATGCGGGCCAACGCTGCCAGGGATGCCGGCGGTCGTGTTCGAGTCGGTCGAGCGCCGCATGGTGCTCATCCCGCCATGGGCACTTCAGGCGATACGAGTACGTCCACGCCCAGAACCGCCGTGGATCCGCGGGATGTTCCGCGGCGCACCCCAGGCAGAAGAACTCCCGCCTCGTCTCGCAGAACGCGATCCCTTGGAAGTGCCTCGGCTTCCCGCACTTCGCACACACGAACCGCCAGTGGAGGTCGCAACGGGGGAAGGAGGAGTCGAGGGCGTGGCGGGCGACCTTCGTCCGGTACCGCAGTGCGGTCTCCCGAATCATCGAACAGTATCGGCATCGCGGGGCGGCCATGGGAGCGCGGTCAACGATGCTGCGTACATTACCTTTTCAGGGCCGTCCCTCCCCCGATATCGGCTTTCCTCCGTGACTCCGGATTAAATACGCGGCTCCCCGTTGCCGCGATATGCCCTCCCGGAGGACCGACGTCCGCGTCCCCTCCCTCCCGTACAGGGACCGGATGCTGGAGGGATTCCTTCCCGATCCGATTCTTTCAGAAGGTCGGCTGATTCCTCTGCGCACACCCGCAGGTGTCGCGGAGATCGACGACGTGGACCGCGCCCTCCTCCGGGCCCTGGAGGTCTCGTCGACCCCGGACCTCGTTCCCGCCCTTCAGGACTGGTTCACGACCCGCTACAGGGGCGGGGACATCACGATCATCGTGGACGACTACACGCGTCCATGCGTCCATCAGCGTCGACTCCTCCCGGGGCTCCTCCAATGGCTCCGGACCCGGGGCGTCACTCGCGAGCGGATCTCGGTCCTCATCGCGACCGCGACGCATCGGGACCCGAGGGCGGAGGAGTATCCCCACATGTTCGGCCCGGAGATCTGGCCCGCGTGGCGGGACCGCATCTTCCCGCACCGCGACACGGCAGACCTCGAGTCCTTCGGGGCGATGCCGGACGGCACCGACGTCCAGCTGAACGGGAGGGCCGCCCGGTCCGAGGCAATCCTCTCCCTCAGCGACCTGGACTATCACTACTTCGCAGGGGTCAGCGGGGGACCGAAGCACCTCGTTCCGGGGATCGCGGGGCGGGCCCTGACCACCGCGGACCATCTCCGGATGTTCAGCGAGCTCGGCTTCGCCCCGAACGTCGACATGGGGATCCTCGAGGGGAACCCCGTGTACGAGTACAAGCGCGAGGCCGTGCGGCGGATCCTGGAGGCCCTGCGGTCCCGGGGCACGTTCGTGTACGCGATCATCTCCGTGCTGAATCCCCGCCACGGGTTCGTCGCCCTCCAGGGCGGGGAGATCCTCACGCTTCACCGCCGCTTGCGCGGGGTCCTCGACAAGGTGTACGTCGCCGAGGTACCCCGTCTCGCGGACGTCGTGATCATCAGCGCCGCCCATCTCGGGCTGAACGTGTACCAGGCCGGGAAGGCGATCAACGCAGCGTCGCGCGCGGTGCGCCCGGGGGGCGCCGTCGTCTGCGTCGCACCCTGTCCGGACGGGTTCGGGAACTCGGAATTTCGTGAGCTCATGAAGATCGCGGCGCCGATCCTGCGCGAATCGGCCCGGCGAATCGGGGCGGGAGCGGACCCCGCTTCCGAGGGCACGGAGGCGATCGACCGCGCGTTGCGCGCGGTCCAAGAGGCGGTGATGAAGGACTTCCAGATCGGGAAGCAGAAGCCCGTGGACCTCCTGTCCCAGTACCGGAAGACCGGGTGGGGGAACCTCTGGCTCCTGTGCGATGGACTCAGCGCCGAGGACCGCGGCCTTCTCCCCTTTCGGTACATCGAAGGCGGGGGAGACCCCGCCGCGAGATTGCGCGAGTGGATCGAGGGCCACGAGGAGCACTCCCCGTCCACATACCTGATTATCGACGACCCCACGCTCTGGGTCCGAGTTGGCGGCAGGAGCTGACGCCACCGCGAGCCCGACGGCCCTCGCAGGGAGTGGTTGTCCGAGGACTCTGGATCCTGCTCCCGCTTGTGGGTGGAACCCTTTCGTTGCGCCGGCGACGCACGCCTTCTTGCCCCGGAGGCGGGAGCGGACCGCGAGAATCCCCGCGGCGATCCCGATCACACGGAGGGTCCTCGAGCGAAACTACATAGAGGCCGCAGACGTTTTCGGACGGGTCCCACGGGGGGCGGGAACGCGGTGGCCGAGAAACTCTTGAACTACGTTGGAGGCCGGTGGGTCGCGGCGGCGAGCGGGGAGACGTACCCGGTCGTGAACCCGGCGAACGGCACGACGATCGGGGCCGTCCCGAAGGGCGGGGTCGTGGACACGGAGGCCGCGATCGACGCGGCGCGGGATGCGTTCGATGCGGGCCCGTGGGGCCGCTCGACCCCGGGGGAACGCGCGGGGTACCTGCTGAAACTCGCGGACCTCCTCGACGCGAACGCGGACCGCCTCGCGGTCCTCGAGGTGTCGAACCAGGGGAAGACGATCAAGCAGGCGCGGGACGGGGACGTCCCGTTCAGCGTGGACAACCTCCGGTTCTTCGCGGGCGCGGCGCGCTCCCTCACGGCGGCCGCGGCGGGGGAGTACGCCTCCACGGGGACGAGCTTCCTGCGGCGGGAGCCTGTCGGCGTCGTCGGGAGCATCACCCCCTGGAACTACCCGCTGATGATGGCGGTGTGGAAGCTCGGGCCCGCGCTCGCGGCGGGGAACACGACGGTCCTGAAGCCCGCGAGCCTCACCCCCCTCACGACGATCGAGCTCGCGAAGCTCATCGAGAAGGCGGGGTTCCCGCCCGGGGTCGTGAACGTCGTCACGGGACCCGGGAGCGTGATCGGCGAGGCCCTCGTCAGCAGCCCGAAGGTGGACATGGTGAGCCTCACGGGGGACACCGCCACGGGTCGGAAGATCTTCGAGAGCGCCGCGAAGGCAATCAAGCGGGTCCACCTGGAGCTCGGCGGGAAGGCGCCGTTCGTCGTCTTCGAGGACGCGGACGTCGACGCCGCCGCGAAGGGCGCGGCCGCCGCGGGCTTCGTGAACTCCGGGCAGGACTGCACGCAGGCGTGCCGGTTCCTCGTCCACGAGGACGTGTACGACGGGTTCGCGAAGAAGCTCGTCGCGGAGACGAAGACGGTCCGGCTCGGGGACCCGCAGGACCGGAAGACGGACATGGGCCCCCTCGTCTCGGAGGCGCAGCGGGAGAAGGTGGAGAAGTACGTGGAGCTCGGCAAGAAGGCGGGCGCGAGGGTCCTCATCGGGGGCGGGCGCCCGGACGGGAAGTCGTTCGCGAGCGGGTTCTATCACGAGCCCACGGTCTTCGGGGACTGCGATCCGGACATGCGGATCGTGCGGGAGGAGATCTTCGGGCCCGTCCTCACCTTGGAGCGGTTCGGCTCCGAGGCCCAGGCGGTGGAGCGCGCGAACGACGTGATCTACGGGCTGTACAGCAGCGTGTGGACGAGGAACGTCGCGCGGGCGATGCGGCTCTCCCGGGCCCTGCGGTTCGGCGCGGTGGAGGTGAACGACCACCTCCCCCTAGTCTCGGAGATGCCCCATGGCGGGTACAAGCAGAGCGGGTTCGGCAAGGACCTCAGCCTCCACTCCCTCGAGGAGTACACGAACCTGAAGCACGTGTACGTCGACGTCACGGAGTCCCAGCGGAAGCCCTGGCACTACATTACGTACGGGGATCTCTGAGGCCCGACTCCCGGGGGCGGACCCGGCAAGGATTAAGGTGGGGACGGCCTTCCGCGCTCCTTCCCGGTGAACCGATGAAGATTATCGTCCTAGGCGGTGCGGGCGCGATGGCGCGCGTGACGGTCCGAGACCTCCTCCAGAGAACGGACGCGACCGTCGGAGTCGCGGACGTGAACCTGGACCGCGCCCGCCAGACCGTCCGCGCTATCGGCTCGGACCGCGCGGAGGCGATCGGGGTCGACGCGCGGGATGCCGACCGCCTTCGGCGAAATCTGAAGGGGTGGGACGTGGCAATCAACGAGACTTGGTACAATCTGAACCTAGACGTAATGAACGCCGCGATCGCCGCGGGCGTCCACTACGTGGATCTCGGGGGCATGTACCACCTGACGATCAAGCAACTCGCCCGGGACCGCGCCGCGAAGGACGCCGGAGTCACGTGCCTCGTCTGCATGGGATCCACGCCGGGCACGATGAACGTGATGGCCGCCCATGGGGCATCGAAGCTCGACCGGATCGATCGCGTGAAGCTCCGGTCCGCGGGGGCCGTCGTCTCCGGTGGCTCGCCGGGCGAATTCGTCGTCCCGTATTCGATCCGCACGCTCCTCGACGAGTTCAGCTTTGACGCCCCCGTGTTTCGGGACGGCAAGGTCGTCGTCCTCCCGCCTCTATCCGGCGGGGAGACGTTCGAGCTGCCGCCACCCGTCGGGAAGGTGCACGGGGTGAACACGATCCACTCCGAGATTGCGACCCTCCCCGGAAACCTCGGGAAGGGGGTCCGGGACCTCGAGTTCAAGGTCGGTTTCCCCCCGGAGTTCATGCAGACGCTGACGAGTCTAATCCGCCTCGGCTTCGCGTCCAAGAAGCCGATCCGCGTGGGGGACCGGGACGTTGTACCCCACGACGTGACCTCTGCGGTGATCGAGGCGCTGCCGCAACCGAAGGAGCCCGTCCTGGACGTCGATATCCAGCGATGCGAGATGTCGGGCACGCGCGCGGGCAAACCCGCGACCGTCACCGTGGACTGCATTTCGACACCGAACCTGGAGTGGCGGATCGACGGCGGCGCCGTCGGCACGGGTACGCCTCCTGCGATCGCCGCGGCGTGGATCGCGACGGGACAGATTCGCGCGCGGGGCGTCGCGCCCCCTGAGGTCGCCGTGGACCCGCTCCCGTTCTTCCGCGAGCTCGGCGCGAAGGGACGGACGATCGAGATCTGGGAGCGGGACGGCGGGGACCGGCTCCTCTCGAAGGAGGCGTGACAATCGCGAAGCGGCGGGAGTCGGAGCGCCTACGCGCTGAACGGGACGCGGTAATCGCGCGGAGCGTCCGCACCCTCACGGACCTGTTCATCGAGGGAGCGTCCGGGCACACCCTCCGCGACGTCGACGGGCGGGAGTTCACGGACCTCACAGGAGGAATTGGCGTCCTCACGACGGGCCACCGGCCCGACCCGGTTGTCCGCGCGCTGCGGCAGCAGCTCGACCGGTACCTCCACCTGTGCTTCATGGTCTTCAACTACGAGCCGTACGTCGCCCTCGCGAAGGCGCTTCGGGGGATTGCTCCGCTCCCGGACGGGAAGAGCGCCTTCTTCAACAGCGGCGCGGAGGCGATCGAGAACGCGGTGAAGACCGCGAGGGCGTCCACGGGCCGCCCCGCCATCGTCTCGTTCCAGAACTCGTTCCACGGCCGCACCCTGCTCACCCTCTCGCTTACGGGGAAGTACCAGCCGTACAAGGTGGGGTTCGAGCCTTTCGCGCCGGAGGTGTACCAAGCGCCGTTCCCGTACCACTACCGATGCCCGCCGGGGCACTCGGAGGCGGAGTGCGGCCCCCTCGCCCTCGAGGGGATCGAGCGCCTCTTCCACGCGCAGGTCGCGCCCGAGAAGGTCGCCGCGATCGTGTTCGAGCCCATCCAGGGGGAGGGCGGGTTCATCGTGCCCCCCAAGGAATTCGTCAGGGGACTGCGGGAGCTCGCGACGAAACACGGGATCGTCCTCGTGGACGACGAGGTCCAGGCGGGCCTCGGCCGCACGGCGAGGATGTTCGCGATCGAACACTTCGGAGTCCAGCCCGATCTCGTGTGCACGGCGAAGGCCCTCGGCGGCGGCCTGCCGATCAGCGGGCTCACGGGGCGCGCAGAGATCATGGACGCCCCGGTGCCTGGGTCCATCGGCGGCACGTTCGGCGGAAACCCGCTCGCGTGCGTCGCCGCGCTCGAGAACCTCCGGCTCATCGAGGCGTCCCTCGAGGCAGGGGCCCGCCTCGGGAAGGCGATCTCGAACCGGCTCGAGGAGATCAAGGAGGCGCATCCTCTCGTCGGGGACGTCCGGGGACTCGGCTGCATGCAGGCCCTCGAGTTCGTCCGCGATCCGAGGACGAAGGAGTCCGCGAGGGAGGAGGCGAAAGCGATCCAGAGGGAGGCGCGGGAGCGGGGGCTCCTCGTCCTGACGGCGGGAATGTACGACAACGTGATCCGCCTGCTGCCGCCGATCACGATGCCTCCGGAAGCGATGGCCCGCGCTCTAGACGTCCTGGATGAGTCGATTGGGGCCGTCGAGCGGTCCCGGTGACTCCGACCCGCCACGCGTGCGCGTTCGCCGGCTCCTGCCGGCGGGCCCCGACGAACTCCGGCGGAATACGCCACACGGAGTGGTCGCAAGTTGGACGGGCACGCTCACTCTGGGACGTCACGGGTGTGTAGCATCCCCGTCGCGAGCCTGGTTTCTAAGGAACGCGCGGGTGTACACCGGCGAGCCCAGCTCGGCTGGTCAGGGGCGATCGCGAAGTCCGTTGGGGTCCGCCCCATCGGGTCTCAGCTCCTCCCGGCGGGCGGGCCAATCCCCGTGCCCGAGTGCACCGCCGGACGCACCCCCCTCGCTACTAATCCGTTGTTGACTTTCTTCGCGCCCCTCACGCGACGACGACAGTTTTCGTGTTCACGAACTCCCGGATGCCATGGGGGCCGAGCTCTCGGCCGTACCCGGAGGCCTTCACGCCGCCGAACGGGAGGCGGGGATCGGACTGCACACGACGGTTCACGAACACCATCCCCGCCTCGATCACCCGGGAGAGCCGCAAGGCTCGATCGGGATCCCGGGTCCACAGGCTCGCCCCCAGCCCGTACTTCGAGTCGTTCGCGACCTTCACCGCGTGGGCCTCGTCCCGCACCGGCATCACCGCTGCCACGGGGCCAAACACCTCCTCATCGTACGCGGGCATCCCCTTCCTCGCGCCGTCGAGGACGGTCGGTTCGTAGAAGAATCCGGGGCCCGGGAGCCTGCGCCCTCCGGTCCGGATGCGCGCACCCTTTGCGACGGAGCGCCGAACTTGGGCGTGGAGGTCGTCGCGAAGGTCCCCGCGCGCGATCGGTCCGACCTGCGTGGACTCGTCCATCGGGTCCCCCACCTTGAGGGCCGCCATCGCGTCGACGAAGGCCGCCACGAACTCCGGATACACAGGACGCTCGACGATGAACCGCTTCGCCGCGATGCAGCTCTGTCCGGAGTTCACGCATCGCGCGGCCGCTCCCGCCTTCGCCGCACCCTGCAGATCCGCGTCCGCGAGGACGATGAACGGGTCGCTCCCGCCAAGCTCGAGGACCGCCTTCTTCACGGACTCCCCCGCCACGTTTCCAACGGCGGCGCCCGCCGCGTCGCTCCCTGTCAGGGTGACCGCGCGGATTCGCGGGTCTCGGATCAGGCGCGGGACCGCCGCACTGCCGAGGACGAGGGACTGGAACACGCCCTTCGGGAACCCCGCC
>JAIBJG010000018.1 GCA_020029475.1 Methanobacteriota archaeon | reverse complement strand
TGCGTTCCCGCCGGATCGGCGCCAGGGTGAGGAGCGCGGCGATTCCAGGGATCACAAGAAGGGTCGAGAACGGCGGCGGGACGGCGGGGTTCGGCAGGGCGCCGATGATTCCATTCGTCGCGAAGCCCAGGAAGAAGCAGACGACAAAGGAATACAGGATGCCTGCGGACCGTCTTGCGAGGTTCGGGCTCTGCGTGCGGACGATCCGGTGGAGCTTCCAGAGGTTTCGGATCCCCGCGAGGGCGTACACGACTACGAACAGTAGCCAAATAGTAAACGGGAGGAACATGTACTTCGGGAGGAAGAACGAACCTGCGGGGGTCAGGCCCTCGAGCATCCCGCCCCAGACGATGGGGAGGAGCAGGATCCCCGGGACGAGTGCGACGAGGTAGACCCTCCGCATCTTCGCCAGGTAGACCTGCGTGAACAAGAAGAAAAACACGACGGTGAGGGTGAAGCACGAGAGGCTTAGGAGGGCGGCGTTCGTGGCGATGTCCGGGCGGTTCTGAGGAGCATTGAAGAAGTAGAAGTCGGAGACCGCATAAGTCCCCGCGAAGAAGCACGCGGCGAGGAAGAACGCCTCCGTCGCAGTCCGCATCCGATCACGATACACTTGGGCGGCAACGATGAGATACCACACGGCGGCTGTGACCAAGGGAAGAAGTTTGAGGACCTCGACGAGTTCCAAGGCTCATCCTGCCAGGGGGATCTAGCCCCTCAAGTGCCCGATAATGACTTAAAGGCGCGGTCTCTGGTCGCGTTTGGGAGAATCGTTTTTCCGTTCCGAGGCATTCCCTGCCGGGGAGACTATGGGGGGCCGGATCACGGTGGCGGGAGCGGGCCTTGCGGGCCTCTTCGCCGCGCTCCGGATTGCACGGGCAGGGCACGATGTGGAGATCCTTGACGTCAAGAGCCGCATCGCCCCGAGCTCCGGACCCCACACGGAGGCCCTGCGGGACTATGTCGGCGGGGAAGCGCTCGAGGACCTCAAACACCACGGGTTCGACCTGGAGCCGTTCGGATCGATCGAAACGACCGTGCGCAAGTCGGAGTCTTTTGAGAACGTCCTTCGGGGACGGGCCTACCATCTGTTCCTACGCGGTCGGGAGCCCGAAACGGTGGACCAGGAGCTCTACCGCCGGTGTGAGGATGCGGGCGTCACGTTCACGTTCGGGACCAAGTTCGGATCGGACGTGAAAGCGGATATCGTAGCGACGGGCCCGCCGCCCGGGAGTTTCAACGTTTTGGGGGCCGGGTTCACGTTCTCCGCGGACGGCAGCAATCTCGACCAACAAACGGCATATGCCTTGCTCGACAACAACGTCGCTCCCGGCGGTTATCTCGTGGTGACGCCGGGAATCGAGTATCACTCGATCTACAGCGTGGCGTGGGGGGAGCTCGACCACGACCGGCTCCTTAAGATGGCCGAAGCGGGCGCGTCGAAGCCTTGGGTGAAGGACATCCTCGGGTCGAGTCGGAGGATCGGTCGAATCTACGGGAAGGCGTACTTTGCGCCGGACCCGACCTCCAACGCGGAGCGGGGAGGCACGCGATACGTCGGGGAGGCCGGGGGGTTCCAGGATGCGATCGCGGGGTTCGGGTTCCGATATGCGGTACTGACCGCGTCGCTGGCCGCGGACTCGATCATCGAGGGGAAGAGCTACTCCGCTTTGCTCCGAAAGACCTTCGGGGAGGAGTTCGCAGCCGCCTACGCCGTCCGCAAGAAGCTCGACGCGTTCACGAACGCGGACTTCGATAGGCTGGTTCAATCGATGGGGCCCTCGATGACCGTGGACGAATACCGGCAACACCGTGCCTCGCGCTTCCTGTGAATCCGGTTCACCGGAACGAGGCTTACGGCTTCGCGACCTTCTTCTGTCGATCGTACATCTCGCGAATCTCCTGGACCGTCGTCGCGTCCTCGGGTCCCTTGTCCTCCCGCCACTTCCCCGTGAACCGCGGGAACCGGATCGCGAACCCTGCGCCAGGTCGGACGAGGTCCTGCCCCGCCGTGTGGACGGGGCTCAGCGTGATCTCCGCCCCGAGGACCTCCAGCACGACCGCGGGTTCGAACCAGACGTCCGGCTCGAGCTTCGAGTCCACCCGCGCGGGCTTGCGGTCCCTCCGGTGCGGCGCGAGCCGCTTCGGGAGGGCTTCGAGAGTCGCGTCGTCGAACCCAGAGCCGAGCTTGCACACGGTCCGGAACACGTCGTCGTCCTTGTCGTACGCCGCCATCAGGAGGGCCCCGTACGTCCCCGCGCGCTTCCCCCGCCCCGCGAACGCGCCGACGACGACGAGGTCCACGGTGTCCGACATCGCCGCCGCGTAGTCCCGCTTGAACTTGATCCACTGGTACCCGCGGGCCCCCGCCTCGTACGTGGAGTTCAGGGCCTTCGCGACGAGCCCCTCCCCGCCGATCTGGAGGGCCGTGTCGAAGAACGCCTCCGCCTCCTTCACGTCGTCCGTGTCCCGGTACGTCGCGAACCGGACCCGTTCGTTCTCCTTGAGCGCCTTGTGCAGGCGGGCGCGTCGTTCGACGTACGGCCGGCCCGTGAGGTCTTCGTCTTCCTCGAGGAGACAGTCGAAGAGGAACAGGGAGACGGGGTATTCCTTCATCATCACCTCGACGTCGTACTTCCGGCCGCGGCGGCGGGAGACCGTCTGGAACGGGAGGAACTCCCCCGTGTTCGGGTCCACGGGGACCGCCTCCCCCTCCACGATTCCCGCCCCCCGCCGGAACGCACCCTTCAGTCCGTCGACGAGGTCCGGGAACTGGTCCGTGATTTCCTCGAGATGGCGGGAGAACAGCTTGATCCCCTTCGGGCCGATGTGCGCCTGCACGCGGAGGCCGTCGTACTTGTACTCGAGCGCGCACTTGCCGAGCCGCTTCAGGATCTCCTCCAGAGTCTCCATGCGTTCGCACAGCATCGCGCGGATCGGACGGTACAGCTTCAGGCCGACCTTCTTCAGGCCCGCGAGGCCCTCCGATGCGAGGAGGCGGGCGACCTCCCCGAGGTCGCTCGAGACGTTGTACGCGCGCTCCACGGCGGCCCGGTCCTGCTTCGTCGCGAACGTCGCAGCGAGGGCGTCCACGATTGTCATGTCCGCGACCCCGAGCCGCATCTTGCCGACGACCGTGCGGACGATGTACTTTGCTTCGACCGGCGTGGCGAACGCAAGGAGGTCCGCGAGGAGCGTGATCTTCCGCTCCTGGCTCCCCGCCCCGCCCGACCGCGCGATCTCATCCAGGTTCTCGTACACCTTCGCGAGGGTGAGGGGCTTGGATTCGAGGGGCTTTTGCCGACGTGCCGCGATCGCATCCTGGGCCACGAGGCCGAGGTCTCCCTTCTTCTTCCACAGTGCCGTCACCTCGTCCTCGGAGAGCCCGGTCGCCTGGGCGAGAACTCGGATCACGAGCTTCTCCGCGAGGCCCAGCTCGATCCCCATGTAGTCCGGGTGGACCTTTCCCTGAGTGAGATACACGAGCCGGTCGATTTCGTCCTTCGGGGTCTGCTTGAAGAGCTGGGTGAGGAGGTCCGTCATCTCGAGGCGTTTCGTGGTCGCCTCGATCTTTTCGTACGCCTCCACGACCTTGGTGTAAAGCACGAGGGTTCAGTAGCCTCCATGTGCCTTAAGATTCTGCTCCGGGGCCCCCGACGTGATACCCTACGCCCGTCGCGAGACGATCGAGTCTACGATCTCCGCACTACGTCCCACGTAGCGGTCGGGGTCCATCGCGGCCTCGAGCTCCTTCACGGACAGGAGCTTCTTCACGGTCGGGTTCGACGCGAGGACCTCCTTCAGGTGGACGCCCCTTTTCCTCGCTTCCATCGCGGCGTCTCGCACGAGGCGGTGCGCCTCCTGTCTCCCGAGCCCCTTCGCGACGAGGGCGATCATCACGGCCTCCGCCATCACCTGCCCCTTCGTCGCTTCGATGTTCTCCCGCATCCGCTCCGGGTAGACGCGGAGGTTCCGGAACACGTCCGTCGTCTTGGCGACCATGTCGTCGACGAGGACCGCGGAGTGCGGGAGGACGATCCGCTCGGACGCGCTGTTCGTGAGGTCCCGCTCGTGCCACAGGGGGACGTTCTCGTAGGCGGGGACGACGAACCCCCGCACGACCCTCGCGAGGCTGCACACGTTCTCCGAGGTCACGGGATTCTCTTTCTGGGCCATCGTCGAGCTCCCGACCTGGCCCTTCTCGTCGAACGCCTCCGCGACCTCCCCGATTTCCGTCCTCTGGAGGTTCCGGACCTCCGTGCAGAACTTGTCGAGGGACGTCGATAGGTTCGCGAGGACGGCGACGAACTCCGCGTACCGGTCCCGCCCCACGATCTGGGTCGCGGCCTCCTCGATGCCGACCCCGAGGTCCTCCATCACGGCGCGCTCGATCTCCCCCGCCTTCGGCCCGAGGGCCGCGCCGGTCCCGACGGCCCCGCTCATCTTCCCGACGACGACGCGGGCCGCCGCCTCGTGGAGCCGCACAATGTGCCGGTCGATCTCCGAGACGAACACGGCGATCTTCAACCCGAACGTCATCGGGACCGCGGCCTGACCGTGGGTCCGCCCGAGCATCACCGTGTTCCGGTGCTTCTTCGCGAGGTCCGCGAGCGCTTTGCGCAGGTCCCGGAGCCCGCCATCGAGGACGCGGATCGCGTCCCGGAGCTGGAGGGCCGTGGCGGTATCGCTGATGTCGTTGCTCGTCGCTCCGAGGTGGACGTACTTCCCGGCATCGCCGCCGCACTTCTCCGTGAGCGCGATCACGACCGCCATCACGTCGTGGCGGGTCTCCTTCTCGATCTCGAGGACGCGGTCCACGGACACGGACCTTGTCGTCGCCTTCGAGGCGATCTCCTTGGCGGCCTCCGCGGGGATGTTCCCCGCCTTCGCTTGCGCGCGGGCGAGCGCCGCCTCGACCTCGAGGAGCCTCTGGAGGCGGGCCTCCTCTGTGAACAGGCCCTTCATCGCGGGGCGGCCGTAACGGAAGTCGATCGGGCACAGGAGGGACATCGGCACCCGACCGCGGGAAGGGTCCCCGCGGTTAAGGAGATTTTGGCGGGGACTCGATGCGCGGCGCGGCCTACCTCCACCGCTCCGAGGGCCCCGGACCGGGTGGCGGACCGTGGACCTGCGGGGCGGACGCGACGACGTAGATCCTCAGCTCGTCCAGCGTGCGGGGGATCGCCTTCGTCGTCCCGTTCTCGACAACCGTACACACGTGGATCTTTCACGGACGGTCCTGCTTGCGCCACGGTCAAGGAATTGAGAGAGAGCCTCGAAGGGATAGCCGCCACGTGCAGCCTTGAGTGCAGTGCGGCACAAGATGCGCGGGGCGATTCGACCGGGGGACTAGAATCGCATCCCCGAGGCGGTGAGCTCTGCGACAAGTTCGGGGGTCGTCCAACACCGGATGGCGCGTTGCCGGCGGAGATGCGGGTCGTCGGACCAGATCCCGTCGCAGGGGGCGGCCAGGGCCGCAGCGACGTAGGCGGAGTCGTTCGGATCGATTCCCGCCATGATCCGCTCGGCCTCGCGAAGCCGGCGTGCGACCGCATCGGCGGGGACGACGGTGAAGTACCCCGCCAGGCGTTCCAAGAGTCGTTCCGAGTCTCTGGCGGGCATCCCCGATCGTTTTCGCAAAGTCGGGAGATGCCGTCGGATCTCTTCGAACGCGTATTCAGGGACCATCAGGGTCAGTCCGGACAACGTCACAATCCTGCGGATCGTGGAGTCGCGAAGAAACGCGGCAATCAAGATGTTCGCGTCCGCAACGAGCCGCGCGGGTGGCAGGCTAGCCCCCCGCTCCGCCCCGGTATCGCCACAGAACCGCTTCCTTCAGGACGTGGTCGAGATCCGCGACGTCTTCCCTCGTCAGCTCGCTCCTCGCCGAGAGTCGATCCATCAGCTCGAGATCCCGAATCTTTTCCGCGAGCACGCGGCGGATGACCTCGCTCCACTTCACCTCGGGGTGCCTCTTCATTCGACGATGAAGGTCCGCGGGGACGGCGAGGGTGAGGTTCGGCACGGGCCGTATTATGTGGCCACACATAAATGAACCTTCCGGCCCAAGCGAGATCGTGTCACGTGAGGGACTACCGCGGTCGCCGCTTTCGTGACTGCCTTGGCCGAGCGCCCTTCGACCGAGGGGGGCGACTTTTCCGCGCCTCCGACTTCGCTCTCGGTTTCCTGCCGATTGATGCGACCCCGCCCATGTACGCACGGAGGACCCGCGGGACGGCAACCGTCCCGTCCGCTTTCTGGAAGTTCTCCAGGATCGCGACCATGCACCGACTCGTCGCGACGAGGGTGTTGTTCAGGGTGTGGACGAAGAACTTGTCCCCGCCGATCTTGCCGGCTCGGATGTTCAGCCGCCGCGCCTGGTAATCCGTGCAGTTCGAGTTCGACCCGACCTCCCGGTACGCGTTCTGGCGGGGGAACCACGCCTCGAGATCGTACGTCTTCGCAGCGACCTTTCCCGTGTCCCCGGCGGAGAGGATGACGACCCGGAACGGGATCCCTAGGGCCCGGTAGAAGTCCTCCGCGTTCTTCTGGAGGACTTCGTGGACGGCCCATGAATCCTCCGGCCGGCAGAAGACGAACTGCTCGACCTTGTTGAACTGGTGCATCCGGAACAGGCCCCGGGTGTCCACGCCGTGGGCCCCGATCTCCTTCCGGAAGTTCGTGGACGTCCCCGCGTAGCGGAGCGGCAGCCGCTCCGCGTCCAGGACCTCGTCCATGTGCATCGCCCCGATCGGGTGCTCGCTCGTCGCGATCAGGTACAGGTCCTCGCCCTCGATCTTGTACATCACGTCCTCGAAGGCGGTGAGGTCGACCATCCCCTCGTACGCGGCGCGCCGGAGGACGTGGGGCGGGAACACGGGGGTGAAGCCGCGCTTCACGAGGAAGTCCGTCCCGAACCGGAGGAGCGCGGCGTCGAGGCGGGCGAGGTCCCCGAGGAGGTACACGAACCCCGCGCCCGCGGCCTTCCGCCCCCGTTCGAAGTCCGCGATCCCGAGGGACTCCGCGAGCTCCCCGTGGGGCTTCAGCTCGAACGTCGGGACCTTCGGGGTCCCCCAGCGCCGGACCTCGACGTTGTCCGCTTCCGTAGCGCCCGTCGGCACGCTCTCGTGGAGGACGTTCGGGAGCCGGAGCATCGCGTCCCGGAGCTTTCTCTGGAGCTCGTCGACGCGGGTCTCGAGGGCGCGAATCCGCTCCGGGAGTTCCGCGGCCTCCCGGATCTTCGCGGTCGCGTCCCGGCCCGCCGTCTTCAGCTCCCGGATCTCTTGGGAGACGATGTTCCGCAGGTGCCGGAGCCGGTCGAGCTCCCGCTGGCCCTCCCGCCACTCGCGGTCCCATCGGATCGCGTCCTCCAGGACGGGGATGCGGGCGGTGTCCCCCCGTCGAACGAGGTTCTCCCGGATCACCTCCGGCCGCTCCCGGAGGAGGTTCACGTCGAGCATCGGACGCGACCCCATGCGGGCGTCGCTATTTTACGGTTCGCGGATGGAGTCCAATCTTCGGTTCGGAGTGGCGGGTCGCGGGCGCGTCACGGCGATTCGAGTGGCCCTGCCGGGCCGCACGAGGCATACTTCGCCGTACAGTTAGATATAAATCGTAGCAGTAGAATCTATTCGCAGGGAAGAGGGGAGTAGAGGAAGTGCTCGCCGGAGGTGTGCTTGAGGAAGCGGCCGCCGCAATTTGCGACACGGTTGATCCAAAAGGGTCCATCGAAGTCGCACTTCTGATTCGGCGGACGGGGACGATTCTCGGGGCTTGGACGAAGGGCGACATCCCGCGGGAGATCGTCTCGGTGATGGCGGCGACGATGCTCGGCTCGATCGAGACGATGAGCGAGGCCCTCGGCTGCCCGAGCCCGGACCGGGCGATGATCGAGACGGAGAGCTGCCGGATGTTGGCGGAGAAGTTTGAGCCCCAGGGGGTCCTCATCCTCGTCGCCTCGAACGAGATGCCGGCGGAGGCGCTCCAGCGCGTCTCCCGTCAGATGCTCCAGCGTCTGTCCGAGGACTCCGGATCCGCACAGAAGATTCGACCCGCGGTCCCCGCTAGACCTTGATGCAGCGCGCGTTCTACGACCGGTAGATTTCGTAGCAGGGTTTTTATAGTGTCATTTTCAGTGCCCTTTGCGGGGGAGGCAATTCTGACGCCTACGATTGTGGTCCAATCCGAAGGGGTGTCGCAATGACCCGCCCGGGATCGAACGGCGGGCTCGAACACCCTGCGCGTCGACGAATCTACGAACATCTCACGCGGCTCCCGGGGGACCATTTCCGGTCCATCGTCCGGTCCTTGCGCCTCGGCCATGGGGCCGCCCACTACCACCTCGATGTCCTCGTGAGCGCGGGCTTCCTCATCCGGGAGACGGCGGAGGGCCGGTGCCGGTACTACCCCAACGGACAGGGGGCCGAGTCCGAGCGGAACCGGCTCTACATGAAGCACTGGAAGTTCCGCGACCTCCGGCTCCGGGTCCTTCTTGTGCTCGGCCGGCTCAAGGAGGCCACCGCAGTGACGGTGGCTCGGGAGCTCAAGATCAGCCGCCAGCTCGCATCCTACCACCTGGCCCACCTCGCGAAGCTGGGCGACGTGGTCCGAGAAGGCGGGCGTTTCAAGGCACGCGTCGGAAGCTAGGAGACCTCAGCCTCCGACGGGCGCAAGACGAGCATGGGAGGACTTCGTCCCTGCGCCACCGTCTCCGGGTCTTCCTCGAGATCATTCTCGGCGTCTTCCCCCGCCGTGGGCTCCTCCTCAGAATCCTCCGTATCCAGTGGCTCGGATGGTTCCTGTGCCCTTTCCTCTTCCTCATCCTTCCGTCTTCGGCGGCGAAGCCAGAGGAGGAACACGAGGACGATTCCCGTGACCGCGAGGACAAGGATCACGAACCAGTTGACGAACGTGATTTCTTTCGACGTGGCATCGCAGTCGCCCGCATCGTTGCACACCGCCAGGCTCGGATGATACGTGGACCAGAGCCAGGGGGCGGGGTAGTCGTGCACGGGCTGAGCATCCGTGGACGAGGCCCCGTCTCCGAACGTCCACACGCGAGATGTGATTGTCGTGTTGCCCTCGGTCGTGCTCCGGTCGAAGAACGTCACCGACCAGGCGTTCACCGTGTAGTCGAAGGCGGCCGTCACGTTCCCCACCGGGGGCGGTCCTCCCATGGACCGTCCGAGGACGATCTCGAACGAGTGCAGGGACCACGTCGACCATTGGAAGGATGCGTGCCCGGTGGAGCCCGTCGTCGCGCGGTCCCGCTCCGAGCCGTCGACCTTGAAGATGTATTCCCGATTCCTCAGGACGTTCGTCAGGTTGAAGACGACCGTCGAACCGGTCGGCGCGTCCCCGGTGAACGAGACGGACGTCTGGTTCACGACCTGCTGGAGGGGCGCCCAAATGTCGATCACGATCTCCACCCGGGGGAGGGACCGCGGGGATTTCTCCACGCCGTACCTCACCCCGTCGAACGTCACCCCCGTCGCGTCCACGACGATCGAGTTGGAGAAGGTCTGCCGGCTCGCGAACGAGATGTTCGCCCACGAGCCGGAGGGCTGGAACGTGACCCCTGGGTCGACCGTGGGCGCGAGGGCGGTCGGCTCGAGGAGGAGCATTGCGAAGGCGAAGAGGAAGGCGAGAATGATGGGAGCGGTCGCGACGCTCCCTTCCCGCCGCGTCGAGGAGGCGGGTACGATCCCGCGGGCCACCGGGGAAACGGGGCGGCGTCGACCTCGGTACACCATCATCTCCGCGGGCTCGCCGCCGCCGACCCGGGACATGGTCACGCTTCCGCGTACCAGTCGACGCTCCGACCCGCGGTCACGGCTGCAGGGACGGCGATCGTGAGATTGACCGCGTCCCGCGCGGAGACGTACGCATCCGCAACCTCGGGATGTCGGGCGCCGAGGGTCACCACGATGGGCACTACATCGAGGCCATGCGGAACGGAGACGAAGGTTCCGCCAATCGGAATCGCCGCCACACCGCGGTTCTCGGTCTGATAGCCGATGTTGCGGCTCGCCACCGTGGATGGTCCGATCCTGCGCAGTCCGGAGATGCTGTTCCCGCGAACGTCGTTCCCAATGAGGAAGTTCCCGTCGCCCCCCGCCGCCTCGAAGATCCCGTGCCCCTGGGTCTTCGTCGCCTGGTCATCGAAGCACTTGTTCCCGACGATCACATTGCCGTCGGTGCCGAGGTAGATGCCGTCGCCACCGTTGTTGAGGCACGTGTTCTCCCGGACGATGTTCTCGGAGGAGCCGCCGTCGATGAAGATCCCGTGGGAGCCGTTGAGCCACACCACGTTCCCGAGGAAGAGGTTGTGGACGCACGCGTTGAACACCTCGATCCCGACGATCCCCGAGGGCATGTCCCGGACGATGTTGTTCGCGATCACGTTGTACCTCGAGCTCGCGTACAAGCCGATCCCGGCGCCCCCGCATCGTTCGACGCGGTTCCCGATCACGCTGCACTGTCGCGAGCCGCCGAGCTCGATGCCGACGCCGCAGTCCTCGACGGTGTTCCCGATCACGCTGTCCGTGTCCCCGAACTGGACGTTGATCCCGGTCCTCGGGCTCCTCTGGACCGTGTTGTTCGCAATCGTTCCGTGGGCCTGGTTGCCGTCGATGTAGACGCCGTCCCACGTGTTGTCCTCGAAGATCGAGCCCACGAGGCTGAACAGGCAGTGATCGAACACCGCCCCGATCTGATTGTTCGCGAAGTAGCATCCATCGACGACGACGGGCTTGTACGGCGGGATGTTCCCGGACGGGTTGTTCTCGATCGTGATCCCCCTCGCACGATTCGAGAGCGTGCCGACCCAGTTGTACAGGAAACACCGCTGGATGAGCGCGTCCACGCCCTCCTCGAAGTAGATCCCGAAGTTCGTGTCCGTCCCCTGCCCGTCGAGGAGGAGGTCCGAGATGACGATATTCCTGTAGACGCCGCTCCCGTAGATCATCCCCGAGAGATTCGGGGTGAACCCGAGCCCGTCCGTGACGATCTTCGTCGCGGACCCGGTGCCGGCGAGCCTCACGAAGCTCTTCGAGATCGTCAGGGGGCTCGAGGCGTTCCAGGTCCCGGCGGGGACGAAGGCCATCCCACCGGTGGCGGGGAGGTCGTCCATCGCGGATTGGATCGCGCTCCCCGGCCAGGGATCCGCCGTCGTTCCCGCATGCTTCGCGCTCGCGAACTCGCTCGCGATCCGGACACCGGCGATCCGCTTCGCGTCGATGTCCGTGTTCGAGATCGTCGTCCCCGCGATCCCGTCTCCGGGCGCTCCCTGCGCACTCTGGATCACCCGGGTGGTCAGGAGCGCCGCGAGAACGCCCCCGCCCGCGGCAAGCCCCATCTTGAGCGCCTCGCGCCGTCTTGCGTCGTACAGGAGTTCCCGAGCGAGCTCCTCCCTCGCCGGGTCGTCGACCCTCTGGCCCCGCCGTGGAGCCTCATCCACAAGGGCCTGCGCGTTCGTCTTCCGGGCCCGCCGAGTCGTGCCGAAAAGCTTTCGCAGGGCCTGCATGCCCCGCAGTGCGCAAGGCCGATAAATTACTTTCCGGGGGTCTTAGGGGGCGTCTCTTCCGTGGAAGCGGCGACCCCGCGATTCCTCAGGCCGTATCCGAGCCCGTCAAAAAGTGTACCAAAAACGTATTCGCCCGTGCTTCTGAATGGTGACGGGGGAGCAGAGTCTGGCGGGGGAGGACGCCCACGAGGAGTGCCGGGCCGGGCCCTAGGGGGGCTGACGGGCCCCGCCTTCGTGATCCTGACCCCGGGAGCTTCCCGACGGTGAAGGGCAGGTGCGGGGCGGCGGAGCTCGATCCGGTGGCCCTAGGACGCCTCGACCGTCCGCGCGTCGGTGGTACGAGATGACGATCGGGATCGATGAGGAGGAGACCTGGTGAGGATCTTACTTGTGACGACGATGTTTCCCCCATACTGCGGGGGCGGCGTGAGCTCCCATGTCCGGGACCTCTCCGTCGCCCTAGCGGCGAAGGGGGAGGACGTTTGGGTCCTCAGCAGCCGCCGGGGGAAAGCGATCGATCCCGGCGAGGGGAACGGGTCCACGGCGCCCCCGCACGTCACGTTCGCCCAGGACTTCGTCCACATGTTTCGCAAGATAAAGAGCGTCCTCGGGGCCGAGGCGTTCGACGTCGTGCACTTTCACAGCTTCAACGCGCTCGCCCTTTCGTTCCTGGGGGCGACCCCGAGAGGCGCCGCGGTCTTCACCGCACATTGCGACACGGCGAACTACTTCGCTTCCGTGTACGGGTGGACCCGCCGTTCCCACCCCGCGTATCGACTCCTGCGATGGTACGAGAACCGCGCGATCCGGACGCCGGACGCGACGATCGCCGTGTCGAAGCGGCTTCGGGAGTACGTCGAGTCGATTGGCGGGGCGAACGTCGTCTTCATCCCGAACGCCGTGGACACCGAGTACTGGTCGCCGTCGCCAGCGAACACACTTCTCAACGGAGGGGGACCCGTGATCCTGGTTCCGAGGATGTTGGTGCCCACGAGCGGGGTCGAGCATGCGATCCTCGCGATGCGGTCGATCGTCGCCGCGATCCCGGACGCGACGATGGTCATCGCGGGGGACGGGCCGCTCCGTTCGTCCCTCGAGGAACTGGCGACCCGTGTCGCGAACGGCTCGGTCCACTTCGCCGGGGAGGTCCCCCGAGACCGGATGCGGGCGTTGTACCGGAGCGCGAGCGCGGTCCTGGTCCCATCGATCACCTCCTCGGGGGTTCAGGACGCCACGAGCATTGCCGCCCTCGAGGCGATGGCGTGCGGGAGGCCGGTGATCGCATCCGACATCGGCGGGCTCCCGGAGGCGATCACCCATGGACGGGACGGCCTCCTGGTCCCCGAGGGGAGTCCGGAGGCGATCGCAACGGCGGCGACGGCTCTGCTAGCCGACAAGGAAGCCGCGCGGCGGCTTGGGGCCCAGGCTCGTCTCCGGGTCGCGGAGGACTTCTCCACCGTCGCGTGGGCGGACCGGGTCTCCGCCGTCTACTCTCTCGCGATGGACGCCGCGACGGGCGGCGGATGAGGAGGGGGTTCGGCTCACCGTGTGCCCACAGGAGCTGCAGGTGGCGGTCTTCTTGCCGAACACGTCCGTCGTCGGGGGCGCGCTGGTTCGAACGCTGAAGGTGATCGAGCACTCCCGCCGCGCGAACCTCCGGTACACCGCGTACCTGTCCCCCGAGGTGAACAAGAGCCGGGAGGTGGATGGGCGCCTCCAAGACCTCCATCGGGAGGGAAAGCTCGAACTCGTCCAGCTGCGGACCCGACGTGCGAAAGCGATGGACGCGCCGTACGATTTGCTGGTGGTCCCGAGCGAGTTCTGGATCCAGCCTTTGAACCGGGCGAGGTTCGCGGGGATCTCGGCCCCGCCGCTCGTGGAGCTCCACGCGCTCCCGTTCATCGGATCGCTCGACGTGCTCAAGGCGGTCGGTCGCGAGAGTCCGACCCGCCGGGACCTCGTCAAGCTACCCCTGCTTTCGACCCGGGTCTTCGGGGACAGCGCGGCCGTCGCCGCATTCCAATCCCTCGCGTGCCTCGTGTCGACCCGGGCCCTTGGGCGACTCCGGGACGCGAAAGTGATGGCGGTGACCCCGGTCGTGTCGAAGCAGCTCTCCTCGATTGGCTTCCCGGGAACCCCGTTCGTGCCCCCGGTCCATGTCGGGGTCGAGGAAGGACCGATCCACGAAGCGAACGAGGACGAGACCGAGCCCCTCTACGATGCGGTGTTCGTTGGCCGATTCCATTCGCGTCGGGGGTTGCTCGATCTGCCCGTCGTCGTCGCGCACCTGAAGAAGATCCTCGGGCGCGAGGTGAACGTCGCGGTCTGCGGGGGCCCGCAACAGCCCGCCCACTTCGAGAGGTTCCAGCGACTCGTGCGCGCTCTGAACGTCGGAAGCAACCTCACGATGTTGGGGTTCCTATCGAGTCCTCGGGACCTCTACTCCGTGGTGAGGAGAGCGAGGGTGCTCCTGTACCCGAGCTACGCGGACTCCTTCTCGATCACCGTCCTCGAAGCCCTCTGCCTCGGGGTGTCCGTGGTGGCCTACGACATCGACGCGCTCCGGATGATCTGGGGCGGCAGGAAGGGGGTGCACCGGGTGCCGATCGGTGACGTTCGCGCCCTTGCGACGGAGACCGCAAGGATTCTCTCGACCTCCGATTCCGACGAGGTGCGCGAGGACCTTCGGCGGCAGTCCTCGGCGCTGCTCGAGGAGTATGCGTGGGATCGCGTGGTCCGGTGGGAGAGGGCGTTCTATGAATGGGACGGGAACGGCGGATCCGTCGAGGTTCCCTTCGAGGGGGGTGCGTAGTCCGTGCGCCGAGCCCCCGCGACCCTGGACGGTTCGATGGCAACTTCCGGAGGCTACGAGGCGAGAGTCCAGGAGCCCGAGGTTGCGGGGGAAATCGTGGAACCGGGGACGGTCACGGATGTGGCGGGGGACAAACGGGAGGACGCACTCGAAAGACCGTCGCTGAGGGTCGGCGTCCTCCTGGAGACGGGGAAGCTCGCGGCGTGGCACGTCCGCTGCCTCGGCCACCTGACCGCTCTCCCCGGCGTCCTCCCGGCCGCGGTCGTGATCGCGACGAGCATGGAACCCGGGCGACGAAGGAATGGCGGTCCCGGCCGGATCGCTGATCTTGTCCTCGGCCAGTGGATCGAACCCGGACACGGGTCGACGTTCGACGTGACGGACATCCTCCCCGATGTTCCCCGAATCGACTGCCACACTTCACCGAGGGAAGGAGGCACGTCGGAACTCGGGGACGCCGATGTCGAGATTCTGAGGAATCTGGACTTGGACCTCCTCCTCCACCTCGGATTCGACGCGTTTCGCGGAGACGCCCTCTCCGTCCCCCGCCATGGGGTCTGGTCCTTCCACTTCGGAAAAGGGGACGGGGTCCTGGCGCGGCTGCCGTGTTTCAGGGAGCTGTACGAGGACGACGACGTGATCGGGGTGACGCTGGAGAGACTCGAGGAGGGCGGACCGGGAGAGGTCCTGAGGCAGGGCTGGTTCAGGACCTTGAAGCACTCCTACGTCAAGAGCGTGCAAGGCGTGCTCGAGGGAAGCTCCCGCTGGCCTGCTCAGGTGTGCGCCGAACTGCTGGACGGAGGGCACGAGCCGCACTCCTCTCCGGCCTCCCGCATTCCGCGTGACGGGGCCTACGGCCCGTCGACCCTCCGGGTCCTGCGACTCGGCCTCGGGCTCTGGCGGAACGCGGTCGGCCTCGCCTCCCGATCTCTGCTCCGCCACGAGGTATGGAACCTGGGGCTCACCGACGAGCCCATCGAAGCCCTCCTCGTGCCCGGGGCCTCCCGGGACGTCCGGTGGTTCCCAGAGACCGCGGACGGGAGGTTCCTCGCCGATCCGTTCCCCGTCCATCTCGACGGCAAGCTCCACATCCTGTGCGAAGAGTTCGACTATCGGGAATATCGTGGTCGCATCGTCAGCGTCGAAGTCTCGGAGGACGGTGTCCCTCTCCCGCCGACGCCCGCCATCGACCTCGGGATGCACCTCTCGTATCCCTGCGCCGTCGTACACAACGGCACGATCTTCTGCGTCCCCGAGGCCGTCGACTCCGGCGAGATCTCCCTCTACCGGGCGGAGGACTTCCCCAGCCGCTGGGAGAAGGAGGCCGTCTTGGTCGAGGGGTTCCCCGGCGTCGACAGCACAATCTTCCGTCACGAGGGTCTCTGGTGGCTAGCGGCGACGAACTTCCTGGAGGGGAAACAGGACACCCTCTGGCTCTGGTACGGCCAGGACCTCCGGGGGCCGTGGCGTCCCCACGCGGCGAATCCCGTGAAGACCGACGTGCGGTCGGCCCGCCCGGGTGGGACCCCGTTCGTCTCCGGGGGCCGGCTTTACCGCCCCGCCCAAGATTGCTCCCGGACCTATGGGGGGCGCGTCGTGATTAACCGGGTCAAGACCCTCACCCCCACGCGCTTCTTGGAGATGCCCGTCTCTTGGGTCGACCCGGACACCGGAGGTGCATATCCCGACGGGCTTCACACGGCATCGTCCGCGGGCGGGACAACGGTCGTCGACGGGAGACGGCTCACGTTCGTCCGAGAGGCGGCGCAGCACACCCTGAGAACGGGCGCACAGTACGCCCGCCGGGGAACCCGAGGGTTCGTGGGGCGGTCCGTGAGGTCAGATGTCTCGGTCATCGGGAAGGATGCGGTCGTGGACTGATGTGCGCGGATCAACTTAATGTCGCTGCGTTCCTACCGCAGATCTCGGAGCACAGCGGTGGCGTGGAGCAGACGCTCCGGATATTCGAGTATTCGGATCGGGCGAACGTCCGGTACACGGCGTTTCTAGGGGATGACAACATCCGGGATTCGGCCCTCAGGGCGCGAATCGACGGACTTCGCCGATCCGGCCTCCTCGAGGTTCGCTCCGTCGGGAACGGAGGTCCGCACGGGCCTCACGACAACTTCGACGCCGTGGTGATCCCGAGCGAGTTCTGGATCCACCCCCTCAATCGCGCGAGGGCCGCCGGGGTTCACGCGCCGGTCCTCGTGAAGGTACATCAGCTGCCCTACATCGGCACGTTCGACGTGCTCAAGGCCGTCGGCATCCATACCTCGTCCTTCAGTGACATCGTCCGATACCCGCTCGTCTCCGCGAAATACCTCGCCGATGGGGTCGGTTACTTTGCGTTTCAAACAGCGGCGTGTCTGCTGTCCATCCGGGCGCTCGCGCGATTGCGAAATTCCGGGGTCATGGCGGTCACCCCCGTCACGGTCAAGAATCTTCGCGCCGCCGGGTTCTCGCGGCCGACGTACGTTCCCGACGTTCACGTGGGAACTGATGGGGCGCTTCTGAGGGAATGCCTCCAGCGGGACGAGATGCCGGTCTATGACGGGATCTATGTGGGGCGCTTTCACCCCCACAAGGGTTTCTTGGACCTCCCCCTAATCACCGCGCACCTCAAGAAGCTCCTCCGGAGAGAGGTGCGGGTAGCGGTGTGCGGAAGCCCGACGTCCACACGGCATCTCGCCCAGTTCCGGGCGAAGGCCAAGGCCCTGGGCGTAGAGGAGAACCTGACGATGCTCGGATGGCTCCCCCAGGGGGAATTGTACGCGGCGATTCGTCGATCGAGGGCGGTTCTCTATCCCAGCTACGTGGATGCATTCTCGATCACCGTGCTCGAGAGCCTGTGCCTCGGGGTACCCGTCGTCGCATACGGGATCGACGCCCTCGAGATGCTTTGGAGCCGGAGGAAGGGGGTCTTCCTCTCGCGGGTGGGGGACCCGCGGGGCCTCGCCCGGCGTTTCGTCGACATCGACTCGGATTCCCGATTGGACATGGCGCGCAAGGACGCCGAACGACAATCTGGCGAACTCATGGCCACGTACACGTGGGAGCGCGCCATGGAGGACGAGCGGCGGTTCTACGAAACGTGTTTTGAACGTCTCGGAGGCTGAGCTTCTGCGGGTGAACGACGAAATTGATTCCGTCATTCGAAGGTTCGAGAAGCGAGTCACCGCCCCATGTCCAGGGGACAGGGAGGCACGGCGAGATGAAAAATGAACCGGCCTGGCTGTGCTACAACATCCACAACATCGTCAAGATCCGGACAAACATCAGCGGCTTCGATTTCCCGAACTACTTCCGAGTCCCTTCCGTGGAGCCGAACTTGGAAATCGAGCTGGTGGACTACGTGGATCGCCCCAAGATGGACGAAGTGAAGCGGATGCTGGGCTTCGGGTCGTATTGGTTGGGCGACGGGCGATTGGTCCATGAGAGCGAGGTCCCGTTCCTGTATCTCCTCGGATCGAACGTGAGGTGGCGGTCGCTGGTCACGGGGCTGACGGAGGAGAAGACCAGAATCGTGACGTCCGTGCCGTGGTTCCGCCTCGTCCCCGTTCGGGTAAAGGTCACACAGCTGCTCTCGAGGATGTCGCTCCTGTTGGTCACAATGAAGCTTCTCGACAGGGGCCTCGCACCCTGTTACTCGACTACCGCCTCGAAGGGCGACGACGCGTTCCTCCTCTTCGGGTACAGTTGGACGGGGAAATCGACCCTCCTGTCATCGTTGCTTGACATGGGCTTCGAATACCTTTCCGATGACTTCACAATCGTGGACGGAGCCGGCACGGCATACGCCTACCCTGATTGGCACGCGCCCCGCAAGGCGCGGGTCGAATTCCCGGCATTCAAGTACTTGCTGGGGAGGACCCCGGACTGGAGAAAAGCGAGGGATCAGATGCACCAAGTCCGGGACCGAGCGAAGGTGAACTCCCTCTTCTTGCTGGAGCGCGGTGAGGAGGCGTGTGAGCCCCTGGATGAATCGGAGGCGCTGCGTCGGATCATGCTGATCAACTTGGAGGAATTCTCGCGGTTGTGGAACTCGCCGATGTCGGAGATGATCGGTTTCTATTCGTACCTGTACCCGGAGCTGAAGCTGGAGCGATTGGTCGACCGGTACAGGTCGGTGATGGCGGCCCTCGTGCATCACGCCGATTGTTATCTCGTCCGGTCCAAGGCCCCGCAGTTCGAAGCGGCGCGTCGCCTCATCGGCCGGATTTCGAAAGGGGGCACGTGAGGGTCGTGCCCGTCGCGCGTTCGGTCCGCTGGAGGAGGGTGGTGCGCTGCTGAGAAGCTGGGCCTTCCGAGGCCTCGGGTGGTTCAACCTCACGGAGACCATCGCCCGACTCCTCCTCGAAGGCGGGTTTGTTGGGATGCTGTGGGCGTTGGGCTTCCGCCTTGACATAGTCGTAGTCGCCTGGCTTGCCCTCCACACGCTAGCATGGCTGCTGTTCTACGGTGGCTTCATTGGAGTATACGACCGCCTCGGTCTCTCCACGAACGTTCCGCGTCTCCGGCGGTACCAGGACCAGGTCTGCGACGCGATTCTCCGGAGTCCTTACTATCGAACGGCGTTCCTCTCCGGAAGCGGCGCGAGAGGGGAATTGAACACGCGGTCGGACATCGACGTCCTCGTGGTCCCGGGTCGGTCTGTTCTTTCAAAGATCCTCGGGATCCTCGCCCTCTGGGGTCTCCGGATGGGGGCCACCGTTCGACGCCTCCCGCTCGAGGCGACCTGGGTCGACACGGAGAGATATCTTCCATACTTCGAACGCGACACGATCACGAAAGTGAAGGGCTCTCCGCAAGGGGGAGAGGGTGGACGCGTCGCTCGGCGAACGCTCGTCACGCTCTCGGGAGCGGAGAAAGAATGGACTAGGGGCGTCGCGGAGCACCTCGTGGCGACCTGGAGGTCCCGCGGTCTGCCCTCGGTGCTCTTCCAAACGGACCCTGAGGGATGGTATCTGCGCCACCCGGACCGGCGGATTTCCGCCAAGGCGCTGTTCGACCGGATATGGGAGCGGATTGGGCGTTCAGCGAATGACCTCGGGCGATATCCGAGGATGAAAGCGGTCCACGACGTGTGCGCGTGGATTGACTACGCGGGGTTGGCCTGGAGGCTCGCCATCTGTCTTCAGCCCCGCTCGATTGTCGTCACCGACGGCTATCTCGTAGATGTCCTCGCGCGCTTGCGGTCCTCGGGTCGGACGAGATCGACAACTGACGGGATTTTCGTCGGCCTCTCGCGCGAACCCGACGCCGCGATCCTTCTGCATAGCCCCGAACCCACGTCGGCCGTCCCCGAAGAGACGGACGGACAGTCGGAAGTTCGACAGCGGTACCGCGAGTTGGGGAACTTCTTCGAGCTGACTCCCGTCTCGTTCGACGGGTCGATTTCGGAACTCTCTGACAGGGTCGAACGTCTGCTAAGGGACGAACTCGGCAGCACGCTGGTTTCGCCTTGGGGAGGCTCACACGCCGGGGTCCCCGAATTGCGCCCGGGCGGAGAACTTCGTGGGGACCAGAACCGCGATCAGTGGAGGCGGCCCATAGGGACGGAGTCTCGATTTCACAAGCTTGTCGTCGCGTGGACGATGCAATACATGGGGTGGTTTTCCCTGAGGGAGGCGGGCGCCCGGATCCTCTTGGAAGCCACGGTGACGGCAGCCTTCCTAATAATTGGGTTCGCCCCTCTCGTCGTTCTCCTCGGAATGCTTGTCGTACACACGATTCTGTGGTTCGTGTTCTACGGCGGCTTCGCGAAACTCTGGGGCTTGCTCGCGGTCTCGACCGACCTCCCGCACCTGGAAGGGTACCTTCAGGACCTCCACGCATGGGCGCGGCGGCAGCGTACGTTCCGGTCGATCTTCATCCGGGGGAGCGCGGCGAGTGGGGAATGGAACGAACTCTCCGACATCGACCTCCTCCTCGTCCCGGGTCGTGCATCGGTCCTCGCCATCCCCCGCCTCTGGGCATTACGCGCGGCTTCCCTCCTCCGAAGGTTGCCCCTGGAGGCGTGGTGGATGGATCAGGAACGGTATGTGCGCTATCGGGTCCAGGGCGCGTCCTGGCGGCCGCTCTTCGAACGGAGCGAGCCTCCGAGGGTGCTGGCGGACCGGCTGCGGTCGCGCGGGGTCCTCATCACCCTCAGTGGCATGGATGGCTCGGGGAAGACTACGGCCGCGGATCGGCTCGTCGCCGACCTCAGGGCGCGCGGTTTCAACACGGCGTATTTCTACGGGCACCGGCTCTCGTACCAGGAGGAGGGAGAACACCTCTCCGTCGCGATCGCCTTCCGCTCCTTCTGGAGGCACGTCGGACGTGACTTACCCGAGTTGGAACGGCACCCGTTCGCGAAGGCCGTGTTCGACCTCTGCACGCTCGTGGACTACCTTCGGGTGCGCTGGAGACTTTCCTCGGTCCTGAAGCCGGGGACCATCGTCGTCACGGACCGATACGTCGCGGACGTGGTGGCGTTCCTGCGGTTTCTGGGTCCGGTCCGCGGCTCCGTGGAGGGCCTCCTGGTGGGGACCTCCATCGAACCCGACATCTCGTTCTTCTTCCAGATCGACCCGGAGGTGGCGTTCTCCCGGAAGCAGGAGCAGACCCTGGACGAATTGCGGAGATTCGCTGAAGCCTATTCCGGCCTCGAGGACGTCCTGGGACTCGAGAGGGTCCGGGCGGGAGGACTCGTGGAGGAGGTCCAGTCCGAGCTCAGGACGTCCCTGGAGCGCAAGCTGGGGATCGGTTTCGGATCGTACGCGGAGGCGAGCGTTTCGATGGCGGGAGCGGCCCCGACATCGCTAGGCGTGGGGCAGGGTGACGCGTGAGGCCCGAACCCCCCGTGATCCGAAAACTGGCGAAGAGCTGGCTGGTCCAGAACCTTGGCTGGTCCACCGCAGCCGAGGCCCTTGCCCGACTTACCCTCGAGGGATTCTTCTGCCTCCTCCTGTGGGCTCTCGGCGTGGGCTTCCTCGCCGTTGTTGCCTACTGGATCGGGTTCCACACTCTCGTCTGGCTCTTCCTCTACGGAGGATACTCGCGAATCCGGGTCGTGCTTGGCATTTCGGCCCCCACGGCGAGACTGCATGCGTACCTCGAACGCGCGAAGAGAACGGTCGCGGGCCGCGCGGCGTTCCGGGAGATCGTCCTGCGGGGGAGTGCGGCGGGGCGGGGCTTGAGCGAGCACTCGGACATCGACATCCTCTTTGTGCCGGAGAAGTCCCTCGGGTCCAAGGTGCGGGGGATGCTTTTCATGTGGGGGTTGCGCGCGGACTCCGTCCTTCGTCGAGTCCCCCTCCAAGCACGCTGGCTCGACCTCGAGGGATATGTGCCGACCCAGGTGATTGGAGAATCCCCCGTCGACCTGAAGGGCCGGGCCCCGAAACCAGACTGGGGGACGCGGTTGGCCTCGCGGGGGTTGCTCGTTGCCTTCTCCGGGATCGACGGGTCTGGCAAGACCACCGCCGCGCACAAGCTCGTCTCCGACCTGCGCAGCAGAGGCTTCGACGCCGTCTACTTCTACGGTCACCGCCAGGCGTGGTATGTCAAGGAGCGCCCGCCACAGTTCTCCATGTCGATTGGATTCGAGGAGGTCTGGAAGCGCATCGGACACGGGATGGAGGACCTCGTCTCGCACCGGCGGGCGAAGCTCGTCTACGACTGGCTCAACTGCGTGGACTATCTCTACGTCCGCTGGAAGCTCTCCGAGCTCCTGCGACCGGGCCGGATCGTCGTCGCGGACCGGTATGTCGCTGACGTGCTCGCGGACCTTGCCCTGCTGGGACCCGTGCACGAGTCCGTCGCGGGCTTCCTCTTGGGAGTACCTTTCCAGCCCGACGTCGCCCTCCTCTTCGTCATCGATCCCGCGGACGCCATGAGTCGGAAGCGGGAATGGCCCCTATCCCGACTCGAGCGGCTCGACTCGGAATTCCGCGGCCTGGACCCCTTGGTCGAGCTGGTGGACATCGACGCGACCCCGCCGGAGGAGCAGGTGGGCGCGGAGATCAACCGGCTGATCGTGAGTCGGCTGGACGGGTTCGAACGGGCCCCAAGCGAGGCCGGCGGGACCTGAACCCTGGGGAACAGAGGTGCCCGCTACGTCGGTGCGCGGGTGTTGCGTCTCCGGTAGAGTGCTCGCTCGAGCGCGAAGAGCGTGAACGACGAGACCTGTCCCGCGGCGAACCCGATCCCCGCCCCCAGGATCCCGAATTCGGGCAGCAAGAGATAGGCGCCGACGAGGGTGATGACCATCGAGGTCGTGGTGACGAAGAAGATGGGCTTCGCGCGCTTGGTCACCCGCAGGCTCGTCGTGAAGATCGAGCTCAAGAGAATGATGGGCGTCATGAGGGCGAGGAGGACGAGCGTCCAGTAGCTCTCCTGCGCATACGCTTCTCCGAACAGCCTCAGCACCGCCGGACCGAGGACGATCGCACCCGCGATCCCGAGGGCGACGAGGGGAACCGAGAACCGGAACGTCCTCCGGATGTCCTGCGAGTAGTTCGATCCCGGCTGCGAGCCCTCCGCGTACAACGACGTGTTGAAGGCGTGCGGAAGGGAGTGGAGCAGGTCCGCGAGAGCCCAAGCCGCGAAGAAGTACGCCGCGGCCGCCGCTCCCGCCGCACCGGGTATGGTGTTCAGGATGATGAGCGGAAGGAGGGAGACGCCCGCGCCCGCGACCAGGCCCGACGCGTAGTTCCATAGGCTGAACCGGATCATCCCGGTCTGTCGAATCTGCTCGAGCCTCAGCGCGGGGCGATACCCGGAGTAGAACCTCGGAAGGAGAGACATGCTGACGAGGACGGAAACGACGAGGGCGAGGGTCCAAGCCAACGGGATTCCGAAGCTCCCGGCGAACGCGGCGAACGTCAGCCCCATCGGCAGTCGCATCAGGTTGTACAGGGTCGTGCGGAGCGTCGCGTAACCCGCTTTGCGCGTTGCGACGAATGCGTTGTCGACGATGCCGTCGAACGTGAAGAAGAAGAGCGACACGACAAAGGTCGCCGTGTATAGGAGGTTGTCCCTGACGATCGACAGCGCAGGAGCCCAGACGTCGAGGCCGACCAGGAAGACGACCCCGAGAATCAACGCCGCGATTCCCGACATCGTGAGCGCCCCGTTGATCAGGGCGGGCTTGTTCGGGCTCTCCGGAAGGAACCGGATCATCCCCACGGGCAACCCGAGGCCTGCGGCCCGCGCAAGGAAGAGCACCATGCTCAGCATCGCCGCGCCCACACCCACCGCCGCCGGAGGATACGAACGTGCGATCGCGAGCCAGAACAGGAACCCGAGCGCGTTGCTCAGGATCGCGGTCGCAAGCAGGAAGAAGGAGTTCCGGTACAGTGATACGCTCAGCGTCCGCCGGAAGGCGGCACTAAGATTGGGCCGCAGTCTTCGACCTCCCCCTGCAATCGGCAACAATGAGGCGGGTCGGGTATTAAGGTTGCCCGCCGAGCGATCCGAGAGGGTCGACGGTGGGAGGCGGAGCCGCGAGCGGGGTCGGCGCATCCGGGCCCGCCCGGTCGGCGAGGGCCTAGCGCTTGCGGTGCTCCTTCCTCTTCCGCCGGCGTGCCAGGGCCGCGAGCCCGATGAGCACGGAGGCGACCAGGAGGTACAGCGGGAGCCCGAAGAAGGGCCCCGTGGGGCTGATGATGTTCGTATCGACTTGGAACACGAGGTTCGCCATCGCGGGGTTGCCGGCAACGTCGATCGCCTTGATCTTCACGTTATGGGCCCCGTCCGCGAGCCGGATCGTGAAACTCGAATTCTGCCCGAGGGTGACGAACCCACCGCCGTCGATGCTGACCTCGAAGCGGTCGATCCCGGACATCGCGTCGGCCGAATGCCACGACACGACTACCTCGGAGGACCTGACGACCCCGCCGGGAGAGATCTGGTCGAGGGTCGGTGGCGCGCTGTCCACGTAGATCGAACGGGATTTCGGGATCTCCGACGCGCCCCCCGGCTCGCTGGCGAAATGCTTGAGGAGGTGCCTTCCGTCCGGGATCGTGAAGGGTCCGGCATAGGTCCCCCACGGAGCGCCGTCGAGCTGGTACTCGATCGTCGGGGTGCCCCCGCTCTCGCTCACCGCGGAAAGCGTCGCGACCACGCTCGACGCGAACCACCCGTTCGACCCGAGGACGCCCTCGAGGCTCAAGGTTGAATCGGGAGGAGCCGCGGACCCGGCGCCGATCCGTATCGTCACCTGCTTCGTGGGCTCCGTGTTGCCCGCGGCGTCCGTCGCGAAATAGTCGAACCGATGGGTACCGTTCCCGCTGACGTCGACGGGCGAGGTGTACGTCTGCTGCGCGCCTCCGTCGATCCGGTATTGGACGCCCGCGACACCGCTCGTGTCGTCCGAGGAGGCGAGGGTCACCGTGACCGTCGAGACGTACCAGCTCCCGTTCCCGAGGGTCCCGCTCAAGGAATGGGTCGTAGACGGCGGGAAGCCGTCCTGTTTGAACGTGAGGGCGAGGGCGGTCTCCGCGTTCCCCGCGCGGTCCGTCGAGTGGTAGTTCATCCCGTGTGCACCGTCGGTTGCGACGGCGACCGGAGTCGAGTATGACTGAGAGGAAGCGCTGTCGAGCACGTATTCGGTCGAGGAGACGCCGCTGAGATCGTCTGAAGCGGACAGCGTGACTGTCACCGTGGAAACGTACCAACCTCCGTTGCCCTGGGTCCCCGAGAGGGAGGACTGGGTGACCGGCGGCTGGATGTCGATGACGACCTGCCCGCTCGTCGCATCCGTGAGGCCGTCCGAGGTCCGGACCTCGATCTGGACCGGATACGACCCGGGTGCCCCGTACTGGTGTTGCGCGGTCATCGTCGTTGACCACGTCGTGTCCCAGGTCCCGTCCCCCTCGAAGTCCCAACGGACCTCAAGGACGGCACCGGGGTCCCGGGAGTCGTACGAAGCGGATGCGTCCATCGAGACGACCTGGTTCACCCCGGGCCATGGAGGGGAGGTCGTGAGCCGAGCGACGGGGCCCTGCGACCGGGTGATCGTGAACGCGTCCTGGAACGTGGACGAGGCGGTGGACGGGCAGCGGCCGTTCGCGTCCGTGCCGCCGGAGGGACAGAAGTCGGTCCGCGCCGAAATCGCGTTCGCGCTCACTTCGTAGATCACTGGGCCGTACCCGTTGCTGAGCCCCTTCGTGTTCTCGTTGTCCCCCATGACCTGGTGGAAGTACCCGAGCTCGCTGTCGCCCCCATCGATCGTGACGGTGTACATGCTACGGCCGCCGGTCCCCTGGACGACGACGACGCTCCCCTTGTCCTTCGGGTACAAGTCGTCCGCGCCGTCATCGACGACGCAGTCGGGGTTGAAACTCCCGCCCGAGGGGACGGTGTCGCAGGTTCCCTGGATCGCGATCTGATGGCTCCGCTCGTAGACATGGTCGTGGCCCTCCAGGATGAGGTCCACCTTCAGGTCGACGAGCTTGTCGAACATCGCCTGTCCCATGTCGCAACCGCCCTTCTCCCCGACCGTGATGCACTGCTTGTGCATGCCCGCGACGATCCACGGGATGCCTGCCGACCGTGCGGCTGCGACGGCGTTCACGACCCAGTCATAGTGCTCGGAACCCACGCTGTAGTCGTAGCTCGCGGAACCCTCCACGCCGGGCGTGATCATGATGAAGCGGGCGAGCGGGTTCGTTGCGGGGTAGTCGAAGTAGTACTCGAACCCGTATCCTTCGGCGGGCCCCCCGGTAAGGGACACCCCGAGGGCAAACGGACAGTGCAACACGTAGTGGTGGATGTCGCCGCCGGAGCTCTCGCCCGTGTCGTGGTTCCCTGCGATCACGAGGACGTTGCTGATCTCGCCCCGGATCGATTCGCACCAACCCTGCTCGTCCGATGTGTAGCCGAGGTCACCGAGACCGAGGAGGAAGCTCGCGTTCGCGTATCGCGCCCGCATTCCGAGGGAGACCAGGTCGCTGCTACCGGGATCCCCGAAGTCTCCCGCCGCGGTGAACACGAAGGTGGGAGTGGTCCCCGCCTCTCCCGGTCCCGGGGCCATCAGGGTGACCTCGACGATCAGCGCGGAGAACAGCAAGACCGCAATGAGGAGCGCTCCCGTAGCTCCGGTTGCTCTCCTTCGCGACTCAGCGGCCCCCATGCGGCCCCCGACGGCCTCCGGAAATGTATCAAGCCTCCCGTCAAAATGGCGAACGGCGATAATCGGGACGGATAACACCACCGGCGGAACTGGCGAGGCGCGCCTATCGATCGTGCATTCGGTTATTCGTCCGACTCGGAAGTTCTCCGGCGATCACGAACCGTTTGAACGCAGCCCACGACCGCAACCCGGAAGAATAGCCGAGGGTGACGAGCAGAAGGCCCCCGACGATCTCCCCTCCCAGGACGAAGGGATCCTGAAAGCGGAGCAGAAGGTCGAACACCGTCGCGGTTGCGGGCGGGAACGCCCACCCGAACCCCGGATAGAGAAGGACTGCGGGATCCTCCCACATCCCGTCCAGGAGGAGGTGGGTCCAATGTCCGAACGCGAGCCAGAGAAGACCGTTCCGGCCGCGCATCTGGACCCCAACGGCTAGGAGGGTGAGTCCGACCGCGAACACGCCCGTATGGGCGAGGGCGCGCCCGCTGATTCCCAGGGCAAACCCCACCGGCTTGTCGATGAGATCCGCAATCATCGAGCCCAACAGGACGATTCGGAAATCGACCGGGGGACGCGGGTTGCGCCCACCGGTCAACCTCGCAAGGAGGGAGGCGATGCCCAGGTGGGCGAGGACGTACAAGGTGTCGACTGGAAATCGGCTGAGCCTATAAACCGACGTCTGCGCGGCCCTCCGTCCGCCTCCAATGGCGGCCGCGAAGTGCCGCGGTTCGGGGCGCGGATCGTCCTTGTTGCTGGGTCAAAAACCGTTCCAATGACCTTTACTACCGAGGCCACGTTCAACACGGCTCGGGGGAACGAAGGGGGAGGGGCGAGAACGTCGCTGTGTACCTCGGATAGTGTGAGTACTGCCGTCGAGGGCGTCATCCCGAAGCCCTTTTCCCGGATTGCGACGGCAGACTCGGCATAGACGGCGTTCGACCGGAGGAGGAAAGGGGTGGTCGTTCAGGAAGGATCGCGGGGTTTCCCAGACATCGAGCCGAGAGTCGTCCAACGGCCGAGGGTCGTTGCCGCGGTCCCCGTGTTCAACGAAGAGAGAACCGTTGGCAGCATCGTCCTTGGGGCGCGGCAATACACGGACGAGGTCGTGGTCGTCGATGACGGGAGCACGGACCGCACCGCCGAGATCGCCGCGCTTGCGGGTGCGACGGTCATCCGCCACTCCAAGAACCTGGGTTATGGGGCGGCGATCGCATCGTGCCTCCGGTACGCGCGGAATTCGTCCGCCAATGCGCTCGTGGTCCTCGATGGGGACGGCCAGCACGATCCTTCCCAGATTCCGATCGTGCTCGGGCCTGTGCTGAACGGCGAGGCTGACATTTCGATTGGATCGAGGTTTGTCGAGAACGGAAACACACAGGAGGTTCCCGGATACCGGAAGTTGGGGATTTCCATGCTCACGAAATTGACGAACATAGGCGTCTCGAAGCAGGGGAGGGTACGGGACGGCCAGAAGTCCCCATCGAGTGCAAGTACGACGTCGATGGATCATCGAAGGGACCCGTCCGCCATGGCCTGAGCGTGGTGGGATCCGTCGTCCGATACTTGGAGACAGAACATGCCCTCCTCACGTTCGGGCTGCCCGGGTTGATCGCGTTCTTGGTGGGCGTCCTCTCGGGCATCGGCGTCGCCTCCGAATACAGCACGTCGGGAAGCGTCAACGTGGCCCTCGCCCTCGGCTCCGTCCTCCTCGTTGTCGGCGGATTGGTGTTAGGATCGACGGGGCTCATTCTTCACGCCGTCATCAATGCCGCCCGTCGCTGGAGGGCGATCGGTGGATCCCAGGATTGACGACGCCAGGGATCGAGGGTCGCCGCCCCGGATCTCCGTCATCATCCCCGCCAAGAACGAGGGAAAGAGGATTGGGGAGAGCCTGCGATCGATTCACGCGCAGTCCCTGACTCCCATTGAGATCCTCGTCGTGGACGGACGCTCCACGGACCAGACCGCCGAGGTCGCCCGGGCAATGGGTGCAACCGTCTTGTTCGAGGACTATCACACCCGGGCGGGGGCATGCCAGGTGGGGCTCGCGGCAGCGGTGGGGGACTACGTCGCGTTCACGGACGCAGACTGCAATCCAGATCCGAGGTGGTTGGAGAATCTGCTGCCGCATCTCTCCGACACCGTCGTGGGAGCGGGAGGGCGGATCGTGAACGAAGGGAATTCCTACTGGTCTCGGGCGATCGATGACGCCCTCGACACCCTCCTCGGTAGCGCGAACTCTGTCCAAGGGAGGAATTTCGCGAGCCTCCGCGATGTCTCGAGCATCAGCGGCTGCAACTCCATGTATCGCACGAGCGACCTCAAGGCGATCGGAGGCTTCCGGCCGGAGTACCTGACCGCGGAGGACACGGAGCTGAACCGGCGGCTCCTGAGTCGGGGGCGTCTCGTCTACGTTCCGGACGCAGTCGTCTTCCACCGCCACGGACGCGGATTGCGCGCGTTTGCGAAGCGGATGTACCAGTACGGGTACGGACGCGGGCAGGTGTTGCTTCCGGGCGCTCCCGTCATTCTTCCTCTCTCGGCTCCGGCGATGGCCGTGACGCTCATGCTGTGGCCCGCGTTCGCGCTCGCGCTCGTCGCCGCCTATGGCGCCATCGTCCTCCTCTCCGCGCTGATCGCGAGCGTTCGCAAGCGTCGAGCCCGGTATCTCCCCGCGATCCCCGTCGTCTACGTGGTCGAGCACGCGTCGTACGTCGTCGGATTCTGGGTCGGCGTCCTGCACAGATTGCGCCGCGCGCTCCGGAGACCTCGAGCCCAGGAAGGCACAACGCCGTGAGGGTGTGTCACCTCGGGGTCGAGATTGTCCCCGGTCCTGGGGGGTCGTTCGTCGGCGGCCTCGTGAAGAACGTCGCCACGGTCGCCCGGGAGCAGGTCGCGCGCGGACACGAGGTCGACGTGTTCACCTCCGACGTCGCCGGGTCCGTCCCCGACGGCCTGGACAGCCCGTACGGGCGGATCCATCGGATCAAGACCGTAGGGGGGTACGCTTCCGCTACCTTCGTTGCATCGTTCATGATCCGTGCGGCGTCCGCCATCAAGCGCGAATACCGGCGCGCCCCGTTCGACGTCCTCCACCTCCACTCCGCGTACGCGTTTCTGAGCGGAATCGGCCGCTCGCTCCGCAATCTCCCCGTCGCGAAGGTGTTCTCCTTGTACTCCCCCAACTTCAAGGTCCTCTCGGGCCATGACTGCAATGGATTCGCGTCTGCCGCGGGCCGGCCGCTCGCCAGCCGATTCCTGAACGAGTTTGACCGGCTCGTGGTCCCCAGCGAGAACCTCAGGCGCCGCCTCGAGGCCCATGGC
>JAIBJG010000017.1 GCA_020029475.1 Methanobacteriota archaeon | reverse complement strand
GTTTTAGACTCAATAATAATGAGCACCACTCGGGCCGCGGGTATTACCGCGGCGGCTGGCACCCGTCTTACCCGGCCCTTACTTCTCGTGCTTTTTAGGCGCGAGAACAGCGTGCACAAAGTGCACGCACTGGGAGTTCCCTCCTCGTGGTTTCCCACATTGGGAAGTTTTCGCGACTGCTGCGCCCCGTAGGGCCTGGACTCGTGTCTCAGAGTCCATCTCCGGGCGACTACTCCCATAGCCCGTACCCGTCGAAGCCTAGGGGGTCTGTTAAACCCCCTACAAGCTGATAGGCCGCAGACCCATCCTCGCGCGCCGGAGCTTTCAGCCCGGAAGCGTTCCAGCATCCCGGACCTATGGGGTATTATCCTCAGTTTCCCGAGAGTATCCCCCACGCGAGGGCAGGTTGTCCGCGTGTTACTGAGCCGTACGCCGAGGTCTTGCACCTCTCGACTCGCATGTCTTAAGCGAACTCCCATAGCGGTGCCCGCCGGCAGGATCAACCGGAGTTGATTCCTAGCACACTGTCTACATATTGGAATTGACGTGAAGAGCTTGCACCTCTTGATGCGTCGAGCGTCAGATATGAGAGATCACGCGCGTGAGCGCGGGTTTCTCACACCTCCACCGTGTGGGCGGCACTAGAAGAGGGCCCATCACGGGTCAGGGCCATCGCCGAATTGCCGCCGCGTGGCTCGGTCATTCGCGGCTCGATTGCGATGTCACAGCCTTTTCGGCCGAGCCTTCCGACACATACCTTCACAGGCTATTTGAGGCTTTCGCACGGACGATTTCCGCCCGGATTTCTTCAGTGCGGGGGCGGGTTCATCTCCGACGATTCGAGGAATCTCGACGCGACGAGGGCGACGGTCCCCGCGACGAGCGCGACGATCGACATCACCGTGGCCGGCAGGAGTCCGTCGACGACCTGCGGCGGGGAGAGAAACGGTTCCGCGTAGGAGAAGACGGCGAGGACCGCGAACGCGAGGAGGGTGACGAGGACGATGGACGCGAAGAGGACGAGCACCTTCCCGACCGACTCGAGGACGTCCCCCTGGGCCATCGCGCAACCCAAGGCCCTCCCCCGCCAAAAAGCCGCGCCCCTACGCGCCCCGCTCCGCGAGGGCCTGCAGGGGGAGGAAGCCCGCGACGAGGAGGACCGCGAGCTGGACGGGGACCCCCAGGAGGAACAGCGCGAGGATCCCGACGCTCGACGCACCGCGGCTCAAGTTCAGGATCACCTCGCGGGTCTGCATCACGGGTCCGATCTCGTGCTCGAGACGGTCGACGACCGCCGCGTTCACGAACGTCGGCGCGATCGCGAGGGTCGCGCTGAGGGCGCCATTCGCCACGGTGAACGCGACGAGGTCCGGGGCGAGACCCACGGCAATCGCGAGGGGGATCGAGAGGCCGACCCCGAGGAGGATGAACCGCCGCCGATGCCGGATCCGGTCCGACCACCGTCCGAGGAGGACGGCGAAGACCCCGCCGGACAGGGCGAACAGGGAGAAGACCGCGCCAAGGAGCACCGTGCTCCCGACAAAGGACAGCGCGACGAGGGGGATCGAGGTCCAGAGCACGCCTTCGATCCCGCCCTGCGCGGCGTATGCGATCGCCGTCTCCCGGCCCAGGAGGGCGGGGTTCCACGCGAGACGGACCCGCTCCGACCTCCGTCCCGTCGCGATCGCGAAGAGGGCCGCACCCGCGAGCACCCCCGCGCCGATGATGAACAGGGCGGGGAACCCAAGGGTTCCTGCGACGAGCCCGCCGAGGAACGGGGCCCCTATCGTCGCGATGCTCACGACGAGGGGAAAGCCCGCGAACTTCGCGGCGCGATCGTGCGCGCGGGTCTCCGAGGCGAACATCGTGTTCCACGGGAGGAAGAACAGCGGGATGTACGCCCCATACAGGAGGGAGAAGAGCGCGAAGAGGGCGGGCCCACGCAGCGTCCCGAGGGCGAGCTGCATGAACTCGATGCACGCGATGCCCGCCACGATCGAGGGGGTCGCGGGGACGGAGCCCTTGAGGGTCATCCCCATCGCCGTGAGGACCGCCGCGAACGCCGCGGTCCCGAAGAGGGCCGCAATCACCGGGGCGGGGGCCCCGTGGACCTCGTGGAGGAAGACGACCCAGAACGACCCCGTCATCGAGGATCCGAAGGCGATGAGCCCCAGGAGGACGAGGAGGACGGTGGTGCGGCGCCGGGTCGGCATCCCCTCACGACGCCCGGATGACCCGCCGGCGGGAGAACCAGATCACGAGGAGGCCGATCAGCAGGAGGGCGGTGTCCACGGGGACGCCGAGGGACCCGCCGGGGACCGCCATCTCCGGGACCCCGAGGGAGACCGCCCCCGTCGCGAGCTCGACCGCGGCGGGCGGGAGGACGACGGTGAGGAACCACCACCGCCGCCTTCGCGGGTCCGGGCTCGGTGCGGCGAACCAGCCCGTCAGGATGAGCATCGCAGCGAACACGGCGGCGAGGATCGGCTTCACGTTGAAGCCCGCGGTCGGGGTCGAGGGAGCGGACGGCACGAGCACGGAAATCGTCTGCGTCGGTTCGACGTTCCCGAGGAGGTCCGAGCTCCGAAACTCGACGGTGTGGTTCCCGGGGGTGGTGATCAGGACCCCGGTCCCGTTGTACCGGGTCCATCCCGGCCCGCCATCGATCCGGTACTCCGTCCAGTTCATCCCGACCCCGAGGTCCGTCGCGGCGAACGAGACGACCTTCCCGTCCGTCGCGTTCGAAACCGTCGGGACCGTCTCGGGCGCGAGGTCGTCCACGAACACGTCCCACACGTGGGACGGCTCGACCCCGCCCAGGGGGTCCGTCGCGTTCCAGGTGATCCGGTGCGGGCCGCCTGCGAGGGTGAACCGCTGGCGTTCCGGGATCGACGTCCACGGCCCGGAATCCACGCGGTACCAGATCGTCGGGAGACCGCTCCCGGTCCAATCCGGGGAGACGAAGCCCAGCTCCGTTATCGGCCGGATGTACATCGTGTTCCCGTGCACCCGGGGGACGCCGATTTCCAAAGACGTCGTCGGGACCTCGTACACGGTGATCGCGCCGGACCTCGCGTTGTTCGTCTCGTACCCCTCCGGGACCGCGTTGAGGTAGTCCACCTCGACCCAGATCTCGTGCGGGCCCAGGTCCGGCGAAGACCACATCGCGGAGATCACGGAGCTCGTGTTCCCCGTGCCGAGGGCCCCGACGTTCACGATCGCGAAGGGGGAGGCGCGCTCCGACGCGTTGTAGAACGCGACCTGGAACCCGGCCGCGTCCCCCGGGCCTTCGTTCGTGACGCGGGTCGTCACCGTCACGGTCCGGTTCAGGCTCGCTTTCGCGGGAATCGTGACGCTCGTCGGGACGAGATCGGGTGCGGAGGCCAGATCGTACGCACGGATGCGAACGACGAAGGTGTTGTCCGCCTCCGAGGTCTCCCGGACGGTCCGGTCGAAGTCCGTGGTGACGTTCACGTAGTACGTCCCCGCGGCGGGGGGAGCGGTCCACCGGACGGTGGCGAGGCCCACCTCCGAGCCCGCGTCGAGCGGGCCGATGCTGAACTGCATGAACGGCGGGTCTCCCGTCCCGTTCAGGGTCGTCGTGTTGTAGAAGGCGACGACCGTCGATGCGGCGACGTTGATCACGCCCGCGTTCCTCACGGTGACGGTAAGGTTCACGACGGTCCCGGTGGGGATCGTGATCAGCGGGGAGAGGAACCCGATCGAGGCGGGGCTGTCGAACACGTTCGTGGACCCGCCCGCCTCGACGGTCACGTTGCTCGGTGTGAGGTTCGGCGCCTCGACGCGGAACGTCGCCCCCACGAGGTTGTTCCGCTCGTCCCCCTCCGGGTACCGGTTCCTCGGATCGACGACCGCGCTCACACGCACGTCCGTCGGAAGCGTTATCGGGCTCGGCGTCCACACCGCGGACGCGATGGCGGGGGTCCCCGGGAGCAACGGTGCGACGCTCGTGTTCGCGCATGCGCTCCGGGCGCAGTAGACATCGATCGAGGTGTCCATCCTCCCGTCGCGGTCCACGTCGACGTCCTCCGCGACGAACGTGATCTCCACGGGCGAGTGGACGGGCACGTCCGTCGTCACGGATACCGAGGTCGTGAGGTCCGTGGGGACCCCGTCCGCGACGGGGACCGTCGAAGCGCTGAGGCCCGCGATCGTCAGGTCAGGCCGGAGGAGGGAGATCGTGGCGGCGCCGTGTCCCGTGGCGGGACCGACCTCGACGAGGACGCCGTGGCTGCCGACATCCGTGTTCGCGGGCGTCGCGTCGTCGTGCGCGGGCGCGCCCAGCGTCATCTGGAAGAGGCCCGCGGCGTCCGTCGATCCGGTCGCCGTGAGGTTGATCGCGGGGATGATTACCCGCACCGGGGCGAGCGCGGCGGTCGTGTTCGCGAAGATCGTGAAGGGTCCCCCAGGTCCCACCTTCGTCGGAGCGAGCGCGACGGGGACCGGGATTGCCGGAACGCCAAGGGAGTAGGAGGTCAGGTTCGTCCACGTGTGCGTGTACGTCCCGGGTCCCGACACGTCATGGATCTCGAGGCGCACGTAGTTCGATGCGTTCGGCGCGTACCACCGGTCCGACGCCGGCCCGGTCGCCGTGACGGCGTGGATCCGGAACGTCTCGAACGTCCCCGCGGGGACGCTCGTGACCTCGCTCCCCGCCACCGTGTAGTTCTCGTCCATCGGCACATCCCCGGAGAACGGCTGGTCGACGACGATGTCTTGGAGGGGGAAGGGCATGTCGATGACGAATCTCGCGGTCCCCGTCGTGTTCAGGGTCGACGTCACCCGCCATGCGTCGCCGATCGCGATGGGGAAGTCGAAGTCCTCCTGGGGCGGGCGGTCCACGGCGGTGAGGTTCCCGGAGGCCGTGAGCGGGCGGGCGCCGAAGAGCGGGATCGTCGCGGTCCCGGTCCCGACGAACGACTGATTCGTCTTCGCGGTCGCGAGGTCGCCGCGCTCCGTCCACGCGTAACCGCGGATCGAGTTCGACGTGAACGTGTAGGGGATCGTCCCGAGGCCCGGCATCGCCACCTCCCCCTCCGCGGACAGGTTCCCCGCGGTCGAGGAGTTGTAGAGGTAGAGATACGCGCCGTCCTGCATCGCCTCGAACCGTGCGGACACCGTGAACGTGAGGTTGTTCCACGCGTTCGTCCAGTTCGGCCCGTTCCGGGCCACGACGTGGGTCTCGAACGTCCACGTGTCCCCGACGAGCCACGTGGGGAGATCGACGAAGGTGAGGGCGAGGGGTCGCGGGGCGGGCGGGACGGACCCGGACGCGATCGCCGCGAGCGGGATTACGATGGAAAACACGATGAGAACGGCGCCCCATCTCGCCACGCGCGCACGATGCGCCTCCAGATAAAAGGGTTGTTGGTCTTGGTTTAGAATCCCGCGTCGCGGGGAAAGCTTTAACGCGAGCAAGGCGGTGGGCCGCGCCGCTGCGGGGATGGCCCAGCCCGGTAAGGCGCTGGATTGCTAATCCAGTCCTCGAAAGAGGTCGGGGGTTCAAATCCCCCTCCCCGCGGGCGCTCGCCTACGCGCCGCCGCGCCGTTTCTGCAGGTACCGGATCCCGCCGCCCTCCAGGAGGATCTCCCGTTGGCGGGAGGACAGGTCGTACGCGAGGCGGATCGTGTTCCCCCGGGAGACGTTCAGGGCGTCGACGGGCCGAGCGTTCCGGAGGCCCTCGATGAGCCCCGTGACGCGGACCCGGTCCCCCTTCTGGACGCCGTCGTAGTCCCCGGGGTTCGCAAAGACGAGCGGCGGGAGGCCGAAGTTCACGAGGTTGTCCCGGTGCATCCGGGCGAACGACTTCGCGAGCACGAGCCGCACCCCGAGGTGCATCAGGACCGCGGCCGCGTGCTCCCGGGAGCTCCCCTGGCCGTAGTTGTCCCCGCCGACGATCGCGCCCCCGCCCTTCTCCCTCGCACGATTCACGAACGTCCGGTCCACGTACTCGAACGTGTGCTCCGCGATCGCGGGGATGTTGCTCCGGAGCGGGAGGATCTCCGCCCCTCCCGGGAGGATGTGGTCCGTGGAGATGCCGTCCCCGAGCTTCAGGAGGACCTCGCCCTCCACGGTGTCCGCGACCCCGCCCGTGGGAACGGGAACGGGCCCGATGTTCGGGCCCTTGTACACCTGGACCTTCGAGCGGTCCCTTGGCGGGGCCACGTACATGGAGTCGTCGACGGGGTACGAGGTGAGCTCTGTCACGGAGGGCGGGCGGCGTCCCAGGTCTCTGGGGTCCGTGATCACTCCCTTGAGCGCGGTCGCGGCCGCGGTCTCTGGGCTGCACAGGTAGACCCGGTCGTCCGGGGTCCCGCTCCGGCCGGGGAAGTTCCGGTTGAACGTCCGCACGGAGGCGCCCTTCGTGGGCGGGGCGAACCCCATCCCGATGCACGGCCCGCACGCGACCTCGAGTTCCCGAACCCCCGCCTTGATCAGGGTCGTCATCACGCCGTGGAGGAGGCACGCCATCAGGACCTGGCGGGAGCCCGGGGACACCGCCATCGAGAGGCCCGGGTGGACCTGCTGGCCCTTGAGGATCTCCGCGACCATCGAGAGGTCCCGGAAGGAGGAGTTCACGCTGCTCCCGACCGCGACCTGCGTGACCTCCGTGCCCGCGACCTCGGAGACCGGCTTCACGTTCCCAGGGCTCGACGGGCACGCGATCACGGGCTCGATCTCGGAGAGGTCCATCTCGATTCGCTCGTCGTACTCCGCTCTCTCGTCCGCGGCGAGCGCCTTCCAGTCCGGGCCCCGCTTCTGCCCGCGGAAGAACCGCCCCGTCATCCCGTCGCTCGGGAACACGGAGCCCGTCGCGCCGAGCTCAGCTCCCATGTTCGCGATCGTCCCCCGCTCGGGGACCGTGAACTGCTTCAGGCCCGGCCCCCCATACTCCAGGACCTTCTCCTTCCCCCACTTCTCCCCGTACCGCCGGAGGAGCCCGAGGATCACGTCCTTCGCGGAGGTCCATCTCGGGAGTTCGCCCGTCAGGTCGATCCGCACGACGCCGGGCATCCGGAAGCGGTACGGCTCTCCCGCCATCACGGAGGCGACCTCGAACCCGCCGGCGCCAATCGCGAGCATCCCGGTAGCCCCGGCCTGGCACGTGTGGCTGTCGCACCCGAGCATCGTCTGCCCGGGGACGTCGAACCGCTCCATGTGGGTCCAGTGGCTGATCCCGTTCCCGGGGCGGGAGAAGACCGCGCCGTACTTCGCGCACATCCCCTGGAGGAAGAGGTGGTCGTCCGCGTTCTCGAACCCGGTCTGGAGGATGTTGTGGTCCACATACTGGGTCGCCCGCTTCACGCGGACCTTGTCCACGCTCATCGCCTCGTATTCGAGCCAGGCGAGGGTGCCCGTCGCGTCCTGGAGGAGGGCCTGGTCCATCCGGAGGGCGATCTCTTCTCCCGGGACCATCCGGCCGGCCTCGAGGTGCTTCTTGATGATCTTGTGCGTCAGGGAGAGCGCCGCCATCGCACCGCCGCCCCGACGAACGGCGACCCGGTATTGAGGTTTCCGTGTCCCCTTTGAGAACCTGCGGGAAACGGTTAAAGGGGACCGCCTTCGTACCGCGACCTCGAAGGAATGCCCGACGAGGCGATGAAGGCGAAGATCCTCCTCCTCGGGGACGGAGGGGTCGGCAAGACGTCCCTGATCCGCCGCTTCGTCGTGGACCAGTTCTCGGACGACTACATCACGACGATCGGGACGAAGGTCACGAAGAAGGACGTGATCGTCGGGAGGCCGCCGAACACGGTCGACGTGATCATGCAGATTTGGGACGTCCTCGGGCAGAAGGGGTATGGCGGGGTCCAGGAGACCGCCGTGAAGGGGGCCCAGGGCGTGCTGTTCGTCCACGACCTCACACGGGAGGACTCCCGCCGCTCCATGGAGGAGTACTGGATGCCGATGGTGTGGAGGCTCGTCGGGAGGGTCCCGATGGTGATCGTCGGGAACAAGGTCGACCTCCTCGAGGACGAGCGGGTCGCCGCGCACGAGTACACGTACTACCTCCACGAGAAGTACGACGCCCCGGCGGTGATGACGAGCGCGAAGACCGGGGTCAACGTCGAGTCCTCGTTCCGGACCCTCGGGGAGCTCATGGTGGAGGCCGCGGGGATCCCGATCGAGCGGATCGCCCTCGTGACCCCGCCCCAGGAGCCCGTGGACCGGCTGATCCGGGTCGCGGACAAGATCATGACGGACTTCTGCTACCAGCTCGGGAGCGTGGAGGCGGGGATGCCCGTCGTGAAGCGGCAGTTCGAGCGGGCGGGCGTCGACGTGCGGGCCCCGACCCTGAGCTCCCTCCAGAAGGCGATCGAGTACCTCGGGGTCGTCGAGAAGGACTTCAAGACCGAGTCCGAGATCGCGGAAAACTGGCGCCGCCGGGTCGGGTGGCTCGAGGGCCGCGAGGCCGTCTGAGCTCCCGCACTCAGTGGTGTTGGTGCCCGAGGGGCTTCCCTTCCTTCGCGAGCCGCTCCTTGAGTTCCTCCAATGGGAAGTTCTTCTCCCCCGCCTCGATGCGGATGTCGTGCCAGTTCTCCCGGGGCGGGAGCGGGCAGACGTACGCGTCGTTGTACGCGCAGTACGGGTTGTACGCGAGGTTGAAGTCGAGGACGTATTCGTCGTCCTTCCGGAGCGGTAGGTCGAGATACCGCCCCGCCGGATAGCTCTCCTTTCCGCACCCCTTCGAGGTCGCGAGGACGACGGGCTCCGGTTTCGGATATCGCTGGAGCTTCACCCTGAGACGGTACTTCGGGTTCGGCGGGAAGTACGCGAGGCCCGTGAACTTCTCCCGGAGGGCCCACGGGATCGGCGAGGACGGGTCCTCCTTGAAGAAGTGGTCCTTCTCCCGCCGTTCCGCCTCGATCCGTTTCACGTATTCCGCGTCGGAGGACTTCGAGGGGTCGGCCATGGGCCGCGGAGGGGTTCCCGGACGGATAAGGCTGTGCGCCTCTTCGCTAGAGGGACGTCACGTCCCCCTTCGCGCGGTCCATCAGCTCCCGCTCCGCGGACCTCAGGTGGGCAGGGTCGATCGTCGACTCCGCCAGGGCGGCGATGTCCGCGGCGACCGCGCGCTTCTGGTGCACGACGGCGGTCTTCACGAGCTCTGTGGCGAACCTCCACTTGTTCCGGGAATAGTTCGGGTCCTCCGGCGCGATCTCGAACAGTTTCTGGAGGAGGCGGCGGGCCTCGTCGAACATCCCCTTCCCGGCGAGCGCGCGGACCGCCCTCTGGATCATCGTGAACTCGTGGAGGTGCGGGTCCGCGGGCACGGCCCGTCATCCCGCGCGGACTCCTTACGGTTATCGTCCGTTTGAGGAAGTACATACGCTACGGGTCGGAGCCCTCATATCCCCCCCCTCGGATTCTCCCCCATGGCAGACCAGAGCAAGTGGGCGGGTCGGTTCGTGGCCGCCGCGATCATCCAAGGCGCGATCGCGTTCATCATCATGAGCATCCTCGTTGGGATCAGCGTCCTCGGGGCGCTGGGCGTCGTTGGGCTGGGCCCGAGTCCCGGCCGGATCGTCGCGGGCGGCGACTCCTGCACCGTCCGGACGACGCTCTCGAACAACACGACGGGTGCGGTCCTGACAGGAACGGGTTCGTGCTCGAACGCCTCAACATGGTTCATCGTCGGGATGATCGGGTACGCCCTCGTCGGCGTGCTCGGAATCGCCGTGAGCGCGCTGTTCTATCAATACCTGGAATCCACCCTCGGGGCGCCGTACTCTGGATGGCGGAACTTCACGGGTTGGTTCCACCTCCTCTTGGGCGGAGGGGGCTCGAGCGCGGCGGCCCTCCTCGCGGCCTACGGCGGGTATCTGGGGGGCGCTGCCTTGCTCCCGGTCAGCGCTGGCGGGCTCGGGCAGAACCCGGGCTACGTCCACGTGAACATCCTGAATCCCCTCTCGCTCCCGATCACGGTCCTGATGGCCCTCGGCTTGCTCGGGTTCTTCTTGGGAGGCATCGGATACGTGACGGCGTGGTGGGCCGTCCGGAAGAAGGCGAAGTCCACTGAGTGAGCCCGCCTGGGAACCTGGACAGTGGACCGTGTGGGATTCGAACCCACGGCTTCCGCCTTGCGAAGGCGGCGATCTTCCGCTGATCTAACGGCCCGTGGACTCGCGTGAGACTGGAGGGCCGCAAATAGCTTTCGTTCTCAGCCTTGCTGGAGGCGCCGCAGGTTCTTTTCGAGGAGGTCCGCGTCGAGCCGCCCCGCCACGAAGGCCGTCACGAGGTTCGCCGCGCGCGTGTCCCCGCTCACGCCGAGGGTCCGCGCGAGGTTCTCCGCGAACAGCCGGCGGTCGATCCTCCCCTCAACGAATGCGGTCCGTAGCTGCACGATCTTGTCCGGCGCTTCGGTGGGAGTCCGATGCGCGAGTTTCGCGAGGTTCGCACGGTACATGTCCTGCGAGATGCGCCCCTCCTGGTACGCCCGGTCGAGCATCGCGGCGCGCTCCGCCTCCCCGAGCGTCTGCGAAGGCGGTGGCGGGGGAGCCAGGCCGAGGCGGGCGACGTTCGCGCGATACGTCTCCTCCGTGATCCGTCCCTCCCGGTACGCAGTCTCGAGCTTTGCGGCACGCAGATCCTCCGGGGGCGGGAGAGGCGGCGCCGGCGTGCCCGCGACGCGGGCGAGGTTCGCCTCGTACGCCTCCCTCGAGAGCCTCCCCTCCCGGTACGCCCGCTCGAGGCGGGCGACCTTCTCATCCTCGACGGGTGGGGGGGCCGGGGGCTCGGGCGGCGCGATTCCGAGGCGCGCCAGGTTCGCGCGGTATGCGGCCTCCGTGATCCGGCCCGACCGGAACGCGGATTCCAACCTCGCTGCTTGTTCCTCGGCAGGTGGGGGCGTCGGCGCGGGCGGGGCGAGGCCAAGCTTCGCGAGGTTCGACTCATACGCCTCGCGGGAGATGCGCCCCTGCTCGAACGCGGTGCGGAGCCGCTCCGCGCGTTCCTCCGGAGTCGGCATGGGCGCGGGGGCGGGCTCCGGCGCGGTCGGCTCCGGGGTGGGCTCGCGTCCCAGGGCTCGGACGTTCCGCTCGTAGACTTCTCGCGTGATCCGGCCCTCCACGTAGGCCGCTTCGATCTTCGCCGCCCGCTCTTCGATCGTTGGGGCCGCGGGTGCTGGAGGTTCGGCAGGCCGTTCCACGGGAGGAAACACGGGGGGCGGGGCGGGGGTCTCCGCAACGGCCGCCGCGCCGGGCTCCGGGCCGGTGTCTTCCATCGCGGTTGGGTCGGGAGTCGGGGTCTCCTCGTGGGACATCCGTCCGAATAGGAACGCGATTCCGAGACCGGCGAGGATGGCAAGGACGAGCCCGATCGCCACCCACGCTCCGAAGGAGACGCCCCCGCCGCCCGCGGACACGTACGAGACCGTGAACGTGCGCTCGGCGGTGTTCCCCGCAGAGTCCTCGGCGCGGACGACGATCGCGTTCTGCCCGCCGCTCAGGGTCACGACGCGGTGGAACGTCCCGTCCGAGGCGGGCCGCACGACGAACCCGTTCACGAACACGAGCGCCGTGGCCTCCGTCGTGCCCGTCACGTTCAGGGACGGAGAACCGGTCTCGACGGGGACCGGGTCGATCGCGAGGGAGGGGGCGAGGGAGTCTCGCACGACCACGGTGGATCTGGTGGCGAAGTTCCCCGCGAGGTCCACCGCCTCGATGGAGATCGTGTTCACCCCCTCGACAAGGGACATGCTAATGGAGAAGGAGCCGTCCGCGAGGACCCACGCTCGGCGGCCACCCACGGTGAGGAGGACCGTCGACGGATCGTACATCTCCGTGGAGGAGATCGATTCCGTGACGCGTCCCCGGATCTCCGCGAGGTCCGAGGGAGTGGGGCTCGCGGGGGCGGTTACGGTGACCGCCGGGCTCACCGTGTCCCGGATGATCGTGAGGTCCGCGACGGCCTCGTTGCCCGGAAGGTCCACCCCGAGCGCGTCCAGGTGGAACCAGTCCGCGGCCCGCACCCTCACCTCGTTCCGTCCATCCGCGAGGGACAGGGAGAACGAGAACGTGCCGTCCGCCCCCGCCACGAGGATGGACGAGCCGATCGAGACCGTCGCCCCGGGCTCCGTGGCGCCAGAGATCGTGGCGGTCGAGAGAACCGTGAACCGGAGGGCGGGTCCGTCCAGGACGAGGGCGGGCGCCTCCGTGTCGACGACGATCGTCTTCGTCACCTCGACGGCGTTCCCCGCGAGGTCCGCGAAGTCGAGCCGCACGGTGTGGACGCCCTCGTCGAGGTCGAGGGTGGGCTCGTACGTCACGGTCCCGGTCCATCGGCCCTGGAGACCCTGGGGGCTCGGGCCCCACGGGATGTCGACGAACGCCCTGGACGTGACGTCCTCCCCGTCGATCGAGATCCGCGTGGCGGCGGGGTCGAGCTCCCCGCGCTCCGGGTCCCCGAGGACGGCGACGACCAGGGGGCGCCGGCCGTTCGCGGTCCGTCCGTCCCGGTCGTCCACGAGGACGCCGGGCCCGCCGACGGAGAAGCTCGTGAACACGGGCGGGGACCGGTCCACGACGAGCTGGATCGGGATCAGGAGGGTGAGGGGGGCGGTCGAGGGCCCTAGGTACAGGGCGCCAAGGAGGGCGCCGTCCCCCGTGCTCCCCGGGAGGTTCCACGTGAGGGTGAGGGTGGACCGCGCGTAGCTCGGGATCGGCGTGGAGGACGTTCCGCTCACGGAGAAGCCCTGGCCCTGGACGAGGGTGAGGTCCATGTTGAACGTCCCGTACGGGGACCACGGCACCACGAACCCGAGGACCTTCACGAGGTACGGCGCCCCGACGACGGACTCGTCGACCGTCGGGGTGTCGGGGTCGTCCTCGACGACGGGCTTGATCAGCTTCACCTCCTCGTTCGCGTCGGAGTCCGCGGTCTGCGCGACGAACTCCGCGGTCTGCGCAACGCCGTCCGGGACGTTCCCGGGCCCCTTCCCGTCCAGGAAGACGCCGAGGTCGAGGTCCGGGCACGGCCTCGACGTGGACGCCGCGTCGCTCGTGATGTGGACGTCGAAGATCAGGGCGCTCCGCTGGACGAGGACCCGATACGTGAAGGAGCCCTTCGCGAGGAGGTCCGTGAATCCTCCCCCCTCGATCGCGTCCTGCTGGATGTGGAGGTCCACGAACCGCTGGGGCGCGGACGGCCCCGCGGAGACGGCGCCGAGGCCCGGCCACGTCGCGCTCGACGAGAGGCTCAACGCCCGGCTCCCCGCAAGCTGGTTCGTGACGATGTTGATGTCGGAGGGGTTCACGGTGAGGAGCCCCGCGGATCCCGTCACGCTCTCTTCGTCCGCGGTCCCGTTCATCCGGACCGCGTGGACCGCGACGATGTTCAGGCCCCCGGTGACCCCGGGCGCGACGATCTCCTCCGCCCCGCCCGTCGTCGTGAACACGCTCGACGTGATCTCGCTCCCGCCGTTGTTCCGGCCAACGAGGAACGGCCCGTACCGGTTCGGGTCGTACGAGGAGACGTCCATCAGAGCAGCGCCTCCCGTGCCGAACGCGAACACGTCGAGGTCCGTGCGGGTCCGGTCCCAGTGGGCGTCGAGATAGAACTTCAGCCCCCGCGCCTGCCGGAAGAGGCCTTCGTTCGCGATGTCCGTGTAGTAGAATCGGAAGTCCCCCGCCTGGCCCCCGTTCCCGTACCCGGGGCCCACGAAGTTTCCGAAGAGATCGTCCTGGCCCGCCGCGAGACCGCCGAAGGAGAACCGGGGGCCCGTGGCGCCGATCGAGACCGCTACGGGGATCGTGACGTGATCGTAGTAGTCGTACTGGACCTCGACGAGGTCCCCCGGGGTCAGCGGGCTGCTGATCCAGATCAGGCCCGCGGCGGGGTATGTCTGGAGGCTGCCCGCCGGGACCGGGACGGAGTTCACCTGCACCGTGATCGGGTTCGTGTCGAAGCGGGAGAGGCGGATCCACTGCCCGCCGCTCGCGCCCACGGTGTATCGGTCCGTCGCCGTCTGCCGACCGCGGAGCGTGATCTGCCCCTGGTACGTGCCCATCGGCGTGCTCGCGGGGACCGCCATCGTCGCGGTGAACGTCGTGCCCCCGTTCCCAGGGGCGGTGACCTGGGGGGCGGAGAGGGAGAGCCAGTTCCAGTCCGTCTTCGTGAAGAACTCGATCTTCGCGCGCAGCGGGAGCCCGCCGAGCCCGGTCCCGAAGAGTCGGGTCCCGAACACGAGGCCGTCATGGCTCCGGATCGGGCCGTTGTGGACCGTCGCCGCGAACACGTTCGCCTCCGGGTGGTTGATGGAGATCCGGTTCAGGTCCGCGAATCCCGTCGTGTCCGGGATCGGCGTGGACCAGTCCGTCTCTGTCCAGTCGTACACGTCGACCATGTACCGGTAATCGTTCGTGCCGTCCCCGCCGGGGTCGAACGCGGTCTGGGGCGCGGAGATCGTGATCCGGACGAGGTCCGCGTTGATCCAGTCCGATGGCGTCACGGGCGCCAGGAGGGTGAGGCCCGCGGGCGTCACGCGGTACACCCCGGGTCCGTAGAAGTCCGCCGCCGGGCTCGCCGCGAGGAGAGCGTGCCACGCGTCGATCGGGTTCGCGGAGCCGTCCACGGGGGTCAGGAACCCGTACTCGATTGCCGCCGTGCGCCGGAACACGGAGTCGGAGAGGGTCCAGGTCGCGGGCGCGGTCCGGTTCGCGTTCCGGACCGTGAACGTCCCCTGGCGGGATTGTCCGGGGGACATCAGGGAGACGAACGCCTCGTACGCCCGCCCCCGATACTCGCCGGGGGTCCACACGCTCGGCGTCACGGACACGCCGTCGAGCCTCTGGGCGATCCGCGTCGCGCGGTCCGCGTTCGCGAACCCGGCCCCCTGGGAGAACACGTCGTAGTTCACGTCGTCCGCGCCGCTCATCAGGATCGACTTCGCGGTCTCCCCGTCCGGGTAGACGCCGTGGGCCTTCCGGTACGCCTCGTAGATCAGGGCGAGGATCCCCGCGGTCATCGGGGACGAGAGGGAGGTGCCGGACCACAGCTCGCTCGCGACCGCGCCGTTCGACGGGACGACCATGTTCAGCGGGGTCGCTCCCACGGACATCCGCCCCGTCGCGAGGACGTCGGGGTCCGGCCGGCCGAGGGCGCTGGGCCCGCGGCTCGAGAACGGGACGACGTCCCCGTACGACGGGCTCGGCCCCTTCTCGAGGCCCGCCCAGAACCGGTAGAAGAAGTCCGTCGACGCGCCGGCGGTGACGACGCCCGCGGACGCGGCGGGGGTCGTGACGGTCCCGTACCCGTTCCCGTCGTTCCCCGCGCTCACCGTGAACAGGCTCTTCCCCCCCGCGTATTGGGTGGAGATCCAGTCCGCGAACCGGGAGTAGAAGTCCCAGCCGTCCTCGAACGTGGAGCTGAAGCCGAAGGAGTTCGCGACGATCTGCGCCTCGTCCCCGGTCCCGGGGATGCCGTCGTACCCCTCGACCGCGAACCGCCAGCCGTCGAAGATCGTCGTCGTGTAGATGTCCGCGACCGCGATCAGCTTCGCGTTCGGGGCGATCCCGTACACCTGGGGCGGGGAGGGCGCCTTCATCGTCGTCGGGTCGAAGAACCGCGTCATCGCACGGCCGACGATGCTCGAGGCCATCAGGGTCCCGTGCTTCGCGGTCGCATCGAACGCCCCCATGAACGCGACGAGGGTGCCGTTCGCGGGGACGAGGTTCGCGACGTTGTCCCCTTGGTTCGCGACGAACCGGGCCGAGTACGGCAGCTCCGTCCTGTTCTGCGCGATGAAGTACACCATCCCTCCGGAGGCGTCCGCGATTCCGTCGCCCCCGTTGTACCGGGTCGTGTCGCTCGAGCCGATCCGGTGCCCGAGGAGGAGGCGGTCCTGGACGAGGGCCGGGCTCCACGTCTTCACCGTGGCGTCCATCGCGCCGCTCGCGATCCTCGCGCCTCCCGGGGCGTACTCCGCGGCGGGGACCGCGAAGCCGGTCGTCGCGTCCGCGTGGGCCCCGAAGCGCTGGTCGAGGAACGCGAAGTTGTTCCAGTCCGTCACGGTCCACGTGACGAGAGTGGGGTCCGACCGCTGGGTCGCGCGGGAGGAGGAGACGAGCCGGTCCCCGGTCCCGTTGAACCCGACGTGGAGGACGGCGTTGCCGAAGTGGCCGGACTGCGGGTTGCGGTTCCCCGTCGCGGCCTCGAACATCACGACGTTCCCGTCATCGGAGGCCGCCGCCAGGAATGCGCCGGACGGATGCCAGGCGACGTCGTTGAGCGCGGACCCGTAGACATACGTCCGGAGGAGCGCCCCCGCCGCGGACCACAGGCGCAGCTCGCCGTTCGCGCCGACGGTCGCGATCGTGTTCGTCGAGGACCACGCGATCCCGAGCACCGCGGAGGTATGGGCGAGGAGTGTGACCGCCTGTGTCCCCAGGTCGAAGACCTTCGCGGTGCCATCGGAGGATGCGGTCGCGATCCGCGTGCCCGCGGGGTTGAACGTGAGGTCGTTCACCGCCCCGGTGTGGATCGTGTACGACCGGTCCAGGGACCACGACGGGGCCTGCCACACGTCCACGGAGTACTGTGTGCGCCCTCCGACGTCGTCGTGGGCAGCCGCGAGGCGGGTGCTCGCGGGGTTCCACGCGACCGCGTCCACGCGGCCATGATGGCCGGTCAGGGTCGCGGCGGGGAGCCACGTCGTCGTGTCCCAGACGATCACGACGTGGTCCCGGCCTCCCGTCGCGAGCCAGCGGCCATCGGGGGACCAGGCGAGGGCGGCGACCCCGCCCGCAGGGTCGAACGTGTCCGCCCACACGGTCTCGTCGAAGATCGTCCCGATCCCCGGCCATGTCGGCGGGTGCCAGAACCCGGAGGCGTCGTACTTCCCGTACCGCTTGATCGCCTTGTCGTTGTGGAAGTCCTTGTTGTGGTCGAGGTCCGCGTACACGGTGTCGTAGACGCCGGGCATCGCCTCGTCCACGACGAGGATCCGCGTGAGCGGGTAGTTCTTGTCCGGAAGGTCCCCGAACAGGTACTGGCCGCTCCGGCTCGTCCCCGTCGGGATGTACTGGACGGGCCAGGTGAACTGGACGTTCGGCTGTCCGCCGACGGTGTCGTCGCTCCGGGTGTACGTGTGCCGCCAGTACCCGGGGCCCACGATCGTCATCGCGGACAGGGTCGTCGGGGCGGAGGTCCAGTCCGGGTTCGGGAACGCGACGTTCAGGTCCGAGTACACGGAGTCCTGGGCGTGGCTCCGGTTGTCCCCGACCGTGAAGAGCTGGAGGGAGATCGACTGCGGGTCCCCGAGGTACGCCTTCGGGAGGCCCATCTCCACGAAGCCCTCCCCGACGTTGAACTTGTACCCGCCATACGAGAACTGCCCGCCGACGGCCGGGTCCGTGACGTCCACCGGGGAGTCCCATGCCCCGCCCCCCGGGTTCCATTTGTACACGAGGGCGCTAGGGATCGTGTCGTTCAGGTCGTACCGCCCGGGCGGCTGGAGGCCGTTGTGGACCATGTACACCGCGAACTCCGGGAGATGGCCCGCCATCGGAATCATGTAGTTCCCGAGGGGGTCCGCAGGAGCGCCCCCGCCGGACGTCGTGTTCACGTACAGCTCGAACGCCATCGTCGTGTGGTTCGCGCGGCTCGAGAACCCGACGTACCAGTTCGCCGCGTCCTGCGTCACGTAGAGGGTGACGAGGTCGAAGTCCGGGACGCCGATGTCACTGCTGGGGTCCGTGGCGATGAGCTCGGAGCCGTCCGTCCAGAAGTCGTTCTTCCCGTCCACCCGCAACGTGTGGGTGACGTTCGAGTCCGTGGAGGAGGTGTCCGCGTACCACGTGCCCCTCGGGTCCCCGCCCGCCCGGAGGTACGCGCCCATCGAGAACGGGTCGAACGCGATCGGCCACCCGGAGTACGGCGAGGCGGGGTCCGTGACCCGCGCCATCGTCCCCTGGAGGTCGGGGTGCCCGAAGTCCACGCCGTCGTCGACGATCGCGACGTTCACCCCGTCCCCCGTGATGTTGCGGGCCCACGCGAGGGGCGCCTTGTGGTTGATCGTCGCGTTCCAGTTCAGGATCCCGGTCTGCGGGAGGGACCGCGTGTCCGGGTCCTCCGGCATCTGCTTCGTCGGCGGCACGTAGTCGAGCACGGACATCGTCGTCGGCAGCCCGCGAATCTCCTCGATCATCCACCGTGGAAGCGTGAGCAGCGGCGTGCCGAACCCCTGCGACCTTGGGGACGGGACCTGCTCGCCGGTGAGGCGGGAGACCGCGTTCGCGAGGTCCGCGACGTTCGTCGTCGCGATGATCACGGTCGCGAGGTCCTTCTCCCCCTGCGAACGGATCGGGGAGGGCTCGATGCGCACCGGGGCGCCCTGCGGGAGTTCGGAGTGCGAAAGTGCTAGGTCCGTCGACGCGGTCGAACCCTGCGCGACCGCCATCGGGGCCGTGGGGACCAAGACGAGGGCCAAGGCGACCGCAAAGAGAGCCCTGCCCAACACCAATTCCAGCCCGCTCCTCCCCTTCCGCCAGGCCAATCGCGACGAACGGGCCCTATTGTAATAAGTATTGTGGTATGGCCCGCCGAGTGATGAGGAACTGTTTAACCGCGCGCTCGCTTAGGCGGGGGCGACCCCCGTGACGATCCGCGTGTACAACACGAAGAGCCGGCGGAAGCAGCCGATCGAGGCCCCCGCGGACCGGGAGCTGCGGATGTATGTGTGCGGGCCCACCGTGTACGACCACAGCCACCTGGGCCACGCGCGATCGTACATCGCCTTCGACGTCGTCCGGAGATACCTGGAGTTCTCCGGGTACCGGGTGGACCACGTCCAGAACTTCACGGACGTCGAGGACGTGATCACGAAGCGGGCCCAGGCCGCGGGGATGGAGCCCCTCGCGTACGCGGAGAAGTACATCCGGGCGTACCTCGAGGACATGGACGCGCTGAACGTGAAGCGGGCCCGGGTGTACGCACGGGTGAGCGAGCACATCCCGGACATCCTCCGGGCGGTGAAGGCGGTTCTCGCGAACGGCTTCGCGTACGCGGTGGACGGGGACGTGTACTTCCGGACCCGGAAGGCGAAGCACTCCTTCGGGATCCTGACCCACCAGAAGTTCGACGATATCGTCGCGGACCCGCTCCCCCCGGAGAGCAAGAAGGAGGACCCCCTCGACTTCGCGGTGTGGAAGCGGTCCCGCCCGGACGAGCCGGGATGGGACAGCCCCTGGGGCCGGGGTCGGCCGGGCTGGCACGTGGAGTGCTTCGCGATGGCGTCGAAGTACCTCGGCTCCCAGATCGACCTCCACGGCGGGGGGAAGGACCTGAAATTCCCTCACCACGAGAGCGAGGCGATGATCTGCGAGGCCGTGTACGGGACGGAGTGGACCCGGTACTGGCTCCACAACGGGTTCCTCACCCTCGCTTCCGAGAAGATGTCGAAGTCCCTCGGGAACTTCGTCACGATCCGAGATATCCTGAAGGACTGGGACGGAGACGTCGTGCGGCTGTGCCTTCTAAAGGAGCACTATCGGAAGGACTGTGAGTACGACGCGGACTGTTTCAAGATCACGAACGGGAATCTCGACGCGATCCACGCCGCGATCGCGAAGGCGCGGGCGGCGACGGGCGACCACGCGGGTGGGATTGCGGGCGCGATCCAGCGCGTGCGGGAAACCTTCTTCGCAGCGATGGACGACGACTTCAACACGAGCGATGCCGTGTTCGCCCTGATCGAGTTCACCGAGGCCGTGGCCGAAGTTGGCTCCATGTCGCGGGAGGAGGGGCGCCGGGTGCTCCAGATGTACGCGGACGCTTCCCGCGTCCTAGGTGTGTTCGACGAAGAGGTTGCCCGCGCTCCGTAGGCCCGCGCCCCCGCAACCCTTTTATGGAGGTCGACCATCGGAGCGGGCGCTCCATGGCCGAGTTCAAAGCGGTGATCGCAGACCCGAAGAGCGGGAAGACGTACAAGAAGGACATCTCCGGCCAGTTCGCGAACGCCTTGGTGGGCCGGAAGCTCGGCGAGGAGATCGACGGCCTGTACGTGGGCCTTCCGGGGTACAAGCTCTCGATTACGGGCGGAAGCGACAAAGACGGCTTCCCGATGCGCCGGGACCTCCCGGGCCCGAGGCGGCGCCGGATCCTGCTGTCCGGCGGCGTCGGGTTCCACGCGCCCCGACACGGGATGCGGAAGAAGAAGACCGTCCGGGGGAACACGATCTCTCCCGACACCCTGCAGTTGAATCTCAAGATCATCGTTCGCGGGCCGAAGTCCATCGAGGACGCGTTCACGGAGAAGAAGTGAGGTCGCCCTCCATCGCCGCAAACCCTTTTATCGAACCTCCCGTTAGAGCGACCCCGCGTCTGGAGCATCCCCTGTGAAGGTCCCCGTCCAGCCGTCCGTGAACATCGGAACCGTCGGGCAGGTCGACCACGGGAAGACCGCGATCGTGAAGCTCCTCACGGGGGAGTCGACGGACCGCCACTCCGAGGAGATCAAGAGAGGAATCTCGATCCGCCTCGGGTACGCGGACGCCGCGTTCTATCGGTGCCCGAACGAAGAGCCTCCGAAGTGCTACTCGACGAACGAGGTATGCAAGAACGACGGCGCGAAGACGGAGCTCCTGCGGGCCGTGAGCTTCGTGGACTCCCCGGGCCACGAGACGTTGATGGCGACGATGCTCAGCGGGGCCGCGATCATGGACGGGGCCCTCCTCGTGATCGCCGCGAACGAGGACGTCCCCCAGCCCCAGACGAAGGAGCACCTGATGGCCCTCTCGATCATCGGCGTCGAGAAGATCATCATCGTCCAGAACAAGATCGACATCGTGACGGAGGAGCAGGCGAGGGAGAACCTGCGCCAGATCCGCGAGTTCGTGAAGGGCACGATCGCGGAGAAGGCCCCGATCATCCCGATGTCCGCGCACCACGAGGTGAACGCGGACATGTTGATGATGACGATCGAGCAGGTGATCCTTACCCGGAAGTTCGACGAGACGAAGCCGGCCCGGATGTTCATCGCGCGGTCCTTCGACGTGAATCAGCCCGGGGCGCCGCCGGACAAGCTTGCGGGCGGGGTCGTCGGCGGCTCCCTGATCCAGGGGAAGCTGAAGGTCGGCGACGAGATCGCGATCGTGCCCGGGCGACAGGCCGGGACGGGCACGAAGACGGAGTGGGTGGACCTGCAGACGACGGTCCGGTCCCTCCACACCGGGGGCCACTCGAAGAAGGAGGTGCGGCCGGGGGGCCTCATCGCCGTCGGGACGAACCTCGACCCCTACCTGACGAAGTCGGACTCCCTGGTGGGCCGGGTCCTCGGCCCGCCGGGGACCCTCCCGCCCGTCCTCTCCCGGATCTCCGCGGAGTTCCACCTGCTGGAGCGGGTCGTCGGGACCGCGGAGGACCTGAAGGTGGAGGATATCAAGACCGGGGAGCCCCTGATGATCTCCGTCGGCACCGCGACGACGGTGGGCGTCGTCTCGAGCGCGCGGGAGAACATGGCGGACATGAACCTGAAGATCCCGGTCTCGGCGGAACCCGGCCAACGGCTCGCGGTGAGCCGCCGGATCGGCGGGAAGTGGCGGCTCATCGGATACGGTGTGCTACGGTAGGTTCGTTCAGTTCCCTACCCGATAGCCACGTGTGATATTGTGGACACACCCTTTATCGGCGGGAAGCGGAATCGGGGGTTCGGAAAGCGGGTAGAGGTAAGACCGATCCCTAGCGGACCCACCGGGTCGCTCCGAAATCGGAACCCTGGGACGGCGCTCGCCAGGAAGTGCCCCGCCACGGCGGGGATTGCCTGACCGCTTTCCATCCATCTTCTCCCCGGGGCGGACGGGCCGCCCCTGGAACATGACCGGGGGCGTCTCACTTCGAACGCGAGCTGGCACCGCCCTCGATAGCGAGAAATAACGACCCCCCGTTCCGAGACCGATGCGCGTCCTACATCAGGACCCGAGGGAGGGAGCGATCCATCTCCAGGTGCAGAACGCGGATGACCTCTGGCACCTCCACAACCTCGTCGAGCCCGGCGACCTCGTGCGGGCGTTCACGTACCGGCGGGAGGAGGCCGCGACGGACAAGCTCCGGCCGGAGCGCGGGGAGAAGGTCCGCGTGAAGCTCGGGATCAAGGTGGACCAGACGGAGTACCAGGACTTCTCGGACCGGCTCCGGATCACGGGGGTGATCGTGGAAGGGCCGCAGGACCTCGGCCGGCACCACACCCTGAACCTCACGATCGGCGACGACATCACGCTCGTGAAGGATGTGTGGCGGGACCACCACCTCCGCCGGATCAAGGAGGCCGTCGACGCGACGGAGCGGCCCCAGGTCGCGATTCTCGCGATTGACGACGAGGAGGCCCTGATCGCGGAGGTCCGCCAGATGGGGATCCGGGAGGTCGCGGTGATCCGGGCGGACCATCACGGCAAGATGTTCCCCGGGTCGGACACGCGCACTGCGTACTTCACGGAGATCCTGTCGAAGCTCAACTCCATGGAGGTCGGCCCCGCCCTCCTCGTCGTCGGACCCGGGTTCGAGCGGGAGGAGTTCGCGAAGTTCGTCCGGGAGAAGAAGCCGGAGCTCGCGGCGAAGATCCGGTCCCACGGGACGAGCCAGGCGGGGATGGCGGGGATCCAGGAGGCGATGCGCTCGGGGCTCGGCGCGAAGATCCTCGAGGAGACCCGGGTCGCCCAGGAGACCCGCCTCGTGGAGACGCTCCTCGAAGAGATCGCGAAGGGTGGCCTGTACGCGTACGGACCCGACGAGGTGGGGACCGCGGTGGACGCGGGCGCCGTGGAGACTCTTCTCGTCACGGACGCGAAGGTGAAAGACCTCGCCGTCGAGGACCTCATGCGCAGAGTCGAGTCCGCCCGGGGGCGGGTCGTGATCGTCAGCTCCCGCCATGAGGCGGGGAAGAAGCTCGAGGGGCTAGGCGGCCTCGGCGCCGTGCTCCGGTTCCCAATCCGCTAGGCGTCCCCCTTCGACTCCCCCTTCACGATCGCGGTCGCGATGAGATGCGCGATCCGCACGGGTTCCGGGAGGGCGCCCCGGACCGTGCACCGGTGGATCGCGTCCGTCAGGTCGCGGGGAGGTAGGCCCGCCATCGTCGCGTACAGGGGTTTGTGGGCGGTCTCCACGCGGACCAGTTCCTTCCGCCGCAGGATCTCGAGGCGCCTCTCCCAGTCCGCGAACTTCCGGCGGAGCACTCGCTCCATCGCCTCGAGGTCCGGGCGGTCCCGGGTCACCGTCGCGACGGGGACGCGGGTGGACTCGTGGAGGGCGTCGATGTCCACGACGTTGAACCCGCCGAGGGCGGCTCCGTCGAGCAGGACGAGGGCGAGCCCCGTCCGGTACCGGGAACGGTTGATCGCGGCCGCGAGGACGTCAGTGGCGTCCGTCCCGTCCACGTGCACGCGGGTCGTGAGGACCCCCTCCACGTAGCTCGGTGCCCGCACGACGACGCCGACGACGGGGACGAACTCGTCCGTGAACGCGAAGGGCGCGTCGTCGACCCCGAGGATCCGGGACTGCGCCTTCATCTCAGACCAGCTTCAGGTGCCCCGTGACCGCGTCCACGAGATGGTTCGGACCCGGGCCCACCCCGAGGCACGTCGTCGTCCCCGGCGGGAGCTCCGTGAGCCCCGCGTCCTGGACGAGGGCGGTGGGAAGCTTCATCGCGATCGCCTTCCGCTCCAGCGCCAGGAGCCCCTCGAGGTCCGGGACGCCGACGACGACCTTCTTCTGTCCCTCGTCCATCCACGCGCGGAACCACTTCGGGTGGTCCGCCTTCGCCTCGAGGGCCGCGCTCACCGCCGCGTGGGCGACCTGGACCGCCATCTTGCCCTTCGAGAGGTTCAGGTCCTCCCGCGCCGCGATCACGAGCTTGTACTCCATCGGACCCGGTCGCGCGCGGACGGTCGTCATGCCCCGTACAGCTCCTCCGCGCGCGCCTTCTCGAGGGCCTTCAGCGCGGCGTCGACCTCCCGCAGCCGGGACCTCGCGTCGTCCCGCTGGCGGCCGTAGTGCTCCTTCGCCTCCCCGCTGTGGAGGCTGATGCGGCGCTCGTAGTCCTTGATCCGCCGCCGGAGCCTCTCCCGCTCCGTGGCGAGCTCCCGCAGCTTCGCGAGGGTCGTCTTGTCGTGCTCGAGCTCCGCGGCCATGCTGTGCTTGTCCGGCGGGGGCATCCGGGAGAGCTTCGGGTGGAGCCTCCCCACGAACGGGTACGCCCCCCGCCACCAGCCGAGGAGGAAGAACGCGACCGTGATCACTGTGAGCCCGGCCCACAGGTTCCCCGGGTTGAAGTAGCCGAATCCCGAGGACTGGACCCCGAGGCTGTTCAGGCCGAACCCGTACAGGATCACGACGACGATGCTCATCACGATCCCGAGGGTGATCCGGTACAGCGCGTCGTACTCCCGGTCCAGCTCCCCCTTCCGCGGGAACAGCGCATTGATCAACGTCCATCCCGGCAGGAAGAACAGAAGGACGAGGGCGAGGATGAGCTGTAGGAGCTCGAGGGCCACCGCGGCCTTCGAGTGGCCTGCGCGGCTTAAATCTTCTCCCGCGGATCTCCGATGGGGGCGGCCCCGCCAACAAAGCAATAATAGCTGGGGTGGATACGACCCGCGCGACGGGAGGGTCCCCCATGGCAGTGAGACGAATCAAGACCTACGTCCGAGGATTCGACGACGCCCTGAGCGGCGGGCTCCCCGAGGGCTACGTGACCCTCGTGTCCGGCGCGCCGGGCACGATGAAGTCCTCGTTCGCGTTCAGCGTCCTGTACCAGAACGCGCTCCAGGAAGGCCGCAAGTCCGCGTACTTCACCCTTGAACAGAGCAAGGACATCCTCCTCGAGCACATGGGGGAGCTCGGGCTCACGGAGGAGAAGGCGTTCAAGCACTTGATGATCCTGGACATGGGCACGGTCCGGAAGAACCTGAACTTCCTCCAGGCGCGCGGGACGTGGATCGAGCTCTTCAAGATGTACGCGTCGAACTTCATGAAAGCGGAGAACATCAGCCTCCTCGTCCTGGACTCCATGGACGTGATGGAGACGATGGCGAAGTTCACCGACCGGAGGACGGACCTGTACTACCTCTTCGAGTGGCTCCGCGACCTCGGCACGACGTCCCTCATCGTCTCAGAGAGCCCCGCGGACGCACCGGTCACCGGCCACGTCCCGGAGGAGGCATACCTCGCGGACGGGATCATCCAGCTCGGCCTCCACCCGACGAGCGACCTGTACGTCCAGCGCCGCGTCCGGTGCGTGAAGATGCGGAGCACGAAGCACGAGACCGGGTATTACGCGCTCGCGTTCGACGAGGGGAAGTTCGAGGTCACGCGGGCGGTCAGCGGCGGCTGAGGCCACCGCGGTCTGCGAACCCTTTTAGCGGGGGCGGGCGTGCCACCCCGCATGGCGAAAGTCGTCTCGCCGATCTCCCACCGGGAGGTCGAGGCGGTGAACATCGACTTCGAGGCGAAGGCGGAGCCCTGGATCACGGTCGACCTCTCGGACGGGACGACCCTGAAGATCCGGACCCTCGTCACGGGCGTGATGCGGCTCGAGGGGGAGCACGACCCCGTCGGAAACCCACTGTACAACGTCTCCACGCAAATCGTGATCCGGGTCGTGAACGCCCCGAAGGACCTTCGAGGAGCCCCGACCGGGGCCACGACCCCTCCGGGCCGCGGGTACACGGGCGGGCCCGAAGTCCGGTAGGCCGCGTCACGAAAGGCGGAAATCGGCACCCGCGCATGGCGGGGCATGAGCGACGGGACGACGACAGTCAGGGCTCTCAGGGAACGGGTCGCAGAGTTCGTCCACGCTCGCGATTGGGAGCAGTACCATCGGCCCACGAACCTGGCGAAGGCGATCAGCGTCGAAGCCGCCGAGCTCCTCGAGCTGTTTCAATGGCGGGAGGACGGCGAGGCCCTCGGTCCTGCCGTCCGGGCACGGATCGAGGAAGAACTCTCCGACGTCGTGATCTACTGCCTCTCGCTCGCGAACGCGATGGGGCTCGACCTGTCCGAGGCAGTCCTGGACAAACTCCGGAGGAACGAAGCGCGGTACCCCGTCGCGGAGTGGCGGGGGCGAGCCCGCGATCCCGCCACCGAGCGCGACCGCGTCACTCCTCGAACACGAAGAACTCGTTCCCGTCCGGGTCGGCGAACATGAAGTACGTGCCCCACTCCTCCTTCGTCGTGGGGGTCGTGATCTTCACTCCCTTCTTGCGGTAGTCCTTCTCCGTCCTCGCCGCGTTCTTCGTCGAGAACGAGATCCCCGTGTTCCCCTTCTCCGGCTTCGAGTCCGGGCACAGGTGGATGCGGACGGTCGATTTCGGCGTGGCGACCGTGTACCAGTGGGGGAACCGGGTCACGATCCGGAGCCCGAGCTTCTCGTTCCACCACTTCGCGGCCTTCTTCTCGTTCCGGACGACGATGGCGATCGTGGTCAGCTTCAACATGGCCGCGGGCAGGCGTCCCTCCCAGATAAGACTGGGTGTTTTCAGGGAAGGCGAGGGGGTCGCCCGCCGAAGCATCGAGCCCGTAGCGCGGCGTATGCGTATCGCATCAGCGGGCGCAGGTTCTCCACGTCCTGCCGATTGTACTCGAGAAGCACCTCAAGGGCGGCCTCGTCCCCCCGCTCGAACCGCCGCCACAATCGGACCGCGTCGTGTCCGCGCAGGTCCCTCGTCTCCTCCGTGCGCTCGACCCCGAGTTCGGATTCGATTGCCTTGAGCCCCCCGGACAGGCCGAGGCGGTGGAGCGGGTACAGGAGGTCCGCATGGAGCTGCTCGAACCGGAGCTGGGGCCACCACGACTGGAGGAACGGGAGGTCGAAACGGGAGCCGTTGAACGTGACGAGCATCGGGGCCTTCGCGATCGCGGCGGGGAACTCGTCCAGGTCCACGCCCTCGATGAACTGGCGGGTGCGCCTCCCGTCGTTGAGTCCGATCACGGTGACGTGATGTCGGTTCCTCCGGAGCCCGGTGGTCTCGATGTCGAGGAAGGCGGCGCGGTCCCCCCACTCCCCAATCGCCCGCCACGCATCGCGGGGCCTCAGCCTTCGCGCGAAGTACCGGTAGTCGCCCGCATTCAACCGAGAGTTCGATCGCTCGATCTCCTGTTGGATCTCCCGGCGACGACCGTCGCCGACGCGGAGGCGGGGACGCCCCTGCAGAAAATCGTCCCAGGTCCGCACGCCCTCCCGCCACAGCCGCATCTCCGTCGGGTACCCGACCCAGGGGACGTGCACGAACGTGCTCCGCAGCATTCCATCGAGACAGGAGGCGGGCGGTCCGAATAACGATTGTGGCGGGATGACCGAATCCGGAGGCCGTCACGCAAATCCTATTATCGGGAGGTCCGGATGGCCCGCCGTGTTCGAGGTCATCGACCGGGACGGACTCGGCCGACTCGGGCTCCTGGAGACCCGCCACGGCCCCGTGCGGACCCCCGCCCTGATGCCTGTCGTGAATCCGAACAAGGTCCTGATTCCCCCGGCAGAGATGGCGCAGCGGTTCGGCGCAGAGGTCGTGATCACGAACGCGTACATCCTGTACACGTCCAAGGAGCAGAAGGATGTGGACCTCCACGACCACCTCGGATTTCCGGGGCCGATCATGACGGACTCCGGCGCGTTCCAACAGCACGTCTATGGAGACGTCGATGTCTCGAACCGCGAGATCGTCGAGTACCAGGCGAGGATCGGATCCGACCTCGTCACGATGTTGGACGTGTTCTCCGAGCCCGAGCACTCGCAGACCCGCGCCGCTGCGGATGTCGACGAGACCCTGAGGCGGGCCGCGGAGGCGGTTGGGGTGAAGGCCGCGAATGCTGAACCGGGGTTCGCCCTCGTCGGTGCGGTCCAGGGAGGCATCCATCCCGAGGAGCGGACGCGATGCGCGCAGGAGCTCTCGAATCTCGACGTGGACATCGCGGCAATCGGCGGCGTGGTCCCCCTGATGGAATCGTACCGCTTCCAGGACCTTGTGAAGGTTATTGTCGCCTCGAAGCAAGGGCTCCGTCCCCGCCTCCCCGTCCATCTGTTCGGGGCGGGGCACCCGATGGTGTTCGCCCTCGCCGCCCTCCTCGGGTGCGACCTCTTCGACTCCGCCTCGTACGCGAAGTACGCGCGGGCGGGCCGGATGATGTTCGTGGACGGCACCCGCCACGCCGCGGAGCTCGAGTTCGCGAACTGCGAGTGCCCCGTGTGCACCCAGATCTCCCCTGGGGAACTGAAGGGGAACGAGCGCGCCCTCGCGGAGCACAACCTGTACGTGTCCTTCGCGGAGATCCGGCGGGTCCGGCAGGCGATCAAGGCGGGGGAGCTCTGGGAGCTCGTGGAGCGGCGGTGCCGCGCGCACCCCGCCCTCCTGGACGGCCTGAAGGAGCTCCGGAGGCACGCGCAGTGGCTCGAGCGGTTCGAGCCCGTCAGCCGGCACAACGCCCTCTTCTACACGGGTCCGGAGACCGTGTACCGCCCGATCCTGTACCGGTTCCGTCAGCGCCTCCAGGAGCGGTACTCCCCGCCCCGGAGGCGGACCCTCGTGATGTTCCCGGAGGACGGGAAGCCGTACATGGTGCACTACCGCCCCGCGATGGAGAAGGTGGAGGCCGTGTGCAACGCGCACTTCCTCGTGAAGTCCGCGTTCGGTCCCGTCCCGATCGAGCTCGACGAGATGTACCCGAACTCCCAGTCCCTCGTGCCGGAGCAGCTCGACCTCGAGGTGCTCGAGGCCTCCGAGGTGTTCGCCCGCCACTTCCTGGCGGGGGCGGGGTACGAGTTCGGCGTGCTCTGGGAGGGGGCCGCGACCCTCACGGAGCTCGAGAAGCGGCGGGAGGACCCGAACCCCTTGGACTGGGTCCTGCAGCGGGTGCGCGCGACTTCCGACATGCAGTTCGGCCGCGGGGCCGCGGACGCGCTCCTCGCGGGGCAGGTGGAGCTCGTGCGGTCGAAGAATACGGGGCGGGTGCGGAACGTGATCGTTGACGGGAGACACGTCCTCTCGATGCGGGCCCACGACGGGCTGTTCTCCCTCCGGGTCGAGGGCGGGAAGGTCCTCCACCGGGCGTTCCCGAAGCCCACGCTGCGGGTCGTCGTGGAGACGGAGACGGCGGAGTTCAACCGCCTGGGGAAGAACGTGTTCGCGAAGTTCGTCCGCGAGGCGGACCCGGAGCTCCGTCCGAGGGACGAGGTCCTCGTTGTGGACCAGGAGGACCGGCTCGCCGCCGTGGGACAGGCGGTGCTGAACCCCGAGGAGATGGTCGACTTCGATCGCGGGGTCGCGGTCCGGGTGCGGGAGGGCCTACCCGCCTCGTAGGACCTTCTCCGCGACCGCGACGCATGCGAGGTAGTCGTCCAAGGTGTGGAGCAAGGAGAGGAACGAGTCCGCCTCGGCCTCCGCGACAAGGGTGCGGCCGTCCACGGTCGTCGTGATGAAGGCCTCGTCGTCCACGCGAAGGGACCGCGCGATCCTCTCCGCCCGCGCCTTCGATCGATAGGCGAACCTGAGGCGGCAGCGGACGTCCACGGTCCCCGCCATCGGCACTCGGGTTAAGAGGTTCACGACCCATCGCGGCGGGGATGGACCTCCGGGTCAGCCGGCGGGCGGTGCTCCTCGTCCTCGTCTTCGGGCTCGTCGCGATCCTCGGGATGGCGGCGTTCGCCGCCCTCCTCACGGGCTCGTACGAGATCCTGTCCCTCGCGCCCCTCTCGATCCTCCTCTGGCTCATCGTGTTCGTATGGATCGCCGCGCGACTCTCGAAGCGGGAGCCCCGCCAAGGGAGGGAGGGATAGCCCCGGCCAGATTCGAACTGGCGTCGCAAGCTCCAAAGGCTCGCAGGCTTGACCGCTACCCCACGGGGCTGGGGCCGCCGAAGGGTAAGGGACGCTTAAAGGATTCGAGGCGGGCGTTTCACTTCACCCGGTCGATTCCGACCATGTCGTCGTCGGACGGCGGCGGGGCCCACGCGGTCGGCATCCCGGGGTCCCCGCGCATCGTCGCGGCGCCCTCCGGTGCGGTCGACGCCCGCCGGGGAATCGCCTTGAGGACGGGGACGAGGAGGGAGAGCTTCCCGAACACATCGAACCGGGTTAGGAGGGACCAGTACGCGAACGCGCCGAGGAGCGGGACGAACGTGAGCTTCGTCGCGAGGAACGTGAGGAACGCGATCTGCGCCGGGCCGCCGCTCGTGTCGTACGCCACGATGCCGAGGGGGAAGGCCGCGATGCCGATCGTGACGATCAGATTCACGACCGCGAAGTAGAGCCACGAGGAGGGCCGCGTCGGACGGCCCGAGACGATCTTCGCGGGGAGTCGGTGCACGAACATCCGCAGGCATCCGGATCCCGCGACGAGGACGATCGCCGCGACGACCCAGAGGGTCATCATCGACCCGAACACGGGAGGGACGCCCGCCGGGCCGCGGATCGCGTAGTTCGCGAGGATCTCCGCGGCGGTGCTCCCCGCCTGGGCGGGGTCCCCGATTCTCCACACCGCGGTGAGGAGGACCCAGAGGAACACGAGGAGCCCCGCCGCCATCGGGAAGATCGCGGTCGACGTCGGAACCATCACCTCCGCCTCCGTGAACGGGTCCCGGCGGCGCAGGAAGATCGAGCCCACCCCGAGGACGATGAGGGCCACGGAGATCAATCCGAGGCCCACGAGGTCGATCGTGTTCGCGACGAAGAGCAGGGTCGCGATCCCGGTGAGGTCGACGGTCCGGGAGGGTCCGTTGAGGAACGAGATCGCCTGCGGGATCAAGAACGCCGAGGCGACGAGGACGAGGGCGTTCTGCGCGACCATGACCGCGCACCCGATCCGGCCCATGATGCTCGCGAGATGCCGGACGGCCCATCCGTTCTCCTCCTCGGGCCGGTTCGGTTTCTTCTCGAGGACGAGGACGGCACCGCACGACGGACACGTGCGGTCGTCGGGGCCGATCGGGCCCATGCAGTTCGGGCACTTCACGGGTCCATCCCCTCGCTCCGCACGTAGCGCGGGCGGGTAATCAACTCTCCGATGAGGTCCGCTTCCCGGCCCGCGAAGATCCGTGCGATCCCGAACTCGCCGATCGGTTCCTCCGATGGGAGGACGACCTGGCGGTACGCGTCCGTGCGGGCGAGCGTCGTACCCACCTTCCCGGGTTCCGTCGTGAGGACGGGGACCTCCCGCCCGACGTGGGACTCGTGGATCTCCCGGGAAATCGCCATCCGGAGCCGGGTGAGCCGGCGCGAACGCTCCTTCACCCGCCATCCCACGATCTGACCCGGCATCGACGCCGCGGGCGTCCCGGGCCGAACGCTGAAGCGGGTGACGTTCACGCTGTCCGGGCGCACGCGACGGACGAGGTCCATCGTGCGCCCGAATGCGTCCTCCGTCTCCCCCGGGAACCCCACGATGATGTCCGTCGAGACGGAGACGTCCGGGATCGCCCGACGGAACGCGGACACGATCCGTTCGAACTCCGCGACCGTGTACTCCCGCCTCATCGCCGCCAGGACTCCGTCGTCCCCGCTCTGCACGGGGAGGTGGAGGAACTTGTAGACCTTCGGGGATCGGTACGCGCGCACGAGCCCGTCGAGGATGGGAGCCGCGGTGAGGGGGTCCATCATCCCCACGCGGACGCGGAAGTCCCCCGGGATCCCCGCCACGGCGTCGAGGAGGTCCGCGAGGGTCCTCCCCGCGTCCATCCCGTATGCGGCGGTGTCCTGCCCGGTGAGCTTGATGTCCCGGATCCCCGCGGCGACGTAGCCCTCGATCCGGGAGACGAGGTCCTCGACCGCATAGCTCAGGACGCGACCCCGGGCGACGCGGGTGATGCAGTACGTGCAGCGGCCCGCGCATCCCTGGGCGATCGGCACGATCGCGTCCCGCCACGCGGACTCCCCCGCCTCCGTGTCCGCGGCGCGTTCCGCGCAGACGGTGCCCGCGCCCAGGAGCTCGACGATCTGGGGCCACTTCCGGGGCGGGAGGAGCTTCGCCTCCGGCACGGCCCGGCGGACGAGGTCCCGCTGCGCGGCCGCCATGCAGCCCGCCACGACGAGGGGCTTCCCCTCCGCGGCGAGGGCCCGCATCCTCCGGAGCATCTTCCGCTCCGTGGTCTCGATCACCGTGCAGGTGACGATCACGCTCGCGTCCGCCTCCGCGGGGGTCGGGGCGATCGCGTGGCCGCGGGAGACGATCGCCTGCTGCATCAGGCGGGCCTCCCCGTAGTTCTGAGTGCAGCCGTACGCCTCGAGGTACACCTTCACGGTCCCGGGGAAGGCGCGGGTGCGAAAAGCCTTTCCGAGCCGGTCCGTTCACGAGCCCATGGAAGAACCCCCGAAGGCGACTCGGGATATCCAGCGTGAACTGAAGGATCGCGCGAAGGCGGCAAAGTTCCGCGCGAGGGCCGCGAGCATGCGCCTGAAGGCCTCGCAGCTCGAACAGAAGGCGGCGCGGCTGAAGCGGCGGGCGGAGTCCCTGGACGATCAGGCGACGGGTCTGGACCCCGGGAATCCCCGGTAGGTGGCGGATGCCCGGGATCGTGTTCGACGAGATCGAGGCGTACATCGACGGACTCGCGAACCGCGGGGACCCCGCCCTGCGGGCCGTCGAGGATCAGGGGCGCAAGGAGGAGTGGCCGATCGTGGGGGCCGCGGAAGGTTCCCTGCTCCACATCCTCGCGCGGTCGATCCGCTCGAAGCGGATCCTCGAGCTCGGCACCGCGATCGGGTACTCGGGCACGTGGCTCGCACGGGCCCTCCCGCCGGAAGGGGAGCTCGTCACGGTGGAGTGGAACCCGGAGACCGCGGCGATCGCACGGAGGAACTTCGAGAGGACGGGCGTCGCGAAGCGGGTCCGGATTCAGGTGGGCTCCGCACTGGACATCCTCCCCCGCCTCGACGGGCCGTTCGACCTCATCTTCAACGACATCGACAAGCAGCATTACGTGGAAGTCCTCCCGCATTGCATCCAGAAGCTCCGCCCGGGGGGCCTCCTCGTCACGGACAACGTCCTCTGGTCCGGGCGGGTCGCGAAGGCGCGACGGACGAAGGAGACCGAGGTGATCCACGAGTACAACAAGAGGCTCGCGGCGGATCCGAGGTTCATCAGCGTCATCGTCCCCCTCCGGGACGGCGTGTCCATCGCGCTCAGGACATCCGATTGAACTAGGACGTTGACCGCCGTAGGAACCACGGCGGATTTTTGGAGCCGTTCCTTAACTAGGCCGGGCTCCCGATGGGACGGGCGACAGAGGGAAGTCACATGGCCAACGGAACCACCGCCATGGGAACACTGCTCCTGATCGGGGCCCTGTTCCTGTCCTTGAACGCCCTTGCCGTGTCGGCGCGGCCGGGCGACGGAATCGGAGCCGAGAAGACGACCGCGATCTCGGTCGCGATCCTCCCGGAGGTCTCCACCACGGGAACGGTCGCGCCCGCGGGCGGCGTCGTCGCCGTCCCTCTCCCGCCGCCGACCCTGAATCCCAGTCTCATCGGCACGGGCCGCGAGGTCGCGATGCTGCCCACCGCGGACCCGATCGAGGGCCCCACGGCCGCCCCCGGCCCGGGGATCAACCCCCCGAGCACGGAGGTCCGGGAGGCCGCGGGCCTCGCGACGGGACCCGGCGTGTACCCGCCCTCCCCGGGCCACGCCGGTCCGGTCCTCCCGGGGAACGGGATCGTCCAGCCCGGAATGACGCCGGTCCCGATCCCGCCGCTGACCCGGGACCTGGGCAAGGTGACCCCGGTCCCGATCCCGCCGTACCGCGTGGATCCGGTCCGGAACTCCAGCTGAACGCATTCCCTCCGTCGGTGGAGCCCGGCCCCACCGGGTAACGGGCTCCCCTCTTTTCTTTCCCCATCCGCGAAAGCGTATATGCCGGCCCCGTGGTTCTCGTGAGAGATCGATGACGAGGAACCGCCGGGAGCACCTGTTCGTCGAGACGGACGGCCAGGTGTACCTCGTCCAGGACCGCGGCGTGTGGCGGTTCCCCCGCGGGTCCGAGAAGGTCCCCTTCGAGGTCGACGAGTCGGGACGGATGGACTTCGGGGACGACCTCGTCGTCCGCGCGAAGCCGAGGCTCTCGTACCATCCCGAGGAGTGGTTCAACCGGGACGACCTGTTCTCCCGCTCCGATGTGGACGGCCTCGTGAAGAAGGCCGTGTACATGACGATGCCCCGCCTCGTCGCGGAGGCGGCGATCGTCCGGGGCCACGACGTCCTCATGGTGAAGGCGAAGCGGGGGTTCTCCCGCGGATACTGGAACCTCCCCGGCGGGTTCCTGGACTTCGGGGAGCCGCCGGACGTCGCCGTGGAGCGGGAGGTCGAGGAGGAGATCGGGGCGGACATCACCCTCGAGGGCCTCCTGGGCGTGTACCACAGCGGGTTCCCGGGGAAGCCGACGTACACGATGGGCTTCGTGTACCGCGCCCGGACGAAGGACACGACGTTCCGCCTGAAGGAGGACGAGATCGAGGCGGCGGAGTGGTTCCCCGTCCACAAGGGGCTCGTCCTCACGCGGAACCCGTTCGTCCGGTGGGGGCTCGTGGACCTGTTCCGGCAGTTCGACCCGCCGCCGTTCGAGGTCACCCGCCACGGCCTCCTCGCGAAGGGGAAGGCCTGGCCCCGGGGACCCGCCGTGTTCCTGGACCGGGACGGCGTGATCAACCGCGGACGGCCCGGGTACGTGCGGACCCCGGAGCACTTCGAGCTCCTCGAGGGCGCCCCGGAGGCGATCGCGGGCCTGACCCGCGCGGGCTACCGGATCGCGATCGTCTCGAACCAGGACGCGATGGGCTGGAAGCTGATCCCGGAGCGGCAGCTCCGGAGGATCCACGAGAAGATGATCGAGGGCCTCGCCGCCGCGGGCGCGCGGGTCGAGGAGATCTACGTGTGTCCGCACCACGTCCTCGCGGACTGCCCGTGCCGGAAGCCGCGCCCCGGGCTCCTCCTCGCGGGGGCACGGGACCTGAACGCGGACCCCGCGGAGTCGTGGATGGTCGGGGACAAGGTGAGCGACGTGGCGGCGGGGAAGGCGATCGGCGCCCGGACCGTTTTCGTCGGGGACGCGACGCGCCGGAAGCGGTTCGCAAAGGACCTCCGGGCGTCGCCGCCGGACGCCCTCGCGAAGGACGTGCGGGAGGCCGCCGCGGCAATCCTTGGGCGGTCGTGAGACATCGGCACCTTATCAGCCCGGATAACGGCACCCTTCGATTAATATACACTCAGGGGCAACGAGGACGCTACTGACTTCCCTCCATCGAAAGGAGTGTCGGTTGCCATGTCCGCCGCCCGGTGGAACCCCCGCACGCACAGCGCCCTGACCGTCCTCGCGATCCTCCTCGTCTCCTTCGCGGGACTCGTCGCGGTGAGCCCGCGGGCCTCCGCCACGACGTACGTCTCCGGCTTGATCACGGTGGACACGACGTGGGGGCTCGCGGACACCGTCTACGTCGTCACGAACCACGTCACCGTGGCCCCGGGCGCCGTCCTCACGATCGAGCCGAAGACCACGGTCCGGTTCGACCCGTTCATGGGGCTCTTCGTCGAGGGGGGCCTGTTCGCGGACGGCCGGCCGGGCACCGAGATCAACTTCCTGTCGAACTCGTCCGTCCTCCCGTGGCCCTGGATGGGGATCCAGTTCAACCGCAGCTCGTACGGGTCCGTCACGTTCTCGACGTTCGAGCGGCCGGACCGGGCCGTCACTGCGATCGACAGCTCCCCCTTCATCTCGGACAACCTCGTGCGGACCGCGACCATCGGGTTCGCCCTCGTCCGTTCCTCGGCGACGGTGACGGACAACGTGATCCTCCGCGCGACCGCGTTCGGGATCTACCTGAACCAGTCCGACCCGGACATCGAGCGGAACCGGATCAACAACACGTTCACGGGCATCAATGCGGAGTTCTTCAGCGCACCGTACATCGCGAACAACGTCATCACGAACACGACGGGAGCGTTCGCGGTCGGGATCTGGACCCAGACCGGGACGACCGCGGGCCTCTGGTTCAACCAGGTCCTCGGCACCCGCGGGAACGCCGGTGTGAACGGCCTGGGGGCCGGCGGGAACGGCGGACTCGGCGGCTCCGGGGTCGGGATCCTCGTCATGAACGCCCCGGACGCGACCGTGATCGGGAACGTCGTCGACACGGTGATCGGCGGCCGCGGCGGGAACGGGATTGACAGCCCCGGCGGCACGGGCGGTCGCGGCGGGGACGGGGGCACGGGCGCGGGGATCATCGTCTCCGCGAGCGCGTTCGTCAACCTCGGGAGCAACGACGTCTTCAACATCTACGGCGGCCGAGGCGGGAACGGCGGCGGCAGCGCGGCCACGAACTTCGCGGGTTCCGGCGGGAACGCGGGGCCCGCGATCGGCTTCTACGTGATCGGTTCCTCGGCCGCGAGCGTGACCTGGTCGAACCTCGCGAACGGGGTCACCGGGGGCGTCGGCGGGAACGGCGCGACGGCGGGGATCGCGGACGGGAACGGCGGCACGGGCGGGGACGCGATCGGCTTCTCGATGTGGAACGACCTGGACGCGGACGTCAGCGGGAACACCGCGGTGAACGTCCGTGGCGGGCCGGGCGGGAACAGCTCCGGGACCGGGGCGGGCCGCGCGTCCGGCGAGGGCGGGGGCGACGCCCTCGGGGTGTCCGCGTACTCGGTCGGGGGCTCCCTGACGATGTTCCATTCGAACACGTTCTCCGGCCTCCGGGCGGGGAACGGGGGACGCGGGCAGCAGACCGGGGGCAGCGGCGGGAACGCCACGGGCATCATCGTGTTCGGGAACGCGGACGGCCTGTTCAACGAGACGACCGCGACGTGGAACCAGATCCAGAGCGTCACGGGCGGGGCGGGGGGTCTCGGCACGCGACGGGGCGGGAACGGCGGGGCCGCGAGCGGGATCGTGATGCTCCTCTCCACGTGGACGTCGTACGGGAACTACATCTCCTCCCTCCAGGCGGGCGCGGGCGGCGACGCCCTCGCGGGCGCGAACGGCGGCCGGGGCGGGGACGGCGCGGGACTCGCCGCGGTCCTCGTGCCCTCGGGCTGGTCGGGCTGGGACACCGTGAGTTCCGTCGCGGCCGGGTCCCCGGGCGCGGGGCCGCCGATCCAGCTCTCCCACGGCACCGGCGTGTACGTCGCGGGGAACCAGACCGTTTCGGGCCGCTTCACGTTCGAGAACGGGACCCTCCAGGGGACCGGGGA
>JAIBJG010000128.1 GCA_020029475.1 Methanobacteriota archaeon | reverse complement strand
TCCTCCGAGTACAGGTCGCGGAGCTTCTTGATCTCGTCCCTGGAGAGCGGCGGGGCGTTCGACGCGCCAAGGTTCTCATCGACCTGGTCCGCGGTCTTGCAACCCGGGATCGTCGTCGAGACCTCCGAGTACGCGAGGACGAACTGGAGGGCGGCTTGTGCGAGGGTCCGGTCCCGACCCTTCAGGAATCCGAGGCGGGACGCCAGGGAGGAACGGGCGGCGACCATCTGCGGGGGCCACTGGTGCCGGATGTCCCCGTGCGGGAACTGGGCGGTCGGCGGGATCTTCCCCGCCAGAAAGCCGTTCCCGAGCGGCTCCCGGGCAATCACCCCGACATCCGCCTTGCGGGCGTCGGTGAAGAAGTCGTCGACCCACTCCTGTCGGAGGATGCTGAACGGGACCTGCAACGTCTGCGGCTTCCCCGCCTCGATGCACAGGAGTCCCTCGTACGGCTCGTGGATCGACACGCCGTAGTGGAGGATCTTGTTCTCGGCCTTCAAGGAGTCCAGGGCGTCGTACGTGGCGGGGTCTCCCATGACCTCGGCGGGCGGGTTGTGGAGCTGGTACAGGTCGACGTGGTCCGTCCGGAGCCGCTTCAGGGAGCGCTCGAGTGCGAACGCAAGGTAGCCCGCATCGAAGTTCATCCGGACCCCGCCATGGTAGAAGTCCCCACCGACCTTCGTCGCGATGGAGACCTTGTCCCGTCGACCCTCCAGGGCCTCCCCGAGGATCTCTTCGCTGTGACCCCATCCGTACACGTCCGCCGTGTCGAAGAACGTGCATCCGAGGTCGACGGCCCGCCGCACCGCCCCGATCGACGCCTTGTCGTCCGTCGGTCCGTAGGAGTTGCCATGGGCGTTCCCGCCGACCGCCCATGCCCCGAAGCCGATCTCGGAAACCTCGAGGCCCGTGCCTCCCAGGGTGCGGGTCTTCATCCCGCGGGCGAACCGGAGGACCGGCAAGAACCTTGTGCCCAGTTGGGCACAGGACCGGAAGCCCGATATCCCCCGTGCGGATTCTCGGGATCGTGATCGAAGGGGAGCGGGTCCGGCTCCGAAAGCTCGAGAAGCTGGACCTCCCGCTGCTCCACAAGTGGGCGAACGACCGGGAGGTCGTCGCGTGGGCGAGGTTCAGCCCGGAGCACATGACGAGCCTCGCGGCGCTCGAGAAGGCCTACGAGAAGGAGCTCCACGACGAGGAGACGGAGCGGGTGTCGTTCGTGATCGAGGAGAGCGCCTCCTCGCGCCCGATCGGATGGTGCGTCGTGCGGACCTGGGACCGCAAGCACGTCAGCGCGAACGTCGGGATCAGCCTCGGGGAGAAGGAGCTCTGGGGGAAGGGCTACGGGACGGAGGCGATGAACCTCCTCCTCGAGATCGTGTTCGACCACCAGGGATGGCACCACGCGGAGCTCTGGACCCTCGCGGAGAACGAGCGGGCGATCAAGTCCTTCGAGAAGTGCGGGTTCCGGCGGGTCGGCGTCGAGCGGGAGGTCGCGTACTTCAGCAGCGGGTACCACGATGTCCTCCTGATGGAGCAGTTGAAGTCGGAGTGGGATGCGAGGAAGGCCTCGTAGTCGCGCGCCGGTATACGACGGTTCCCCGACGGAGCTCACGGGTGCCGTTGGACGTGCTCGCGGATCGACGCTTTCGCGAGTGCGTAGAGGCTCATTCGCTTCCGTTTGCAATAGGCGGCAATCGTCTCGAACTCTTTGTTGCCGAAGACGGTGATGATTCGGTGCACGAAATCCGAGTACTTGTAGGGGATAGCGGGATATTTAACGATTATGGCCTATTATGTATCCAATATGGGCCCTATAAGCGCCTATCGTATACACCCTATTATATAGACCATGCCCCCCTAGGCAACATTACAGGTGTAAGAAATGCAAACCGAGCTCAGTGGAGCAAGCGTCATCTTCGTCAAGGTGGCGCCAGGCTATGTGGAGAGAACGTTGACGACACTCCGGCGCAACACGAACATCACGAACGCCGAGGCCGTCCTTGGGCGACACGACATTGCGGTCGCTGGCAACTTCCGCGACTCGGAAGCCCTCCGTGGCTTCCAGTCCGAGGTCCAGCTGCTGGACCACGTCCGGGGCTTCCGGAGCTATCCGGCCCTCTGGAACTGGTCCCAGAAGAAGACCAACGGGCACCAGATCAGCGCGTATGTGCTCATCCGCACGTCGAACCCGCAGAAGGCGATTGTCGAGCTCAAGAAGCTGCCCATGGTCCAGGAGATCATCGGCACGAGCGGGGACTCGGACATCGTGGTCCGCATCGGCGCGACCAGCAACGAGAACCTTCGCGAGATCGTAGTGGAACAGGTCCAGAGCATGCCCGGTGTCGTCTCCACGGAGACGTTCCTGGCGTTCCCGAAGCTCTAATCGTGTGTCAGGGCGGGCCCGAGGGGTCCGTCCAATTTTCCTTTTCTTGAATTCAATCCTCCGGCGTGCCAGCTCGGAACGATGCGATTGCCCCTCGAGCTTACCACGGCCTACGGCCTACGACCAGTGGAGGCGCGTGTAACAGCGCAGGCAGATGAGATCCTCGGGTCCTACGCGTTCGATCTTCTGAGTCGATGCGCTCGGCCGGACCCACTCGAACTGTGTTTCCGCTCCGCACTCAGCGCACTTCCCCATGGTTCACCGTCAGCGTATGGAACGATTGGATTTCCGGTTCAGAGGATCTTTCAGTCCCTTTGGGATCGCGGAACGGATGAAGCCAGGTGGCCGCCGTAAGCCCCCTTCTGTTCTGACGGCATTGGACTGAGCGTCCGACCTGGCGCGCGTTCGCGCCGACTTGGACTTGCTCCGGCGGGGAGTCGCCGTCTCACCAGATCCCGCGTCAACGTCATCGCCGGGCGAATCATCCTGGCGACGCGGGCTGTGTCGTTTCTGCGCCCTTGCCGTCCCTCTCGGGACCCCCGATTGCCCGGGGCCGCCTTTTCTTGGGAGGGGGGACTTTCCTCAGCGCCCTTGCGGGCACCGTCGGCCGTCCGCGGCCTCCTGGCTTCGCGGGGCCCATTCTCAGGCGATACAATAACCTTTCCACCCGGCGGCGGGCGGGACTTCTTTAGGGCGGGTCGGAATCCGACCGTCCGTGGCGGCGGACCGCCGGATCCTCCTCGCGAACAGCGTGTACCACCTCACGAACGACGCCGCGGTGACCGTGATGGCGGG
>JAIBJG010000127.1 GCA_020029475.1 Methanobacteriota archaeon | reverse complement strand
TTTGCCGAGTTGGCTACGACAGTTGCGCTCCTAGGCATGCTTGTCATCATCTTGCTAGGCGCGCTGTTCGATCAGGCTTCGCGCTCGAGTCGCGACGAGGTCATGCTAATGATTTTCCTCAACGGCGCTCTCGTCCTCGTGTATCTCGTACTCGTGGCCTTTCAGGTTGGCGCTGCCAAGCTGCGGCTGAAGCGCATTCGGATTCGCGGGAAAGACCTCGTTGCGTACGGAGAGATGATTCCCATATCGGAGATCCGATTGACGCACGTTGGCAGAGGAGTCGTGTGGATGGACTTGGCCCCCGATCAGCACCGACCCAACAGGCGTAGAATCCTGTGGAGATCGGATTTCGAAGACCTCGAAGGAACTTTCGAGGCGCTTCGTACTGCTGGTGTCGAGGTTCGAGAACACCGTCATCACGTTCCTCCCGCATTTCTTTCGTAGATTCGCGGTGAGGCGGGTTTGTTCAGCCGTAGACTTCGGAATTCACCGCGAAGTCCGGCTTCTCGCCCCGGAGAACCTTCAGCACCTGGTCCGCGATGATCCCGCCCGCGCGGGCCTGCGCCTCGTGCGTCGAGGCCCCGAGGTGGGGCGTGAACACGGCGTTCGGAGCCGCTAGGATCGGGCTCCCCGTCGGAGGCTCCCTCTCGAAGACATCGAGGGCCGCGCCCGCGATCGTCCCCGCCTTCAAGGCCTCCGCGAGGGCGCCCTCCTGAACGATCTCGCCCCGGGCGCAGTTCACGACGTACGCGGTCCGCTTCATCAGGGCGAGCTCCTTCCCCCCGACCATCCCCTTCGTCTCCGAGGTAAGTGCGGCGTGGATGCTGAGGAAGTCCGCCTGCATGAGGAGGGCGGGGAGGCTGTCGACAAGCCGGATCCCGCGCTCCTTCGCGACGGCTGGCGGGAGGTACGGGTCGAACGCGACGACGTCCATCCCGAAGGCCGCGGCCCGCCGCGCGACCTCCGCCCCGATCCGTCCAGAGCCAACGAGCCCGAGGACCTTCCCGTGGAGCTCCCGCCCCTCGAAGCGCTTCTTCTCCCACTTCCCCTCCTTCGTGCTCCGGTCCGCCTCCGGGATCTGGCGGGCGAGGGAGAGCATGTGGCCGAGCGCGAGCTCCGCAACGGAGATCGTGCTTCCGGTTGGCGCGTTCACGACGGGGATCCGCCGTGCGGTCGCCGCCCTCACGTCGATGTTGTCCACCCCGATCCCCGCCCGGCCGATCACCTTGAGCTTCGCGGCCTTTCGGATCACGTCCGCGGTGACCTTCGTCCGGCTCCGGACGATGAGCGCGTCGTAGTTCGGGATGATCTCGGGGAGCTGCTTCGGGTCCGCCTCGACAAGGTCCACGGAGTGAGCGGCGCGGAGCTTCGCGACCGCTTCCGCCTCCAGGCCGTCCGTGACGAGGATCCGCATTGCGTGTGAGAAGAGCGGGAACGTATTAAAGATTCAGCGCAGAATATCCTCACGGTGACGGGTACAGGACGGCATTCACGAACCACAGTACCGTCAGGGCCACGAAACCGATTGCGATTGCGAGCCCGACGACAAGCATCCATGTCGCCAATTGGCGGTCGCTCCCGAAGGCGATCGGGAATGGGCCAACCACGACGACGCCGCCGTACCTGGGGGCGGCGGGTGGCGCGGTGGCAACTGCGGGCGGCTCTGGAGTCGGCGCCTCAGCGGATTCCGTCCCAAGCGGAACGCCTTGGAAGAGAGGGCCGAACAGGAGGACACCGAAACCGAGGAATAGAGTTGCAACGGCGAGGAACCCGAGGGCGCCTGTGCCCCAGAAGACAGGGACAATCAGGACGAGGGACACTTGGCCTTGCCCCGTCGCGACGCTCGCAACCATGAGGGCGCCACCGGCAAGCAGGAGACCAAGGCCGAGCCAGTGGATCCAGCGCATCGGGACTCCAATGCCCGCCGAAGGGGTTTAAGCCTTCGGAGGGTGGAACTCGTGGAGAGGTTTCACTCCGAGCTCCCCCCGCCGCGCCTCCTCGATCGCCCGCACGGCGGCCCGGGCGGCCTGGATCGTCGTGATGAACGGGATGTTCATGTCCACCGCGAGGCGGCGCATCATGTACCCGTCCCGGCGGGCCCCGCTTGAAGCGGTCGGCGTGTTGATCACGAGCTTGATCTCGCCCCGCCGCATCAGCCCCAGGGCGTCCGGGGACTGCCGCTCGCTGATCCGGTACACCGTCGTCACCTCGACGCCCCGCTCCTTGAGGAACGACGCGGTGCCCCGCGTCGCGTAGATCTGGATCCCGAACTCCACGAGCTTCTGCGCGATCGGGACGATCCCTTCCTTGTCCTCGTCCCGCACGGTGACGTACACCGCCCCTTCCGAGGGGAGTGGGTTCCCGGCCGCGAGCATCGCCTTGTAGTACGCCCGCCCCAGGGTCGTGTCGATCCCCATCACCTCGCCCGTGCTCCGCATCTCCGGCCCGAGGATCGTGTCCACGCCCGGGAGCTTCTGGAAGGGGAACACCGGGGCCTTCACCGCCACGTGGTCGATTGCCGCCTCTCCATGGAGGCCGAGCTCCTTCAGGGTCTTCCCCAGCATCACCTTCGTCGCGACCTTCGCGAGCGGGACACCGATCGCCTTCGAGACGTACGGCACCGTGCGGCTCGCCCTCGGGTTCGCCTCGAGGACGTGGACGACGCCGTCCTTCACCGCGAGCTGGAGGTTCACGAGGCCGATGACCCCGAGCTCCTTGCACACCTTGCGGGTGATGTCCCGGATCGAATCGAGGACCTTTGGCGGGAGGGTCTGCGACGGGAGGACGCACGCGGCGTCCCCGGAGTGGACGCCCGCCTCCTCGATGTGCTCCTGGATCCCCCCGATGAACACCTCCTTCCCGTCCGCGACCGCGTCCACATCGATTTCTATCGCGTGCGAAAGATATTTGTCGACGAGGACGGGGTGATTCCGCGAGACCTTCACCGCGGAGGCCATGTACTCCTCGAGCTCGTCCTCGCCGTGGACGATCACCATCGCCCGCCCGCCGAGAACGTACGAGGGCCGCACGAGGACCGGGTAGCCGATCTTCGCGGCGATCCCCTTCACCTCGTCAAAGGAGAAACCGGTGCCCGCCTCGGGCTGCCGCCTCGAACTTCCGGCGGTCCTCCGCCACGTCGATTGATTCCGGCGGGGTCCCGAGGATCTCCGTCTCCAGCCCTATCCGTTCGATCGCCTCCTGGAGCGGGACCGCGAGGTTCACGGAGGTCTGCCCGCCGAACTGGAGGATAACCCCATACGGCCGCTCCGTCTCGATGATGTTCAGGACATCCTCGAGGAGGAGGGGCTCGAAGTACAGCCGGTCCGAGATGTCGAAGTCCGTGGACACCGTCTCCGGGTTGTTGTTCACGATGATCGCGCCGACGCCTTCCTCCCGGAGCGCGAGGATCCCCGCCACCGTGCAGTAATCGAACTCAACCCCCTGCGCGATCCGGATCGGCCCCGCGCCGACGATCAGGACCTTCTTCCCCGGCAGCGGGACGACCTCGTCCCCCGGCTCGAGGGTCGAATAGTAATAGGGCGTTCGCGCCTCGAACTTCCGGCGGTCCTCCGCCACGTCGATTGATTCCGGCGGGGTCCCGAGGATCTCCGTCTCCAGCCCTATCCGTTCGATCGCCTCCTGGAGC
>JAIBJG010000126.1 GCA_020029475.1 Methanobacteriota archaeon | reverse complement strand
GCGATCATCCTCGGAGGACCGCGATGCAAAGAACGTTAAATAGTGTTCGGACCTTGCGGCCCCCCTCGGGCGGGTGCGCGGATGCGGCGATCGAAACTCCAAGACCTCCACGTCCGCGACATCATGTCCGCGGACCCGGTCACCGTCTCCCCCGACGACGACCTCGGGGACGCCCTCGGGAAGATGAAGAAGCACGAGGTGCACGAGCTTCCGGTCCTCCGCGGGAAGGTCCTCGCGGGGCTCGTGACGATGACGGGGATCATGCGGCGGAAGTCGCTCCCGCACGAAACGATGGTCGCGACCCTCGTCCAGCCGACGCCCGAGGTGACCCCGGACGACGACCTGCCGACCGTGGCGGAGAAGCTGATCCAGACGGGCTTTCGCGCCCTGCCCGTCGTCGAGCGGAAGCGTCTCGTCGGGATCGTGAGCCGGACGGACCTCGCGAAGGCGATCGCGGGCCTCGAGGAGTTCGACGGAATCCCCGTGAGGGACATCATGACGCCGAACCCCCAGGTGGTTCCGGAAAGCGAGACCGTCGAGCACGCGATCCGCTCGATGCAGGGCCTCGGGGAGCGGTCCCTCCCTGTCGTGGACCCCCACGGCCACCTCGTCGGGGTCGTCGGGATCAAGGACATCCAGGACATCTTCGCGCGACCGAAGCAGCGGTCGTCCTCGGGGGAGATGGCGGGCGAGAAGGTCCACCTCGAGCTCCAGGTGAAGGGGGTCATGCGATATCCCGCCGTCACCGTCGGCCCCGACGCCTCCGTCCGGAAGGCGGCCGAGCTCATGGTGAAGAACCAGATCTCGAGCGTGATCGTCCTCGACAAGGACACGCCCGTGGGCGTCGTGACGAAGCTCGACCTCGCGGAGCTCCTCGTCGGCCGGAAGGAGCGGGAGGAGGTCCTCGTCCAGATCAGCGGGCTGGAGGACGAGCAGCCGGACCAGTACGAGGCGCTGTACGACATCATCCGGAAGGCGATGAAGAAGATCTCGAACGTCACGACGCCCCGGAGCCTCATCGTCCACGTGCAGGCGTACAAGGCGGAGGGAGACCGGGCGAAGTACTCCCTCCACGCGCGGTTCCAGACCGCCCACCGGATGTACTACCTGAACCACTTCGACTGGGACCTGAACACGGCGATGGCGGGGCTGATGGACCTCCTCGAGAAGCAGGTCCTGAAGGCGAAGGAACGGCGGGTCACGGACCGCCGGCGGGGGCCCTCCAGCACCGGCCGGGAGACGAGCTGAGAATCCCGACCCAAGCCTTTTAAGCCCGCCACCACAATACTCATCTCTCAAGGGGGGCGAATGTGAGCCGCGCACTCGTCTGGGGGATACTCGCGACGCTCGTCGTCGGCTCCGCGCTCGGAGCCGCGTTGTTCCTGCCCCCGGCGCCCACCCAGGGCCCGATGAAGATCTGGGAGGCGTACGCGAGGGGCTACGCGACGATCACCCAGGTCGACATCACGTATGAGCACGCGGGAATCGTCGTCACCCTTCCCGTCGGGTACAAGGTCGAGATCTCCGCCTCCGCGCCGGGGGACGTCGTCGTCGACGAGCCCTCGATGCTGATGAGTCCGAGTCCCGCGCAGTTCGGGGTGGACCCGAACGATCCCACGACCCAGGACGGCGCCCTCACGACGGCGACGATCCCCGCGGGGTCCTCCCTCGTGTACAGCTACGCGGACGAGTGGATCCAGGGCTACCTGCCCGCGCCCCCGTGGTGGTGCACGGAGCAGTACCAGTTCACCCATGCGGGGGTCGGCATCGTCCTCGGCGGTGAGGTCCTCCCCTTCGCGATCCAGGACATCATCGCGAACCCGTACCACGACAGCGATTCCTCGAACTCGCAGCTCGACGTCTGGAACTACATGAAGATGCACCCGACGATCGTGATCGGGAAGACGCCCCTCTGGAAGGAGATCCCGAACACGGCGGGGGAGATCATCTCCGTCGCGGTCAGCGCCACGAACATCGCCGTGAAGGACGACAATGACGAGATCGACGGGACCGTGGATGCGACGGGGGCGATCGTGACGGACACGATCCCCGCGGGTTGGACCGTGGTCCCGGGCAGCTACTCCATCGATCCCACGAGCACCTCGGACAACCCCGACGGCTCGAAGCTCGTCTCTTGGGTCGTCGACATCCCCGCCGCGGACGTGACGGGGCGCAGCGGGGACGACTTCGCACAGCCGACCCCGTACCACGGGCTCAAGTTCCGGTACCAGCTCGAGACCCCGCAGCTCCCGGCGGGCCGGATCGACCTGCCGCGGGCGGAGGTGGACGCGAACCACGACGAGACGATCGACGCGCACTCCGCGATCCCCGTCCTCGACGTGTTCAGCGTGAACAACGCCCCGACCGCCGCTCTCGGCGGGCCGTACAGCGGGGTGGAAGGGACCCCGGTCACATTCGACGCGGGCGCGTCCTCGGACCCGGACGGCGACGCCCTGCAGTACCGGTGGGACTTCCAGAGCGACGGGTTGTGGGATACCCCGTTCGACCCCTCTCCCGTGTCCCCGCCCCTCACGTTCGGGGACGACGCGACCGGCACGGTGGCCGTCGAGGTCTTCGACGGGGAACTCTCCGCGACCGCCACCGCCTCGTACGCGATCGCGAACGCGGCGCCGCAGATCGTCTCCGTCTCGATTGCCGGGGCGGACGAGGGCTCCCCCTCCACGATCACCGTCGAGTTCTCCGACCCCGGCTGGCTCGACACCCACACGGCGTTCCTGGACTGGGGCACCGGGGAGATGGACACCCTCGCGCTCACCTCGAGCCACGACCCGCCCGCCGCGATGGGGACGTTCACGATCACCCACACATACGGGGACGACTTCACGTACGCGGGCGTGCTCGCCCTCGTCGACGACGACGGCGGCTCCGTCCTCCAGGACCTCGCGGTCCCCGTCTCGAACGTCGCCCCGACGATCGGCGCCCTCGACGTCGAAGTGTTCGTCCAGGCCCAGGTGTGCCTGCGGGTCGCGGGGAATTCGTGGAACACGGTCCGTATGGACCTGTTCGAGGACAACGCGCTCGTGGGATCCGTCTCCGTCACGCGCACCCCGGGCAGCCCGAACGACCAGGCGAAGTGCGTCGCCGTGGAGATCGACCTCCTTGCGTCCCACGCGTACCGCGCGGACGTCACGTTCGAGCCGAAGCCGGGCGCGAAGAAGGGCGCGAACTCCGTCTGGGTCCTCGTCCTCCCGGAGGGAGCGACGAAGAT
>JAIBJG010000125.1 GCA_020029475.1 Methanobacteriota archaeon | reverse complement strand
GTCCCCGTCCTCGAAGAAGTCCGGGACGACCGCGGCGAGCGCGTATCCGCCGGAGGCGTCCGTCGTCCCGACGAGGATCGCGGAGGTCCGGCGGTTCTGCAGGGTGACGGTCGCTCCCTGGACGGGGGACCCGCCCGCGTCCGTGACGGTCCCTTGGAATGTATACGGGGCCTGGATCGCGACGCCCGGTGTCACGGCAAGGTCCGCGAGCTTCCCTCCGAGAGTGTACATCAACACCGACACGTTGAACCGCCCCGCGTGGGGGACGGAGAGGTTCAGGACCTCCGTCTGGTTCGTGAGGGCGGGGACCTGCACGCTCGCGACGATGGAGTCCCGCTCCGTGAGGACGACGACGAGGGTCCCGTTCGCCCGGGGAGTCGCGTCCACGCGGATCGCGTCCGCCAGGCCGTCCGGCGGGACCGTGGTGTCGACGCCGCGGGCCGTCGCGCCCGTCGGGAGAGGGGTCGGCGTCCCGGAGCGGTACGTCGCGAGGAAACCGTCCCACCCCGTAGCGCGGCTCAAGGAGAGGTTCGGGTACGCGGGGTCCGTCGGGATATCCGGAAACCAGATCGAGAGGCCATGGGCGTTCCGCGCGCGGACGCCGTTCACGGGGTTCGGGTTGTCCCACACCCCGTTCGCGAGGACCGCGGACCCGATCGCGGCCTGGAGGTCCCGGGCCCGGGCCGCGAGCCTCGGGTTCCCGGAGGCGGCCGCGACGTTCTGGGAGAAGTGGAAGAGGTCGAACTCGTCCCCGCCCGCGACGCCGTTCCGTTCGTACCGCTCCGTGGCGGCGCGGGCCTGGATCACCTGGGACTGCAGGAGCGGGACGGACGCGTTCAGCTCGGACACGAACGCAGAGAAGGTGGACGCGAGGGACGGGAGGGCGGCGCTCGACACGAGGGAGAGGGTGACGGAGTACGGGCTCGTCCCGACGTAGCTCGCGATGTACGCGGTCGTGAGCCAGGAGCCGAGCTGGACCGGGGTCATCAGCGGGGCCGCGGCGACCGCGGTGAGGAACGTGTCGTACGGCCAGCCCGCGAGGGGCTCGTCCTTCTGGGAGCCCACGAAGTAGTCCACGTACGGCCGGACCTCCGCCATGATCTCGAACGTCAGCCGGCACGCGTCGAGCCCAACGATGTCGAGGTTTCGCCCGATGGTGGGGCGGATCTGGGAGAGGGCGGAGCCGAGCTCCGCGGTCGTCATGTACCCGTTCGGGTTGTCGTCCAGGATCACGCCTTGCCACCCCAGGCCGTGGTCCCAGAGGTCGAGGAAGTAGTGTCTCGCGGGGTATGTCGTCACGCCCCAAGTCACGAAGGAGACGAGGCTCGCGGGGTCCGCCATGTCCACCTCCCCGAGGTCCGCAAGCGCGGCCGGGATCGTGGGGGTCATCCCCTGGGCGACGAGGAACCGCTTCGTCGTCGTCCAGTCCCCGAAGCTCGCGTCGTTCCCCGGGATGCGGTCGAACTGCACGACGATGTTCACGAGGGACGTGGACCCGACGCTCGCCATCTCGAGGAAGTCCGCGATCCCGACGTCCTCGAGGTTGTTGTCCGCGTCGAGGTACACGAGGATCGTCCACTCCGCGAGCGCGGCCCGCGCGGGCGGTGCGGCGAGGAGGGGGAGCAAGACCCCGCCGAGAAGGAGAATGGAGATGAGGAGAGCCGCGGCGGACCGCATGGACCGTGACGATGAGGCGGGGTTTATTTCAAGGTAGCGACCCGGTTGGCGTCCCGGATTTCGCGACCTGCATCAGCTCCGCGGAGGTGACGAGCGCGCGCAGGGTCACGCCGATCGCGGCGAGGGCCTCCTTCCCGCCCTCCTCCCGGTCCACGACCGCGACGACCTCCGTGACGTCCGCGCCCGCCGCGCGCATCCGCTCGACCGCCCTGAGGAGGGTCCCGCCCGTCGTGACGACGTCCTCCACGAACAGGAGGCGGTCCCCCGCCACGAGGTCCCCCTCGTAGTCCTTCGAGGTGCCGTGCTCCCTCCGGTCCTTGCGGACCATCACGTACGGCTTGCCCGTCTCGAGTGCGACGACGGCCGCGATCGGCACGGCGCCGAGCTCGACGCCCGCGATCCGGTCCGCGCGGTGCGCGTACTTCGCGATCCCGCGTCCGATCGCCCGCAGGATCTCGGGCCTCGTGATCGCCTTCTTGATGTCGACGTAGTACGGCGACGTCTTCCCGGAGGCGAGGGTGAACGTGCCGAACCGGAGGGCGCCGCTCGCCTTCAGGAGCTCGAGGAGGTCACCACGGCTCACGCTTGTGCCCCCGGCGGTATCCGATCACGTTCACGACCCGATGCAGGACCGGCGTAATCAAGATGATGAACCCGAGCCCCCAGATCCCGTCCCCCGTCCAGAAACGGGCGAGCCACCACTGGGTCGCGACGAGGAGCAGGACGAGGAACGTTCCGATCAGGAAGTCGTACTGGTCGAGGCCGAGTGCCTTCGCTCCCCGGTCGAGGCCGAGTCGGCGCTTGATGAACGCACCGAGGAGGTCCCCGACGAGCCCGGCGAACGGGAGCAGGATCAGAATCCCGAGGACGCCGGGCCACTCCCCGAACGAGAGCAACGGGCTCACGAGGATCGCGATGCCCTGGAGGACCAGGCCGAGGACGAACCCGGACGCGATCCCGCCCACGAACCCGCGCCACGTCTTCCCGTCTCCGAGGAGTCGGCGGCCGTCCAGGAACGTGCGGCCGAAGTCCATCGGGGTGCCGCCGCCGAACACGACGGCCATCGGGTTCGCGGCGTACGCCGGGAGGAGGAACCAGAACGCGAGGCCGACCGCGAGGGCCACGTCCTCGAGGGCCATCGAGGCCCGGATGGCGGGCGCTCGATAAAGGTTCGTGGCGCGCCGGGCCTGGGGTTTACCCGCGGTCCCGCGGCTCCGTTACCATCCCTGATAATCTCCGCGGTAGGCACAAATACCGTCGGCCGACGTTGGAAGGACGCGCAGTGAAGGGAACCCTCCCATGGACCGCGTGAAGACGCACATCCAGGGCTTCGACGAGGCGATCGGGGGCGGGGTGCCGAAGGGGCACGTCGTCCTCGTGAGCGGGAGCCCCGGGACGATGAAGACGTCCGTCACGTTCTCGATCCTGTACAACAACGTGAAGGCGGGCTCGAAGGGCCTGTACATCTCCCTCGAGGAGAACCACGACGACCTGAAGGGGGCGATGGAGGACCTCGGGATGTCCGGGATCGACGGGATGGAGCTGTACATCCTCGACGTCTCGAAGATCCGCCT
>JAIBJG010000124.1 GCA_020029475.1 Methanobacteriota archaeon | reverse complement strand
TCACGGCGGTGTCGAACTTCAAGAGCATGACCCTCGCGATCGCAGGGCTCTCCATCCCCGGCACGATCCAGTGGTCCACGACGATGACGATCACGGGCAGCGTGGTCTCCGTCGCGAGCAGCATCGAGATCACGGGGACCGTGACGATCACGAACGGCGGGATCTACCTGAGCATGCAGTCCGACGCGTGCAACCGGGCCGTCGTGAAGATCACCGGGACGGGCCGCCTGAACCTGATCAACTCCACGGTCGGGAGCAACTGCCCGATGACCCTGTACGTCGGGAACAGCGGGCGCCTCACCGCGACCCTCAGGTCCGCCCTGGACCTTGATGCGACGGGCACCGGGATCCTCCGGTCCGACGGGGCCTCCGTCGTGACCGCGACGGACTCCACGATCGACGCGGACATCCTCGCGGCGGGCGCCTCCGTGAGCTTCAAGCGGGACATCTTCAAGGGCTCGAGCATCACGATCCAGACGACGGGAAAGTCCGACCTCTGGGACGCGGACCTGGCGGCGGTCCAGAACATCCACCTCCTCTCCGACGACGCGAACGTGAACACGCCGGACTTCGACATCCGGAACACGACGTTCAATGCAGGGCAGACCCCGCAGATCGCGTTCGGTGGACGCCAGTGGGCGCAGCTCACGAGCGTCGTCACGACGCCCGGGCCCGGCGCGGACTTCTGGACCGGGATGATCTCCGGGAGCGCGAAGGTCTCCCGGTACTGGTGGCTCCGCGTGAACGGCGTCGACGGCACGGGGACGGTCCTCGAGGCCGCGAACGCCCGGATCACGGTGAGCCGGTTGAACCCAGTGACTCTCACATGGGCGAATGCGCCGGTCCCCGCCGTGGACGACATTTACATGGCGGCCCCGGGCGCCTGGCCGGTGAGCGCCCCCCTCGGGTTCATCATCTACCGCGCCTCCTCCGAGGAGCGGTTCGTCTCGACGAGTGGACAGTGGAGCAACTCTACGTACCGCGGGGAGGGGGACGCGACCGTCGGCGCACCCCCGATCCGGTACTACCCCGACTCCAACATCTCCTCCCATGTCCAGGGGGACACGACGATCGACCTCGTGTTCAGCGACCTGACCCCCGAGATGTCCATCGGCGCGATCTCGGTGTACCTCGAGGGAAACGTGAGCTCGAACTTCCAGCCCCTGAACCGCCCGCTGAACCTCACCGCGATGGTCCTGAACAACGGCAAGATCGCGGTCCGGAACGTCGTCGTGAGCTTCTTCGGCACGAACGTGGACGGGAACAACGACGGCTTCATGGACACGACGAAGGGCGTGTACATGTCCTCGGGCCTCTGGATCGGGGACTTCACGGTCGCGCTCCTCCCGATCGGTCTGAGCCGGGTCGCGTACGTGACGTGGACCCCGTCCGGCGTCGCCGAGACGACGGTGCCCGTCTCCGTCGTCGTGGACGCGCCGTTCTCGAACCCGTTCGACCCCGGGACGTTCCGGGAGCTGAACGAGCGGAACAACACGGGCTCCGCGTCGATCACCCTCACGGTCTGGCCGGACCTCACCGTCGGCCAGGCGGGCATCAACGTCCTGAACCCGATCGATGGCAACCCGACGACCGTGGAGGTCACGATCCGGAACGAGGGGACGAACGACGCGACCCTCGCGTCCGTCGTGTTCAGGGCGGACACCGGCCAACCGAGCCTCCCCGGCTACTTCAACCTCGGCCGCGGGCAGTCGATAACGCTCGCGATCACATGGACGCCGTCGAGCCCGGGTGCCCACACGATCTGGGTCGCCATCCTCACCCCGGCCTTGCCCACACCACCGGACCGGAACCACGACTTCAACTGGGCGAACAACGGGGACAGCAAGCCCGTCACGGTGAGCACGAAGCCGGACATCGTCCTCCTCACGACGGACTTCCCGGGCACCTTCAATGGCATCCGCGGCGTGCCCTTTGCCCTGCCGGTCAGGGTCCACAACAACGGGGACACCGCGGCGGTCGGCTTCTCGATCTCCGTCTTCCTGGAGGGGAACACCTCCGTCCTCCTCGGGCACACGGACGACGTGAGCGTCGCCGCGCAGAGCTTCACGGACGCGATCGTCATGGTCCTCTCTCCGACCGCGGTGGGCCTCAAGAACCTCACCGTGTTCGCGGACTCCTACGATGCGAACGGCAACCCCACGATGGGGAGGGGGACGATCGTCGAGAGCGATGAATCGAACAACTGGGCGAACCAGTCCGTGAACCTCCAGCCCCCCTCCGGCTCGATCACGATGAACCCGCTCCCGACCCCCGTGAACGGGTACGCGCCGGGCGAGACGATCCTGGTCGAGGGCTTCGTCACGGAGTCCGTCGGCGGGGACGCCCTGCCGGGGATCCCGATCCTCGTCGAGTTCCTGGATCAGAACCAAAACCCCGCTGGCTCCGCGAACGCCGTCTCCGAGGGGGACGGCTCGTGGCGGACGGGCCTGACGATCCCGCTGAGCGCGACGGATGGACCCCACACGATCCGCGCGTCGAGCCCGGCGGGGACCAGCCTCGGGCAGGACACCCAGACGATCACGATCCGGAACCCCACGACGTTCTGGAACATCATCTTCCTGGGGCTCCCGGTGTGGTTGTGGTTGATCATCGTGGTCGCGGCCGTGATCGCGATCGTCGCGGTGACGATGTACTTCCGGGTGTACGGGCTCGGAAAGATGGTGGAGTGCGGCGAGTGCGGCTCCTTCATCCCCGAGGACTCCACGACGTGCCCGAAGTGCGGGGTCGAGTTCGAGAAGGACATGGCGAAGTGCTCGAACTGCCAGGCCTGGATCCCCGTGGACGTGAAGCAGTGCCCGGAGTGCGGCGTCGAGTTCGCGACGGGCAAGGTGGAGATGGCGGACTACCAAGAGAAGATGCGGATGCAGTACGACGAGGTGGTCGCCAAGTTCCGCGACGAGTCCCAGCGAGTCCTCGGCCGCTCCCTGACGGAGCGGGAGTTCCAGGAGTGGTGGCGGAAGCAGCCCACGTTCGTGACGTTCGAGGACTGGCTCCGCGAGGAAGAGGAGATGCGGAAGATGGGGTCGAAGCCCTGTCCCGCGTGCGGCACCCTGAACTCCGTGACCGCGACGGTCTGCCACAAGTGCGGCACGTACCTCAAGGACGAGAAGCGGCCCCCGAGCGGACCGTCGACGACGGCCCCCTCCGGCGGGGAGCCCGCGGGAGCGGCCCCGTCCGAGGCCGTGCCGAAGAAGGTGATCCGGAAGCCCGCCGTGACGCCGATCGTCCAGAAGAAGGT
>JAIBJG010000016.1 GCA_020029475.1 Methanobacteriota archaeon | reverse complement strand
CTACAGCCGGGGAGACTCCGTGCTCCGGAACCAATACTCGGTGATCCCCGTGAATCCCGCGCTGCATCCCGGGGTCGCCGTGGACCACGCGGTCGCGTTCGCCCGGTGGCTCGTTAGCGCTCGAGGGCAGGGGCTCATCGGCGCGTTCGCGGTGAACGGCCACACGATCTTCACCCCGAACGGTGCGGGGACGTGCTGACGTGGCGGGCGACATCGTCCAGATCACGGCCCTCTCCCTCCTCGTCTCCGGGACGTCCACGCTCGTCGCGACCCTCATCGCGGTCCCCGTTGGGACCCTGCTTGGCCTTCGCGAGGTCGGGAGCGGTCGCCTCCTCCGGAACATCCTCTTCACCCTGTACGGGCTCCCGCCGGTGCTGGCGGGCCTCCTCGTCTTCCTGGTCCTTTCGAAAGCGGGTCCCCTCGGTCCGCTCCGGCTCCTGTACACACCCCTGGGGATGGTGATCGCGCAGGTCGTCATCGTCACCCCGATCATCCTCGGGATCACGATGTCCGTGGTCTCGACCGTGGAGCGCCGGGTGAAGGACACGGCGTTCGTCCTCGGGGCGGACCGGTACCAGCTCTCCGTCACGGTCCTCCGGGAGGCCGCGGCGGGCGTGCTCACCGCGATCATGGTCGGGTTCGGCCGCGCGATCTCCGAGGTCGGGGCCGTGTTCATCGTCGGGGGTCACATCGAGGGACAGACGCAGGTCCTCACGACGACGATCATCACGGACATCGGACAGGCGGAGTACTCGCACGCGGTCGCCCTCGGCGTGATCCTCCTCGTGATTGCGGCCCTGATCTACTCCCTGCTGTACCGTCTCCAGGAGAGGACCCTGGCATGACGATGTCCCTCGCGGCCTCGGGCCTCGTCAAGTCGTTCGGTGCGCGGACGGTCCTCGAAGGGATCGACCTCCGCGTAGAGCCCGGGGAGATCTTTGCGATCGTCGGGCCCAGCGGGGCGGGGAAGACGACCCTCCTCCGGTGCGTGGACTTCCTCCTCCGGCCGGAGGCGGGGACGATCCTCTACGACGACGCGGTCGCGCCATCGGACCTCGCAGCCCGGATCGCGCTCCGCCGTCGGGTCGGGATGGTCGCTCAGAATCCGTTCCTGTTCCGTGGGACCGCCGCGTACAACGTGTCCTTCGGGCTCTGCATCCGGGACGTGGAGGGCGAGGAGCTCACTCGGCGGACCGCGGACGCGCTCCAAGGGGTGGGAATGGCGCACCTCGCGGGCGCGAGGGCGTCCGTCCTCTCCGCGGGGGAGGCGCAGCGGGTCGCATTCGCCCGTGCCGCGGTCGTCCGCCCGGACCTCCTCCTACTCGACGAGTTCACCGTGAACCTCGACCCCTCGAACGTGAACATCCTGGAGGCCGCGGTGCGGGAGTACAACCGATCGACGGGGGCGACCGTCGTCCTCGTCACCCACAACATGTTCCAGGCGAAGCGCCTCGCGGGGCGGGTCGCGCTCCTCCTCGAGGGACGGATCGTCGAAGTGGGCCCGGTCGAGGAGTTCTTTGAGAACCCGAGGGACCCCCGCACGCGCGCGTTCGTCCGCGGGGAGTTCGCGTACTAGAGAAGGGTGACTTCCGTCGTCTCGACCCCGCCAACGCGGGGGATCGCGCCGAGGGCGGCCTCGAGAGACTCCATCTCCCCGCTCTTGTCGTCGACGACGGCGATCACCTCGATGGCCTTCAGACCGAATGCGATGGGCTTTGTCTCGAGCTTCTTCAGCCGGCCGCCGAGGGCCTTGCGGACCGCCGCCTCGAGCTTCCCGAGGTCGACCTCCACGCCGTCCGGCATGATCCGGAACGAGATCGCGACCTTCCCCATCGCGAACCCCTACGGACCCTTGAACCCGCACTCCGGGCACTTGTACGCGACGGACTGGTCCCGACACCGCGCGCAACGCCCGATCGTGGTCTTGCCGCAGCTCGGACAGAGGAACGTCGTCGTCCCGGTCCCATGGAGGACGATTCCGCAGGAGTTGCACCGCCGCTCGACGCGAAGCATGGAGGGGGCTCGAATCCACGGTTTCTATATCAACCTATGTCGGGCGCGCGCGTCGGTCCCGAGAAGGGGCCATCGATCCATGGCGGATGCGGATCGGACGGACGTGCTTCCCCGAAGGGCTCCGTCGAGACGCAAAGCTTAACTAGAACATCGCAATAGAGCGCAAGTCGCATGGACCGCCAACCTCCCCGCGGGCCCGTAGCTCAGCTAGGTTGGACGGCGGCGGAACATCGCAGTCGTCCCTAGAAAGAGCATCCGGCTTTTAACCCACCAGGTGTCGGGTCCGCCCGAGATCCGGTGGGCGAAGAAACCGGATGGTCCGGGGTTCGAAAGCGCCTTGTTGCTCCGCGACAGGGCCCGAAAATCCCCGCGGGCCCGTCCGGGGAACCATGCGCAAACAAAGGGAGAACGCTAGGCTGGTCAGGGAGGCGACTCGAGGATGAAATTCAACGTGCTCCAGCACAGGCTCGTTCCAGAACATCGGCTCCTTGCGGACGACGAGGCGGAGCGGGTCCTCAAGGCGCTGCGGATCACGAAGGACCAGCTGCCGAAGATCAAGAAGGCGGACCCCGTGATCCAGGTCCTGGAGCGGGTCCACGGCCCGATCGCGGAGGGCCGGATCATCAAGGTCACGCGGATCTCGGAGACCGCGGGCATCTCGGAAGCGTATCGGCTCGTCATCGGGAGGTAGGGCATGAGAGAACTTGTCGAAGCGTTCTTCCGGGAACGCTCGATCGTAAACCACCACATCGCGTCGTTCAACGACTTTCTGCCGACGATCGACAACCCGAACTCGCGGATGCAGCGGATCGTCGACAGCATGCGTTCCTCCCCGGAGGACGACCGCCGCGGGATCTTCAAGCTCGACGAGGACCGCACGGAGGGGGACATCATCGAAATCCGAATCGGACGCCGCCGGGACGACCGGGGGCGGGCGGACCTCGACGCGAAGCCCACGATCTCCGTCGGGACGCCGATCGTGAAGGAGGCGAACGGGGCGACCCACGCCCTCACGCCGATGGAGGCGCGGCTCCGGAACCTGAACTACACGGCCCCGATCTACCTCGACTTCACAGTCGTCGAGAACGGGATCGAGCGGGAGCCCGAGCGGGTCCACGTCGGGAACCTGCCCGTGATGGCGAAGTCCAAGAAATGCTCCCTGCACAAGGAGAACCTCGAGATCGAGGGGGAGCTCACGGAGTCCGAGTACCGCCAGAAGCTCATCGAGATGGGGGAGGACCCGTACGACGCGGGCGGCTACTTCATCATCGGCGGGACGGAGCGGGCCCTGATCTCCCTCGAGGACCTCGCGCCGAACCGGGTGCTCGTGGAGTACAACGAGCGGTACGGACGCCGGGTCCCTGTCGCGAAGGTGTTCTCCCAGCGCGAGGGGTACCGGGCCCTCACCCTAGTCGAGATGAAGAAGGACGGGATGCTCATCGTCACGGTCCCGACGGCGTCGGGCCAGATCCCCCTCATCATCCTGATGAAAGCCCTCGGGATGGAGAAGGACGAGGAGATCTACAACGCAATCGTCTCCGTCCAGGAGATGGCGAACATCGTCTACGCGAACATCGAGGAGTGCCAGAACAAGAAGCTGTACCCGCCGAACGGGATTTTCACCCGCGACGACGCGGTGAACTACCTCGAGCGGAAGTTCGCGACCGGGCAGGCGAAGGAGTACCGGACGAAGAAGGTCGAGTCGATCCTGGACCGGTCCCTCCTCCCCCACCTCGGGGACACCCGGGAGGACCGGATCAAGAAGGCCGTGTTCCTCGGGCGGGTCGCCCGCTCCGTCCTCGAGCTCCACCTCGGGCGGCGGCGGGAAGACGACAAGGACCACTACGCGAACAAGCGTCTGAAGCTCGCGGGGGACCTCATGGAGGACCTGTTCCGGGTCGCGTTCGCGAACCTCGTGAAGGACCTGAAGTACCAGCTCGAGCGGTCGTACGCGCGCCGGAAGGAGATCAAGATCAGCTCGGCGATCCGGCCGGACCTCCTCAGCCAGCGGCTCCTCCACGCCCTCGCGACGGGGAACTGGGTGGGCGGGCGCGCCGGGGTGAGCCAGCTCCTCGACCGGACGTCGAACATGTCCGCCCTCAGCCACCTCCGCCGGGTGACCTCCCCGCTCACGCGATCCCAGCCGCACTTCGAGGCCCGGGACCTCCACCCGACGCAGTGGGGACGGCTGTGCCCGAACGAGACCCCGGAGGGCCAGAACTGCGGCCTCGTGAAAAACTGCGCCCTCGTGATCGACGTGTCCGAGGGTTTCCCGGAGGAAGAGGTGAAGCTGCTCCTCGCGGACCTCGGCACCCGCCAGGTGAAGGGGCAGACGACGGCGACCCGCGTATACGTGAACGGGGACCTCGTCGGGCTCCATGAAGATCCCGCCGCCTTGATCTCCGAGATCCGGGATCGGCGACGCACGGGCCTCCTGTCCCCTGAGGTGAACGTCCACTTCGACGAGAACATGAGCGAGGTCCTCCTGAACTGCGACGAAGGCCGGATCCGGCGCCCGCTCCTCGTCGTGAAGAACGGCCGCCTCGTCCTCACCCGGAAGCACCTCGACGACCTGAAGATCGGGAAGTGGCGGTTCAGCGATCTGAGCCGGAACGGGGTCGTGGAGTGGATCGACGCGGAGGAAGAGGAGGACACGTACATCGCCCTGTATCCGTTCGACGTCCCCGCCCGCTGCAAGGAGTGCAAGGAGCCGATCAGCCGAAGCGACGTGGAGTGGGCGAACCTTGGCGCGGCGAGCGAGACCGTCGATCTGCTCTGCAAGCGATGCGGGAAGACGTTCAGCGTGAAGGCGTCCCTCACCCAGGACCACACGCACTGCGAGGTCGACCCCCTCGTGATCCTCGGGGTCGCGAGCGGCCTCGTGCCGTACCCGGAGCACAACTCCTCCCCGCGGGTCACGATGGGCGCGGGGATGGCGAAGCAGTCCCTCGGGCTCGCGGCGAGCAACTACCGCACCCGCCCGGACACCCGCAGCCACCTCCTCCACTACCCGCAGCAGCCGACGGTCCAGACGGAGTCGATGAAGTACCTCTCGTTCAACGAGCGGCCCGCGGGCCAGAACTTCGTCGTCGCGGTGATGTCGTACAACGGGTACAACATGGAGGACGCGATCGTGATGAACAAGGCCTCCATCGACCGGGGCCTCGGGCGGTCCACGTTCATGCGGACGTACCGCGCGGAGGAGCGGCGGTACCCCGGCGGCCAGGAGGACCACTTCGAGATCCCGTCCCCGGACGTCCGCGGCGCGCGGGCGGACCTGAGTTACGCGAACCTCACGCCGGACGACGGCCTGATCTCCCCGGAGGTGCTCGTCCAGGGCGGCGAGGTCCTGATCGGGAAGACGAGCCCGCCTCGGTTCCTCGAGGAGGAGACGGACTTCCTCACGCCGCAGAAACGGCGGGAGACGTCGATCACTGTCCGCCACGGCGAGAGCGGCTGGGTCGACTCCGTGATGCTTACGGAGAGCGAGAACGGCTCGAAGCTCGCGAAGGTGAAGGTGCGCGACCTGAGGGTGCCGGAGCTCGGGGACAAGTTCGCCTCCCGCCACGGGCAGAAGGGCGTGATCGGCCTGATCGCGCAGAACGAGGACCTTCCGTTCACCTCGACGGGGATCATCCCGGACCTGATCATCAACCCGCATGCGATCCCCTCCCGGATGACGGTCGCGCACGTCCTCGAGCAGATCGGCGGCAAAGTCGGCGCGATGGAGGGCCGCTTCATCGACGGGACGCCGTTCAGCGGGGAGCGGGAGGAGAGCCTCCGCGCGGCCCTCGAGGCGAACGGGTTCAAGTCGAACGGGAAGGAGGTCCTGTACGACGGCACGACGGGGCGGATGATCCCCGCGGAGATCTTCATCGGCGTGATCTACTACCAGAAGCTCCACCACATGGTCTCCGGGAAACTCCACGTGCGCTCCCGCGGGCCCGTGCAGATTCTCACCCGCCAGCCCACGGAGGGACGGTCCCGCCAGGGCGGGCTCCGGTTCGGGGAGATGGAGCGGGACTGCCTGATCGGCCACGGGGCCGCGATGGTGATCAAGGACCGCCTCCTCGACGAATCGGACGGAACGATCCAGTACGTCTGCGGGAACCCCGAGTGCGGGCACTTCGCGATCAAGGACCGCAAGGGGATGCTCCGGTGCCCGGTCTGCGAGAACAACTCGAACATCTACCCGGTGCAGACCTCGTACGCGTTCAAGCTCCTCCTCGACGAGATGCTGTCCCTTGGCGTCGCCATGCGGCTTCAACTGGAGGACCTCAAATGATGGCGGCACGCGGGGTCACGAAACGGATCCGGGCGATCCGGTTCGCCCTCCTCAGCCCGGACGAGATCCGGCGGATGTCCGCGACGAAGATCATCACGGCGGACACGTACGACGACGACGGCTTCCCGATCGACATGGGCCTGATGGACTCCCACCTCGGCGTCATCGAGCCCGGCCTGCGGTGCAAGACGTGCGGGGGGAAGGTCGACGACTGCCCCGGCCACTTCGGGCACATCGACCTCGCGATGCCCGTGATCCACGTCGGATACGTGAAGGAGCTCAAGAAGCTCCTCCAGGCGACGTGCCGCCGATGCGGGCGGCTCCTCCTCACGAAGCAACAGGCGGAGGAATTCCGGGACGAGATGGAGCAGATGGAGGAGCTCGGCGGGGAGCAGGACATCCAGTTCGTCACAAAGGAGACCGCGCGGGAGGCGACGAAGCGGCAGCGGTGCCCGCACTGCGGCGAGGAGCAGCAGAAGGTCACCCTTGACAAGCCCACGACGTTCCGGGAGAGCGGCCACAAGCTCACCCCGAAAGAGGTACGGGAGCGGCTCGAGCGGATCCCGAACGAGGACCTCCGGGTCCTCGGGATCAACCCGGACGTCGCGCGACCGGAGTGGATGATCCTCACGGCCCTGCTGGTGCCCCCCGTGACGGTCCGCCCCTCGATCACCCTCGAGAGCGGGGACCGGTCCGAGGACGACCTCACCCACAAGCTCGTGGACGTGCTCCGGATCAACCAGCGGCTTCGCGAGAACCGGGACGCGGGCGCGCCGCAGCTCATCGTCGAGGACCTCTGGGAGCTCCTGCAGTACCACGTCACGACGTACTTCGACAACCAGACGAGCGGGATCCCGCCCGCGCGGCACCGGTCGGGCCGGCCCCTGAAGACCCTCGTCCAGAGGCTCAAGGGCAAGGAGGGCCGCTTCCGGTCGAACCTCAGCGGGAAGCGCGTGAACTTCAGCGCCCGGACCGTGATCAGCCCGGACCCCGTCCTGTCGATCAACGAGGTCGGCGTCCCCGTGGAGGCGGCCCGCGAGCTCACGGTCCCGATCCACGTGCAGTCGTACAACCTGGACATCGTGAAGGAGTGGGTGAAGCGGGGGACGATCCCCGCCGCGCCCGTCGGGGAGTTCTACATCCCCGGCGTGAACTACGTGATCCGATCCGACGGACGCCGGATCCGGGTGACGGACAAGAACGCGGAGGCGGTCGCGGAGACCGTCGAGATCGGGTACATCGTGGAGCGGCAGCTCGTGGACGGGGACATCGTCCTGTTCAACCGGCAGCCCTCCCTCCACCGGATGTCGATGATGGCCCACGAGGTCCGCGTGATGCCCCACAAGACGTTCCGGTTCAACCTCGCCGTGTGCCCGCCGTACAACGCGGACTTCGACGGCGACGAGATGAACCTCCACGTCCTCCAGAGCGAGGAGGCCCGCGCGGAGGCCCGCGTCCTGATGCGGGTCCAGGAGCACATCCTGAGCCCGAGGTTCGGCGGGCCCGTGATCGGCGGGATCCACGACCACATCACGGGTGCCTTCCTCCTCACGTACAAGGACGCCAAGTTCACGAAGGAGGAGACCGCGTTCATCCTGAGCAAGATCGGGGTCCGGGACCTCCCCGGGCCCGCCGTGAAGAAGGGGGGCCAGGAGTACTGGACCGGGAAGCAGCTGTTCTCGATGATCCTCCCGAAAGACCTGAGCCTCACGTTCAAGTCCTCGATCGCACCGAAGGGGCTCACGTCCCTGCGGGAGCTGAAGGACGAGGACGCGCTCGTCGTGATCAAGAACGGGGACGTCTCCAGCGGCACGATCGACGAGAACGCCGTCGGCGCGTTCAAGGGAAAGATCCTGGACAAGATCGCCCGGGACTACGGCCCCGACGCGGCCCGGGAGTTCATCGACAAGGCGACGAAGCTCGCGATCGGCGCGATCATGGTCCGCGGCTTCACGACGGGGATCGACGACGAGGACATCCCGGAGGAGGCGAAGAAGCAGATCGCGGAGGTCCTCCGGAAGGCGGTCGCGGACGTCGAGGCCCTCGTCGAGCGGTACAAGCGGGGAGAGCTCGAACAGATGCCCGGGCGGTCCCTGGAGGAGACCCTCGAGGTGGAAGCGATGAAGACCCTCGGCAGGGCCCGTGACCAGGCGGGGCAGATCGCGTCGAAGCACCTCGGGATGGAGAACTCCGCGGTGATCATGGCCCGCTCCGGGGCCCGCGGCTCGATGCTGAACCTGTCCCAGATGGCGGGCTCGATCGGCCAGCAGGCGGTCCGGGGGGAGCGCCTGAGCCGGGGGTACTGGAACCGGACCCTGCCGCATTTCCGGAAGGGGGACCTCGGCGCGGAGGCGAAGGGCTTCGTGCGATCCTCGTACAAGTCCGGGCTCTACCCGACGGAGTACTTCTTCCACGCGATGGGCGGGCGCGAGGGCCTCGTCGACACGGCGGTCCGGACGTCGAGGTCCGGCTACATGCAGCGCCGGCTGATCAACGCCCTCGAGGACCTCAAGGTGAAGGAGGACGGCACGGTCCGGAACACGGGGGACACGATCATCCAGTTCCGGTTCGGGGAGGACGGGGTCGACCCCTCCCGCTCCATCCAGGGCAAGCCCGTCGACGTCGACGACATCCTGCAGGAGGTCCTCGGCGAGGAGCCCTCGTGGCAGGAGCGCCTGAGGGAGCAGGAGATGGCCTCGTACGGCCTCACGGAGAAGGACATGAACCCCGAGGTCTCCGACGAGGAGGTCGAGGTCGAAGAGGAAGAGCCCGGGACGGAGGAGTGACGATGAGCCGCCTGGCGACCGTGGACGCGCTCCGGAAGCGGGGCGTCGCGAAGAGGACCGCGGAGATCCTCGCGGATGCGGGGTTCACGCTCGAGAAGCTCGTGAGCTCGAAGCCGGAGCGGTTGAAGAAGTTCATTGCGGAGAAAGACGCGATCCGCGTCCTCCAGAAGGTCGGGGCGATGCCCTCGGAGAAGCCCGTCCCCGCCCCCGCGGCGCCGAAGAAAGTCGCGAAGCCCCGGGCGAAGGCGAAGGCGGGTGTCGCGGCCGCGCCCGACGTGGCGGAGGCGCTGCCGGAGATCCCCCAGAAGGCCCCGCCGCTCACGAAAGGGGAGCAGGACCTCTACGACGCTCTGAAGGAGATGGGCCGGTTCCTCCCGCGGTCCCTCGTCGCGGAACTCGCGACGAAGATGCACGGAATCAAGGTGGGACGGAAGAAGCTCCTCGAGGTCCTGACGAAGATCTCGGACCGGTATGAATCCCACCGGATCGACCCGAACGAGAGCGCGGGAATCGTGTCCGCGCAGTCCATCGGTGAACCCGGGACTCAGATGAGTCTCCCACGCAGTGAAAAGATCCTCGTCCGCGATCGTGAACGTGTGCGGGTCGTCATGATCGGGGATGTCGTCGACGAACTCATGACCCGGTATCGACCGGTGCGCGTCGGTCCGACGGAGTGGTGCGACCTTCCGCCCGATGTCCGCCTCGAGGTCCCGAGCCTCGCGAAGGACGGGAAGATCGTCTGGAAGCGGGTCCAGTCTGCGAGCCGGCATGCCCATGATTCGCGGTTGCTGCGGATTCGGACCCGCTCGGGGCGGGAGATCACGGCGACCGCGAACCACTCGTTCGTCGTTCGGACGAACGGCCGGGTCACGCCCGTCCTGGGGAGCCTGTTGCGGCCCGGCGACCGAGTCCCGGTCGTTCGCCGTTTGGCCGTCCCGAGCCCCGGCACGGAGCTCGACGTAAGCGAGGTCCTGCCGAAGACGGAGTTCTGGTATGGAAGCGAGCTCGCCATGGCCCGCGCGTCCAATCAAGCCCGCTGGATGGAGGACGATCACCGTTTCGTCGTACCGGTCGGACCCGCCGCCCTCGCCCGCCACCTAGACGGCCGTTCCACACTCCCGATCGAGGATGGCTTCGTCTATCCGTTCCAGAACCACAGTCGCGCGAGAATCCCCGAGCGGCTTCCCCTCGACGACAAGGTAGGTTGGCTCGTGGGGGCGTACCTCTCCGAGGGGTGGGCGGCGCGATACTACATGAACATCTCGAACACGGAGGGACGGTTCTTGCGGAGGACCCAGTCCGTGGCCAGAACCCTGGGAATCCGATACAGCGAATTCGACAATGACAGAGGGTTCTCCGTCGGGCACGACCTCCATCTCCGATCCACCGTCCTCTCCCGGTTCCTGCAACGGGTCTGCGGGGTCGGGTCCGCTCGGAAGCGTGTGCCCGACTTCGCCTATGGCGCGGGCGATCCCTGCGTCTCCGCTCTGTTGCGCGCATACTTCGAAGGCGACGGGAACGTGTCCGTCTCACGCGGAGCGATCCGTGCGAGTTCGAACTCGAGAGAACTGATCGACGGCATCGCCCTCCTCCTGTCGCGATTCGGAGTCCTCGCGAGCAAGGGATCCACGGGGCGCCAGTACACCCTGTGGATTCCTCGCCGTTACGCCCAGCGATTCCGCGATGCGGTCGGATTCGAGTCGACCGAGAAGAGAAAACAGCTCGACGCCCTCTGCTCGCGTTCACAGGGCCGGTACACCTATGACGCGCTCGACATGGTCGCCGGCTTCGGGGGCATCCTCCATACCGTCGCCGTCCGGGTCCGGATCCCGACGAGGTACGTCAACAATTTCACTCGACGCCAGCGGATCGGGCGGGCGACCTTGGCGCGATACATTGAACGATTCGAAACGCGCGCGCGAGAGCTGGGCGTAGATATCGTCGCGGATTTGAAACGACTGCGGGAACACCTGGACGAAGACGTCGCCTGGGACGAGATTCTCAAGATCGAGGAGCTCCCGCCCCCCTCGGAGCCGGTGTACGACCTGTCCGTGCCAGATCTGGAGACGTTCACGACGGCGGAGGGAATCGTCACGCACAACACCATGAGGACGTTTCACTATGCGGGGGTCGCGGAGATGAACGTTACCCTGGGCCTCCCGAGGTTGATCGAGATCGTGGACGCCCGGCGCGTCCCCTCGACACCAATCATGGAGATCCAGATCAAGGAGGGCGCGAAGGACCTGGAGAAGATGCGGCGGATCGCCCAGGAGATCGAGATGACGAACCTCGAGGACGTCACGGACATCGAGACGGACCTCGTGAACATGCAGGTCCTGATCTTCCCGGACGACCACCGGATGAAGGCGCGGGGCATCACGTACACGGACCTCGAGGAGAGGCTCCGTAAGTTCGCGACGCCGAAGGAGCTGAAGCGGACCGTCGGGAACACCGCGAAGAGCGTGAAGGGGTTCGTCGTGGAAGCGGGGGAGCCCTCGTTCAAGAAGCTCCAGCGGATCCTCGAGCAGATGAAGACGAACCGAATCAAGGGGATCGACGGCATTCGCCGGGCGATCATTCGAAAGCGGGGGGACCGGTACGTGATCTACACGGAGGGATCGAACCTGGCGAAGGCCCTCGAGCTCCCGTACGCGGACCCCGCCCACACGACGACGAACTCGATCCAGGAGATCTTCGACGTCCTCGGCGTCGAGGCCGCGCGGAACTCGATCATCAAGGAGGCGTACGACACCCTCCAGGAGCAGGGGCTCACCGTGGACATCCGGCACATCATGCTCGTGGCGGACATGATGACGAACGACGGGGACGTGAAGGCGATCGGCCGCCACGGGATCTCCGGGCGGAAGTCGAGCGTGCTCGCCCGGGCCGCGTTCGAGATCACCGCCCACCACCTCCTCCATGCTGCGATCACGGGCGAGGTGGACTACCTCGACGGCGTCGCGGAGAACGTGATCGTGGGCCAGCCTGTGACCCTCGGCACGGGGGCCGTGAACCTCGTGTACCGCCCGAGCGCGAAGCGGGAGGCGGCGAAGTGATAGACGAGGCGCGGGCGCTGAAGGTCGCAGTGGACACCGGGAAAGTGGTGCTCGGGGCGCGCCGGGCGAAGCGGGTCGCGAAAGGGAAGAAGGCCCGCCTCGTCGTCGTGAGCGCGAACTGCCCCGATCAGGAGCTCCGGACGATGCCCGGGGTGAAGGTGCACGTGTTCCCCGGGACGAACGCGGAGCTCGGCGCCGCGTGCGGCGTGCCGTTCTCCGTCTCCGCCCTCGCCGTCCTCGACCCCGGCGAGTCGAACATCCTTTCCCTCTAGGTTTGCCGAATGGCCGAAGTCACGTTCACGGGCGACACCCTTCGTTACGCGTCCCTCTTCCAGGACGTCACCCGCACGACGGTCGTCGACTGCCTCGACACTCCGGACCGCATCGTGTACGTCGTCCGGACCGGGGACATCGGCCGGGCGATCGGGAAGAAGGGGGAGAACGTGGCGAAGCTGCGCCGCCTGATGAACCGGGACATCCTCGTCGTCGAGTACGCGGAGGAGCCCGCCACGTTCATCGCGAACGTGTTCCGAAGTTACAAGGTGAAGAAAGTGGACATCGAGCAGCGCGGGGACGTGACCCACGCGACCGTCACGGTCGACGCATCGATGAAGGGGAAGGCGATCGGCCGGGAGGGGAAGAACCTCCGGGTCGCGCGGGACCTGATCTCCCGCCACTTCCCGATCCAGAGCGTGAGCGTCGCCTGAGCCCGACCCCGGCGAGCGCGTTCGGGCCTCCCTTCGGAAACTTTAACCCCGCGCCACGGAATCGTCGGACCCATTCCCGTCGCCGACGCGTTCCAGGGTTGGGAGCTCGTCCACTTCGCGAGCAAGGCGAAGCGGTACGCCGTCCTGGACAACGACGGGCGCCTCGCCCTCTACGAGGCGGGCCGCCTCCGGATGCGGGGAGAGACGCCGGATCCCGCCCTCGCCGCCCGAGTCGAGGCCCTCCTGGCGGGGCTGATCGCCGCGAACCTCGGGGCGGCGGAGTGCGACCGCGGGGACTGCGAGGCATGCGGCCGCCTCGCGATCCTTGAGCCGGACGAACCGCCTCCCGCGCCGACCCCCGAGGCCCCCCCGCCGCCGGCTCCTCCGGCCGATGCGGGGCCGGCGCCCGAGGCGCTCGCGGCGTTCGCCTACGAGGCGACCCGAGTCCCGGGCCTGACGTTCTCTCCCCGCAACGCGCTCGTCCTCGCGAAGATCCGGGACGGCGTCGTGGATGACCCCGCGGACTGGGTCCTCCACTACAAGGCCCGCCTCCTCGGGCTCCAGTCCGGCTTCGACGTCCTCCTGTCCCTGCCCCTGATCCGGGGCGTTCGTCACTACGCCTACCAGGTGGACACCGCCCTCCGGGTCCTGCGGACGATGCGGGGGCGGGCGATCCTCGCGGACGAGGTAGGGCTCGGGAAGACGATCGAGGCGGGGATCGTCCTGAAGGAGCTCGTTGTGCGGGGCCTCGCGCGGAAGATCCTGATCCTCACCCCCGCCTCCCTCGTGGCCCAGTGGCGGGAGGAGATGGAGACGAAGTTCGGCCTCCCGTTCGAGATCATGGACGAGTTCGAGGATTGGGCCCGCCACGACCTCGTGATCTCGTCGATCGACACCGCGAAGCGGGACGTCCACCGGGAGGAGATCCAGCGGCTCGCGTACGACGTCGTGATCGTGGACGAGGCCCACAAGCTGAAGAACCGCACGACGAAGAACTGGAAGCTCGTCGCCTCCGTGCGGAAGAAGTACATGCTCCTCCTCACCGCCACGCCCGTTCAGAACGACCTCGAGGAGCTGTTCAACCTCGTGACCCTCCTCCGGCCAGGGACCCTGAGTTCGTTCGGAGGGTTCCGCCGACGGTTCCTCCGGCGGGGGGACCCGCGGACCCCGGCGAACCCCGGGGAGCTGAAGCGTCTCCTGCGGGAGGTGATGATTCGGAACCGGAGGAGCACGGTCCTCGTCCTCCCGCCCCGGCGGGTGTTCCCCGCGGAGATCGTCCTGTCCCGCCCGGAGCGGAAGCTGTACGAGGCCGTCACGGACTTCGTCCGGGACCGATATCCCGCGTACGGCCGAGGCTCGACGAGCGTGAACCGTCTCGCCCTGATCGTCCTCCAGAAGGAGATGGGGAGCAGCACGTTCGCGGCCGCGGAGACCCTCCGGCGGATGAAGGAGAGCCCGAACTTCGCGTACGAGGACCGGCTCGTCCTCGGCGACCTCTACGAACGGGCGGCCGCGATCACGGAGAACGAGAAGGCGCGCCGGCTCCGCGAGCTCATCGCGAAGATCCCCGACAAGACGATCGTGTTCACGCAGTACCTGCGGACCCTGCATGTCCTTCGCACGATGCTGGAGGCGGACGGCCACGCGGTCTCCGTGTTCCATGGCGGGCTGACGCCCGGGGAGAAGGAGGCGAGCGTCCGCGCGTTCCGGGAGGGGAACCGGGTCTTCCTGAGCACGGAGGCGGGCGGGGAGGGTCGGAACCTGCAGTTCTGCAACACGGTCGTGAACTTCGACCTCCCGTGGAACCCGCTGAAGATCGAGCAGCGGATCGGGCGGGTCCACCGGATCGGGCAGACCCGGGACGTCGTGATCGTGAACCTCTGGGCTCGGGACACGATCGAGGAGTACGTGATGGAACTCCTCGACAAGAAGATCAACATGTTCCAGCTCGTCATCGGGGAGCTCGACCTCGTCCTCGGCCGCCTCGACGAGGCGAAGACGTTCGAGGAGGTCCTCATGGACATCTGGACCGTGAAGGACCTCGCCCGCCGGCGGGAAGAGCTCCAGCGATTCGGGGAGGAGCTCCTCGCGGCACGACAGAAGTACGAGTCGACGAAGTCGTACGAGGAGGGACTGTTCGGGAACGACCTCGCCGCGGAGGCGGGGCCGTGACCTCGCCCGCAGACCTCGAGGCGTTCGTCCGGCGGTACTTCGAGCGCAGGTCCGCCCCGCTGCGGGAGGAGGAGCCCGGCGTCTTCCGCGCCTCCCTCCCGGAGTCCCTCCGTCCGGCGTTCGACGGCGCGGACGCGATCCGGATCTCGTTCGACCCCGGGGCCGCGGCCTCGGCCCCCCGCGTGGACCTCGTCGCGGTGGGAAGCTACCTCCTCGACCGGATCGTCGAGGACGCGACCCGAGCGGGGTGGCACACGGTCGCCCGCGTGGAGGCCCCGCCGACCCCGCCCGCGGACGTCGTCGCGGGGAGCATACGCCCGAAGAACGCGACCGTCGCCGTGGACGCGTCGTCCACGGAGACCGTGCCCCACCTCCTGTTCAACTTCCGGGTCCGCATGATGTCGGACGAGCGGGTAGACCGGTTCGAGTCCGTCCTCGTCGATTCTCGCACCGGGAAGGAGCGGAGGCCCGCGGCGTCCCTCTTCGAGGAGAGGCCCGGTCTCCCGGAGGACGGAACCGTGGACGGGGCGGGGATCGCGGCCGCGTATCGCTCCGCGTGCCAAGCCCTGGAGGGCCGGATCGCCGCGGACGCGACCGCGTTCCGGGAGCAGGCGGAGGCCCTCCGGAAGGCGGAGGTGGAACGGATCACGTCGTACTTCGACCGATCCGTGAACGAGGTCCTGGACTCGAGGGCCTCCGGTGCCTCGGAGGCCCGCGCCCTCGAGCTCGACCGGGAGCGGCGGCTCGCGGAGGCGGAGGAGAAGTACCGGTTCGCGGGGGAGGTCGAGCTGTGCAATGTTCGGACCGTGCTCCTCGATGTGATGCACGCGGACGTGACGCTCGAGCACCGGGGGGCCCGCCGGACGGTCCGGGTGGAGTTCGACGCCGCGACCCTCGACGTCCCGCCCCTGCGGTGCGAGGTGTGCGGGGCCTCCACCCGGGAGCCCGTCTTGTGCTTCGGCGGCCACCTCGCGGGACCGGAGTGCGTGAGCGCGTGCGGGTTCTGCGACCGGGTGCACTGCCGGACCTGCATCGCGGTAGAGGGGGCGATCGCCCCGTGCGCGACGTGCCGCCGCCCCGCGTGCCCGGATCACGCGGAGGTGTGCGCCCTCAGCCGGAAGCCGTACTGCCCGGACCACATCCACGCGTGCGCGATCTGCGGGAGGACCGTCGGGCCGGAATACGTCGCGCGGTGCGTGAGCTGCGAGCAGGCGTACTGCGTCGTGTGCGTGGCCCCGCCCGCGGAGCGGTGCCAGACGTGCCGGAGCCTCGCGGTCGCGCCGCCGGACGACCCCGCGGTCGCGGCGATCCGGAGGCGGGACCCTGGCCTCGCGAAGGTGACGAAGTGGAGGCGGGCCTCGAACCAGAGGTTCACGGTCCTCATCGCGAAGGGTCTCGTGTGGAACCAGCTCCTCGTCACGGACCCGTCCGGGACCGTCGTGCTCCAGAAGAAGGTCCTCGGGACCTAGGAGAGCGGGGTCCGCTCGACCTCGAGGGCGTCCGCCGTCGGGTACTCCTCGACGATGTACGAGGGCCGTCCGAGGCGGGGGGCGAGCTCCTCGAGGACCCAGGGCGCGATCTCGAGCCGCCCGCGGGCGCGATCGAGCGCCATCAGGTCCGTCGGCACGCGATGGGTCTCGGACAGGTCCCGCATCAGCTCCGCGAGGCCCTCGCCCTCGACCACCCCCTTCACCAGGGTGCCGTCCTCGGTGACGACGTCCCACGGCCGCGCGACCGTCTCCGCGCGCCGCCGGATCCGGGTCCGGAGCTGCCGCCCGTCCTTGAACCCGCTCGTGCAGTAGTGGACCGTGATCTTCCGGGGTTGCGCGAGGATGTCGACCGCGGCCGCGTCGGAGCCCTTCACCCCGTACGAGAGCTCGTGCTTCGTCTCGTACCCCTGGCGGGCCATCCGCGCGTAGTTCGAGTCCGAGAACTCGAGCTCGTTCAGGTTCACGAAGGCGATGCCCTCCGCCTCCGCCCACGCGATCAGTGCGAGGAGGTCCTCCTTGCGTTCCGGGAGCAGGGGGACCTCGAGACCGACCTTGATCCCGAGGTCTCGGGCGAGGCGGGAGGCCGCGACGTACGGGGATCCCGCGGCGCGGCTCCACAGGCCTGGGGGGACATGGAACCGGATCTCATCGAGACCCGCCTCCGCGAGCTTCCGGACCTTCACCGGGTCCGCGGTCATCGTGTACAGGTGGGAGTGGAATCGCGGGCCGAACTCGGCCTTCAGGAGCCGAAGGTAGTGGCACGTTCGGTCGACCGCGTCGAGGGGGTCGCCGCCCGTGATCCCGACCCCCTCCGCCCGGATCGCGCGGGCCTCCTCGAGGACGTCCTCGTCCGAGGTGACGCGCTTCTCGTCCGCGTACACGACGTCTTTGTACATCTTTTCATCCGAGACCGGGCAGTACACGCAGTGATAGCCGCAGAGGCCCGTGACGAAGAGGACGAGCTTCGCACCCTCCCCGCACTGCCGGCAGCCGAGGGACAGCTTCCCGCGGACCGCCGACCCGAACGGACGCTCCGCGACGCGCACGGGCCGCGTCCATCCAGGGGGAGCGGATAAAGGTACCCTACGACCCCCCTGCGAGAAGGGGGCCGTGGGGAGTCCCCCGAAAGTGACGAGAGGGAGAACACCCGTGGGACCGAACGGAACCGGCAGACCCAAATACGAAAAAGGACCATCGGAGGGGCAGGGAGGGAATCCAGTTGACAACGGACCCGAGTTCTCGGCGAGCAGCGGTCATCCTGTTCGGCTTGTGCGTGATCGCCGCAAGCACCATCGCGGGCGCTGCGGTGTATCGGTATATGTTCTGGGGAGACCAGCTCCCGGGAGGGTTCTCCGTGAACGCGGTGGACCTCGACGGGCAGGGTTCTCCCGAATACTTGATCGCGAAGATCGCCGTCGACCTCCCCGAGTCCGGGGACTACACCGCAGTCGGCGTCCTCTCGGACCCCGCCACGGGGAACGCGATCGCGACGACGACGGGCCGCGTGGAGATGGACCGCGGGACGGACATCTTCGGGCTCGGGTTCTGGGGTCCGGAGATCCGGAAGGGCGGGATCAGCGGACCGTACACGGTCCGTCTCACCCTGATCCGTGAGCCGAGCGACAGCGCGTTCGAGCGGCCCGCATCGCCGGACATGGTCGGCCGTGTGTACCAGTGGTCCCACACGACGCCCGCGTTCGACTACCGGACGTTCCAGGAGCAGCCCTCGGACCTGACGATCGCGGGAGCCGCGACGACCTTGAAGCAGGACTTCGACGGGGACGGCCTCGCGGACGCATACGTCGTCAGCGTTCCGATCTCCGTGCGGAAGGCGGGGATCTACGTGCTCCGGGCGGAGAGCGACGGGCTTTCCCTTCCCGGCGTGACGGACCGGTTCTTCGGGCAAGGCGGACGCGCGAACTCCGGCCTCCCGCAGTTCGTCCAGGCGGCCCCAGGCCTCCAGCGGGTCGACGTCTCCGTGCCCTCGGACGAGATGTACCTCAGCGGGGTGAACGGACCGATGGAGTTCCGGATCCGGATCACCAGCGGGGACCAGACGGTCACGTCCCATCCGTGCTGCGGCACGCCGGATTCCAGCTTCTCGGAGACCCCGGCGTTCGCGCCCCCACCGGACGGCTCCGTGTTCGGCCTTCGCGCTCCGTACCTCCTCCCGCCGACCCCGACCGGGGTCCAGGCGGAGACGACCGTCACCGAGGTCGTGCACTGGTACGAGTTCCGCGCCCCCTGGATGCCGATCGAGTTCACCGGGTCCGTGCGGGACTTCGGGACGGACCTCGACGGCAACGGGAAGTTCGACTATCTCACCCTTGAAGCCGGTGTGAACGTCCGGGCCCTCGGGTCCTACGACCTGTCCGGCACCCTGTACGCCGCGGACTCGGTCCCGAGCGGGCAGGTGCTCACGCGAAGCACGCCGAGCGGCGCGAGCATCGTGACGACCGCGTGGACGCGGATCTCGTTCAACGACTGGTACCAGACGAACTCGCCCCAGACGGTCCGCCTGGACGTCTCCGGCGCGGAACTGCTCGCGGCGGGCGTGCCCGGGCCGTACGCAGTGAAGCTCAGGATCGTGCCGGCGAACGTGATTATCGACCCCGTCGTCGCCCACACGACCGCGACGTACGCACTCGCCGCGTTCGACGGGACGGGTGCGAAGGCCGCACGCCTCCCGTCCGTCACCATCGCGAATCCCTCCTTCGGAAGCTACGACGTGTCCCTGGACGCGTCGGGGCTGCCGTCCGGGTACGGCGTGATGGTGCGGATCATCCACGCGAACGGGATCGTCGCGTCCGAGGGGACGTTCCAGAACGGCGGTGTGCCGCGCGTGTCCCTCTCCACGGACGGCGCCCGGGCGGGCGACTTCGCGGTCGCCGTGTACCTGGTGGGTCCATCCGGCGAGGGCGTGGACTACATCGAGCTCCCGCTCGCGGGCTGAGACTCCGGGACGGACGGCAGCATCCCCTCGCGGGGGAGAGGCCTCGTCAGACGGGGCGCTTGCACTTCGCGCAGACGAGCCGGCACTCCCGCTTGCACTCCGTGCAGATCCCGTGGAGAAACTTCTCCCGCACGGGGGCGTGGTGGCAGTCGCTCGCGACGGAGACCATGTGGCCGCAGTAGTCGCAGAGGTGCTGGACGGGGCGTCGGCTCGCGACGTACCGCTGGTACGCCATCAGCGCGAGGAGGATGAGGACGAGGATGCCGAGGATCGCCCCGACCGTGATGCACGCGAGGCTCCCGCCGGTCTCCTGGAACGGCAGGAGCTGGAGAAGGCCCACATCCCGTCAATTCCCGGGATTCACTTAAAACTTCGGTGCGCGCACCCGACACCCTCTTTATCCGTCCCGTTTCGTTCCGACGTGTGCGCGCGCGGGACGTCTCCGCACAGCTGAATCGTCTCGGGATCCGGGCGAGCCGCGGCCTCGGGCAGCACTTCCTCGTGGACGAGAGGGTCGCCCTCCGTCAGGTCGAGCGAGCTCTGATCCGCTCGGACGAGACCGTGCTCGAGGTGGGGCCAGGGCTCGGCGTGCTGACGGGGATCCTCGCGGGCCGGGCGAAGCGGGTGTTCGCGATCGAGAAGGACCGCCGCCTCGCGGACGCGTTGCGGGATCTCGGGGACCGGGTCGAGGTCGTGCAGGGGGACGCGCTGCGGATCGAGTGGCCCGCGTTCGACGTGATGGTCTCGAACCTCCCGTACCGGATTTCCTCACCCATCACGTTCAAGCTCCTCGACCATCCGTTCGACCGGGCGGTGCTGATGTTCCAGCGGGAGTTCGCGGAACGGCTCGTCGCGAGGCCGGGGACGAAGGCGTATTCCCGCCTCACGGTGAACGCCGCCCACCGCGCGGCGGGGGAGATCCTCGAGAGGGTCCCTCGGTCCGCGTTCCACCCGCAACCCAAGGTCGACTCCGCGGTCGTGCGGCTCGTGCGGCGGCCGCCCGCGTACCGCGTCGCGGACGAGGACACGTTCCACGCGGTCGTGGACGCGTGCTTCGCGCACCGCCGGAAGACGATCGGGAACGCGCTCGACCTCGAGTGGCGGCGCTTCGCGGACGCGAGAGCCGCGTGGCGGGAGGTCCTCCCCTCCCTACCGTTCCGCGATCTCCGGGCGGAAAACCTTGCCCCGCAGGACTTCGCGACCCTGTCGAATGCGGTCTCCGGGGCGAAAGGTTAATTGCCGTTTCGGAAATAGCGCTCCTCTTCTCGAGGGAGACCCGCATGGTCCGCAGGAAAGAGAAGTCCGAGATGGAGCAGGCGGAGATCAAGCTCGAGAACCTGATCCAGCGTCGGGACGCCCTGAACGCGGAGGCGGCGGTGTCCCGCGAGGAGCGGGACCTCCTCCACGGGCAGAAGAAGGAGGTCGTGGACCAGGCCCGGGCCCTCCGGGACGAACGGGACCGCCTCGTGGACGAGATGCGGGCCCACCGGGACCGGCGGAACGAATTCCAGCGGAAGGCCCGGGACCTCATCGAGCTGAAGCGGAAGGTCCGCGGGCAGCTCCACGGCTCGATCTCGGGGGAGCTGGAGCGGCTCCGGAGGGACGTGAAGGGCATGGAGATGCGCCAGCAGACCACGACCCTGAAGATCGAGGAGGAGAACGCGCTCCTGGACGACCTCCGGGAGAAGCTGAAGGAGCTGAAGGCCCTGGAGCACCTCCGGTCCGAGCAGGACAAGGTCGGGAAGGAGGTCCGGGACCTGGACGGCTCGATCACGGACCTGTTCCGCGCCGCGGACAAGGAGCACGAGCTCGTCGTGAAGCTGAACGCGGAGGCGAAGGACCGGCACGAGAAGGTGGCCGCGCTCGCGGCCCAGATCTCCACCCTCGGCGCGGAGGCGGACAAGAAACACGAGGCGTACCTCAAGGTCCGGACCCGGGCGGACGAGCTCCACGGGAAGGCGATGGAGATGCGGGAGCAGGTCCTCACGATCCGGAACACGCACCGCGCGGAGATCCGCGAAGCCCGGAACCTCCTCCGCCAGCAGAACATCACGGTCCGGAGGGAGCTCCTCGACGAGCGCAAGCTCGACAAGGCGGCGGAGGAGGCCCTCCAGCTCCTGCTGAAGAAGGGGCGCGTGGAGATGAAGGGATGAAGGCAGTGATCCTCGCGGGCGGGGAGGGCACCCGCCTCAAGCCCCTCACGTTCAAGCGCCCGAAGCCCCTGATCCCGATCGCGGGAAGGTCGTGCATCGACTTCGTGATCCGCTCCCTGATCGCCTCCGGGTTCCGGGAGATCGTGATCACGACCTCGTACCTGTCGGACAAGGTGATCCAGTCCATCGGGGACGGCCTCGACTACAACGCCTCGATCCTGTACTCCTTCGAGGGGACCCCGGCGGGGACCGCGGGCGCGGTCCGGCGGGTCGCGAACTTCATCGGGGAGACGTTCGTCGTCGCGATGGGGGACGTCCTCGCGGACGTGGACTTCCGCGCTCTGTACGAGTTCCACCGGGAGCGGGGCGGGATCGCGACGATCGCCCTGACCCGGGTCACGGACCCGACCCAGTACGGGATCGCGGCCGTGGACGCCCGCGGGAGGATCGTGAAGTTCCGGGAGAAGCCGAAGCGGGAGGAGGCGTTCTCCGACCTCGCGAACGCGGGGATCTACATCCTCGAGCCGAAGGTCCTCGAGTTCATCCCGCCGGACCAGCCCTTCGACTTCGCGAAGGACGTGTTCCCGAAGCTCCTCGCGAAGGGCCTCCCCGTGTACGGGAAGGAGCTCGACGGGGTGTGGATGGACATCGGGCGCCCCCGGGACCTCTGGCGGGCGAGCATGGAGATCGTGAAGCGGGAGGGGAAGCCCCTCCAGCTCCCCGGCGCGAAGACGGACGGCCGGCTGATCCTCCAGGAGGGGGCGGTCGTGGAGCCCGGGGCGACCCTCCACGGTCCCGTGTTCCTGGCGCGGGGATCCCGGGTGTCGAAGGGGTGCGTCGTGAGCAACTCGTGCGTGTACGAGGGCACGACGATCGACGCGGACGCGAGCGTCACGAACAGCCTCGTCCTCGAGGAGAGCCGGGTCGGGGCGCGGAGCGAGATCGTGGACAGCGTCGTCGCGCGGAACTGCACGATCGAGGAGGACGTCCGGCTCGTCGCGAGCCTGATCGGGGACGACATGACCGTGAAGGCGCACTCCCGCCTCGAGAACGCGACGGTCTCCCCGCCCCAGGAGTGACGCCGCCCGCGGCGACTACCGCAGCGGCGCGCGGTCCACGACGACACGCCCGGACTTGACGACCTTCTCCACGAGGTTCCCGCCGATCCGGTACCCGAGGTGGCCCACGGAGTCCGCGTCGAGGACGAGGAGGTCCCCCGCCTTCCCCGGCTCCAGGGTGCCGACCTCCTTCCCCCTCCCCACGGCGAAGGCGGCGTTCACCGTGGCCGCAGTCACCGCCTCCTCCGGGTACATCCCGAGTCCGTGGGTCGCGAGGGCGAGGGCGACCTGCATCGACTCGTTCCAGGAGCCGGGGCTCAGGTCCGTCCCGAGCGCGACGGGCACCCCCGCAGAGATGATCCGCCGGGCCTCCGCGAACGGGAGGTTCGCAGCGAGGGAGGTCGCGGGGAGGAGGACCCCGACGACCCCCGCCTCCGCCATCGCCCGGAGCCCCGCCTCGGACGCATGAAGGAGGTGGTCCGCGGAGACCGCTCCCACCTCCGCGGCGAGGGCCGCCCCGCCGGAGTCCGAGAGCTCGTCCGCGTGGACCTTCGCGTCGAGGCCGTGCGCCTTCGCGGCCGCGAGGATCCGCCGGGCCTGGTCCGCGGTAAAGTACCCCGCCTCGACCCAGACGTCGCAGAACCGCGCGCCCGTCCGGGTGGAGGCCGCGGGGATCATCTCGCTCGCGACGAGGTCGGCGTACGCGTCCGCGCGCCCCTCGAACTCCGGGGGGACCGCATGGGCGCCGAGGAACGTGGACACGAGGCCCATGGGGTGGGCGGCCGCGAGCTCGTCGATCGCCCCGAGCATCGCGAGCTCGGACTCCGTCGTGAGCCCGTACCCGCTCTTCACCTCCGCGGTCGTCGTGCCGAAGCGGAGCATCCCGTCGAGGCGCTTCCGCGTCGCGGCGACGAGGGCCTCCCGGGACGCGGAGCGGGTCTCCCGCACGGTGTGGAGGATCCCGCCCCCTCGGGCCGCGATCTCCTGGTACGACAGCCCCTCCGCCTTCCACGCGAGCTCGCCGTGCCGGGAACCCGCGAAGGCCGCGTGGGTGTGCGCGTCGACGAACCCCGGAAGGACGACCTTCCCCGTCGCGTCGATCACGTCCTTCACGTCCCCGCGGACCCGGAGGACGTCCCGGGTGTCGCCGACCTCGCGGACCCGCCCGTCCTCGATGTACACGGCGCCATCCTGGAGGATCGAGAGCTCCCGCATCTCCTCCTTGCCGCGGGCGCGGGCCCGCGGCCCCCGCAGGGTGGCGAGCTCCGAGGCGTGGACCACGAGGAGGCCTCTCGGTCTGGGAGAGGGGGGAGGCGGGGCCGCCCGCATCTCCGTCCGCGGGCGCATCACCTTGTGGGGCCTCCGGATCACGGGGAGGCCTCCAGGCCGCGGGGCTCCGTCTCCACGAGGAACGCGGAGCCGCCCGCGGCCTCGATCGCGGCCCGGACCTCCTCGGGCTCGTCCGTGAGGGCGAACATGCTCCCGCCGCCGCCCGCCCCGGTGAGCTTGGCCCCGAACGCGTGGGGCCGCGCGGCCTCGACGAACTTGTCGAGCAGGGGATGCCCGACGCCCAGGACGTTCAGCAGCTCGTGATCCCGGTCCATCAACTCCCCCGCGCGGACGAGGTCTCGCCGCTGGAGGGCCCGGAGACCGTCGAGGGTGATCTCGCCGATCTCTGCGACCGCCGCCGCGGCCCGGGGGTCCCGGTCGACCCGCGCCTTCACCCCTGCGACGAGGGGGCCCGTCGCCGCGGCGATCCCCGTGTTCCCGACGACGAGGCGGACCCCGGGGAGGGACGCGTGATGGAGGGACCAGCGACGGTCTCCCTTCTCGATCGTCCAGAGGAACCCGTCCCCCGCTGCCCGGCGGACGAGGACCGCGGCGCCGTGGGCGGACGTGCTCGTGTCGATCGGGCTTGCCCGGCCCTGGACCGCGTGTTCGACCTCGAACGCGGCGCGCGCGACGGCCTCCGGATCCACGGGCCCCTGGAGGGCCGCGAGGGCCCCGAGGGTCGCGACGGTGACCGCGGCGGAGGAGCCGAGGCCGCACCCGAGGGGGATCATCGAGCGGATCTCGAGCCACAGGGGCGGCCCCTTCCACGAGCTGTCGACGGCCCGCCGCACGTACGCGTACTTCGTGTCCTTGAGGGAGGCGCCGTCCACGAGCCACTCGTCGTGGAGGCGGGCGAACACCTCCGTGCGGAGGTCGATCGCGGTCGCGAGGGCGGGCTCCCCGAAGACGACCGCGTGCTCCCCGAAGAGGATCAGCTTCCCGGGGGCGGAGGCCCTCGACATCGCGTGCGAAACCGGAGGCGCGGTATTAAGGGTTCGTCGGGCGGGACGCCGTCGCGGTCCGTTTCGGCCACCCGGAAGTTATCCTTAAGTAAGGATAACTCTTCCCGGGATCCATGGAACTCGGCTGTGGCATGCGCGCGATGACGGTGAAGGGCCGTGAGTACCTCTACGTCTGGCACTACGAGACCCGCGACGGACGGCGGAAACAGGTGTACGACTATGTGGGACCCGCGGGAGACGCGGACGCGAGGCGCAGGGCGGGGGACGCGCTCGATGCGTACGCCCGGAGGGCGATGGACGAGGCCCGCCGGCAGGTGCAGGCGGGCAGGAGCTCCGCCATGGCCGCGGGCCGCTGATCCTCTCCCGGGCTATCCTCAAGTAAGGATAACCCGTCGGCTGGCGCGCCGGGATGCCGCACGCCGATGGACTTGGGCCGTGCCCTCACGCGACCTCGGGCCCGTCCCGGAACTGCGAGGAGAGGTCGCGGTACCGGCGGAGCTCGTCCTTGGAGCGGGGCTTCACCTTCCCGAGGGCACGGTCGAAGTGGCCCTTCTTGAGGACGAGCTTCTTCACGTACTTCTCGTCGAGGGTCCCGCCCGCGGCGAGGAAGTCCCGGATCGACAGCATCGCGGCCTCGTTGCACACCGCCGCGATCTCGGCGCCCGTGTAGTTCTCCGATTGCGTCGCGAGCTCGTCGAGATTCACGTCCCCGCCGAGGGGCTTCCCCTTCGTGTGGATCACGAAGATCGCCTTCCGGGCCTCGAGGTCCGGGGGCGGGATGTACACGAGCCGGTCGAACCTCCCGGGCCGCAGGAGGGCGGGGTCCACGAGGTCGGGCCGGTTCGTCGCGGCGACGATCGTCACGTTGTGGAGCTCCTCGACCCCGTCCATCTCCGTGAGGATCTGGGAGATCACCCGCTCCGTGACCTGGCCGTCCGCGCTGCCCCCGCGGTTCGGGGTGACGGCGTCGATCTCGTCGAAGAAGATCACGCACGGGGCCGCGCCCTTCGCCTTCCGGAACGTCTCGCGCACCGCGCGCTCGCTCTCCCCGACCCACTTGCTCAGGAACTCCGGGCCCTTCACGGAGATGAAGTTCGCCTCGCTCTCCGTGGCGACGGCCTTCGCGAGGAGGGTCTTCCCGGTCCCCGGGGGACCGTACAGGAGGACGCCCTTCGGCGCCTTCGCGCCCGCCTGCGCGAACAGCTTCCCGTACTTCAGGGGCCACTCCACAGCCTCCGCGAGCTCCTGCTTCGCGGGCTCCAGCCCGCCGATGTCGCCCCACCGCACGTTCGGCCTCTCGATGAGGACCTCCCGCAGCGTGGAGGGCTCCATCTCCCGGAACGCCTGGAGGAAGTCGTCCTTCGTGAGCTCGAGCCGCTTCAGGACCTCCATCGGGATCTCGTCCACCTCGAGGTCGATGTCCGGCAGGATCCTCCGGAGGGCCCGCATCGCGGCCTCCTTCACGAGGGCCTCCACGTCCGCCCCCACGTACCCGTGGGTGATGTCCGCGAGGGACCCAAGGTCGACATCCTTCGCGAGGGGCGCGTTCCGCGCGTGGATCTGGAGGATCTCGAGACGGCCGTCCCGGTCCGGGATCCCGATCTCGATCTCCCGGTCGAACCGGCCGGGCCGCCGGATCGCGGGGTCCAGGGAGTTCGGGCGGTTCGTCGCCCCGATCACGACGACCTTGCCGCGCGCGGACAGGCCGTCCATCAGGGACAGGAGCTGCGCGACGACGCGACGCTCCACCTCGCCGGTGACCTCGTCCCGCTTCGGGGCGATGGAATCGATCTCGTCGATGAAGACGATGCTCGGCGCGTTCTCCTCCGCCTGCTTGAACATCTCGCGGAGGTTCTCCTCGCTCTGCCCGTAGAACTTGGACATGATCTCCGGTCCGCTGATCGAGTAGAAGTTCGCGTTCGTCTCGGAGGCGACCGCCTTCGCGAGGAGGGTCTTCCCGGTCCCCGGCGGGCCATGCAAGAGCACGCCCTTCGGCGCCTCGACCCCGAGCCGCTCGAACAGCTCCGGATGCCGGAGCGGGAGCTCGATCATCTCGCGGACCTTCGAGACCTCGTCCCTCAGTCCGCCGATGTCCTCGTAGCTCACCCGTGGGACCTTCGCCTCGACCTCCTTCGCAGGCTTCTCCGTGATCTTCACCTTCGTCGACGTGGAGACCTCCACGGCCTCCGCCGTCGGCGAGAACGACTGGACGACGAACTCGAACCGCCGGCCCATCACCGGGATCGACACGACGTCCCCGCGGGTGACGACCCGGCCGTCGAGGGCCTGCGCGAGGTACTCCTCGCCGCCCATGATCCGGATCGGCTCCGTGGGGCTCAGGGTGATCTTCGCGGCGGGCTTCGCCTCCACGGGGCGGAGGCCCACTTTCTCGTCGAGCCCGATCTGCGCGTTTCGCCGCTGGAATCCGTCGAGCCGGACGGATCCCCGGTTCGCGTCCTCGGGGAGCCCGTGGGCCACGACCGCCGCGGTCTTCTTCCGTCCCTCCACGATCACGGCCTCCCCCTCCCGCAGGTGGAGGAGGTCCATGACCTCAGGGTCGATCCGGACGATCCCTCGTCCGACGTCTTGGGACTTCGCTTCTAGAACTCTCAGGAACTTGTCATCGTCGCTCATGGTACACGCTCACAGGAATGAATGTCGAAAGGGAGAATTGATGAAATTGGGAAGGTCCTACTGGACCTTCACATGCACCGCCTTCGGGGCGGGCGTCGGCTCCTTCCTCGGGAGGCGAATCTCGAGGATCCCGTCCTTCAGCCGCGCGGCCGCCTTCTCCGGGACGACCTCCGCGGGGAGGTCAAGGGTCCGGTGGTAGCCCCGGAAGGTCCTCTCGCGGAAGTAGTACTTCTCGTCCTTCTCCTCCCGCTCTCCACGGACCTCCGCCCGGAGCTGCAGGCTCTCGGGGGTCGCCTCGATCTCGACCTGGTCCTTCGAGACCCCCGGCAGCTCCGCAGTCACGACGAACTCCGCGCCCTCGTCACGTACATCGACCGCGGGCACGCGGATCCCGCCCTCGAGGGCCAGGCCGGCCCCGGACCACGGGGTCAGGGCTCGCCCGACCTCCTGTCGGACGTCGTCGAACCAGCGGTCCATGTCCGCGACCATGCGGAACGGGTCCGCCGCTCCCCAGAGGGGGAAGCTCTCGCTCGCCTTCGGTGCGATCTCCGTTGCCCTTGCCTCGCGCATCATCGTGGTGACCTCCACTACTGAACTTCGAGTTGTATACTAGTGGAGGTAGTAGATAAACCTTTCACGGTCACGGCGGGGGTTACTCGGCTCTATTTAAAGGGGGGCGCCGCCTTCTCCGCGGCGTGCCGGATCCACCGGTCGCCGCGTCCCCCGTCAGGGAGACCACCCTTGACGCGCCCTGTCCCGTGTGCGGGGCCCCCGGCCTCCAGATGCGGTCGATGGCCCTGGACCTCCCGTACTTCGGGGACGCCCTCCAGACGACGATCCTCTGCCGGGAGTGCGGGTTCCGCCATGCGGACGTCCTCCTCACGAAGCAGGGGGCGCCGACCCGCCACACCCTCCACGTCCCGCGGGGCGGGGACCTCGGAGCGCGGGTCGTCCGGTCGAGCTCCTGCACGGTGCGGGTGCCCGAGATCGGAGCCGTGATGGAGCCCGGGCCCCGGAGCGAGGCGTTCATCTCGAACGCGGAGGGCGTCCTCCACCGGTTCCGGGACATCTTCGGGTTCCTCGCCCGCCACGCAAACACGAGGCCCCGCCGGGACGCCGCACGCAATTCCCTCAAGCGGCTCGCGGCGATGATCGAGGGACGGGAGCCGTTCACGATCGTCCTCGAGGACCCCTTCGGCAACAGCTCGATCCTCCATGAAGGTGCTGTGACGGGCCCGCTGTCGGACAGGGAGGTCCGAAGGCTGAAGACGGGGGTGTTCACGCTCGAGCTGCGTCCGAGCGGGCTTCGAGCTCGCGCTTGACCGTGATCGGGATCACGCCTCGCTCGAACTCCGACGTCGCGATCTCGATCGGGTCCACGATCCCCCTCGGGATGTCAATCAGGATGGGCGCGCCCATCGCGATCTGCAACGCCCGCGCGCCGATGATCCGGGCCCGTTCGAACCGCGTGTACTTCATCGCCATCGACTCACGCCTCCCCGATCAGGGGGAACTCCCGCTCGATGCGGCGGAGGAGGTCCGCGACGACCTTCTCCCGGAGGTCCAGCGCCTCCGCGATCCGGTCCAGCGAGGGGGCGCCCTCCTCCAGGAAGAAGTACAGCACCTGCCGCTCCTGGTAGCTCGCGAGCACGTCCTCCACGCTCCCTTGGGCCTCCCCCATCGCCGCGTCCTTCATCCTCAGGAGGTACAGCCTCCGCTCCTCGAGCGCGTGGATCTCCCGGTTCAGCTTCTGGATCGTGTCCCCCAACAGGCGGACCCGCCGCCGCGGGTCGCCATCTCCCTTCGCCCGGCGGAGGGCTTCCTCGGCCCACCCGTACTCGCCGACCTTCGACGGCACCCGGGCCATCGGTCGCATCTCCGCGTGGAACAGCCTCGGCCCCATGTCGATCTGGAGGCTGAACCGCTCCGTCGCGCGGTACGCGCGGCGGTTCGGCCCGCCAAGGTCGCTCTTTTCCTCCGTCGAGCTGACGAGCCCGGATGCCTCGAGAGATCGGAGGTGTTTCACGACCGCCTGCTGGCTGACGCCGAGCTCCTTCGATAGCTGGAGCGGGTAGTGGCTCTCTCGCGCGAGTCGCTCGAGGATCCGTCGGCGGGTGGGGTTCTCGAGGACCCGGAGGAGCCCGTCCAAGGTCGCCTTCACCGTCTCCGGCCACTCCCTCTCCTTCGACCTTCGGGGCAGCGTCAATTAGTGAACCTCGTGTTTACAACTAGAACAATATTCACGACCCTCGATTTAAGTATTGGTCTTCCCGGACGGCTCCGCGGCC
>JAIBJG010000123.1 GCA_020029475.1 Methanobacteriota archaeon | reverse complement strand
TGGACGTGGGCGTTCGACGATGGCGGCCCGCAGACCCTGACGGGCCCGCGGGTGTCCCATCGCTTCGGGAATGCCGGGACGTTCGCCGTTACCCTGACCGTGACGGATCCGGACGGAAATTCCGCTGGCGACTCCATCCTCGTCATCGTCCGCGATTTCACCCTCGTGACGCAGTCCCACGTCCCGAAGGGGTTCCGCATCGGGATCCCGGACGACTGGACGACCCAGCTGGATTACGCGGACCAGGGCTTCCGTGCGGACCTCCTCGCACACGGCCCCACGATCAGCGGCGTGACCGTCAGTGTCGCGGTCTCCACGCAGGCGGACCCGAACGCAAGGGAGGCGGACGCGTATCTTTTCGGGATGGCCGAGGCGGCGATTCATCGCCTCCAGGAACGCGGTGGGGTGGTCGTCGTCCGGAGTCCCGTCGCGGTCGACACGGTCGATGCGCGGGCGGTCTTCTTCGAGCTCTCGTACGGGGACGGCTTCGTGCACGAGGTGTGGGGGATCATCGCGAGCGAGAGCCGGGAGCGCGTCTGGACGGTCGTCGCGCAGGCCGGTCGCGACGCCGCGGACCTCTACCGACAGGTGTTCGATGCGATTGTCCGCAGCTTCGAGGTGATCCCGCCATCGCTCGTGGAGAGTCCGAAGATCGTCTTCGGCATCGTCTCCGGCATCTCTGTCGCGATCGCCGTCGTGCTCGTGGCGCTCCTCGCGCGGTGGTTCGTGCGCCGCCAGAAGCGGCCGCGCCCCGTGAAGCCCACCCCGGCGGCGTACGTGATGCCTCCCGCCGCGATGCCGACGCTGGGTCCGCCTCCATCGCCGCTCGGGTTCTCCGGGCGTCCGACGGAACCGCCTCCACGGTTCTGCTGGGACTGCGGAGCCAGCCTGGAGCCGCGCGACCAGTTCTGCCCCGAATGCGGAAAGCGCGTGAAGTGGGTCCCGCAGGGACCGGCCTAGCCGCTCGGAGGCGCGGCGGGCGGCGTCGGGGGCGAGGGCGTCGACGGCTTCGGGGTCGCGGCCGGGGGCGGGAGGGGCGCGCCGCTCACCTCGCCGATCACCTTCCCCTTCACGAGGGCCTGCTTGTCGATGTACACGCGGCCGCCTTCGTTCACGACGTTCCCGACGACCATCCCGTACACCTCGAGGTCCCCGCCGACCGCCTTCGCGTCCTTGTTCACGAGCCCCTTCAGGACGACCTTGCCGGTCCGCTCCGCGAGGCAGTTCCCCGTCACCATGCCGGTGACCTCGCAGACGCTCGCGTCGCGCACGAACAGGTCCCCGCGGACGAGCCCGATCATCTGCGTCGGCCTCGGGCCGATCACGACGACGCCGCCCTCGAACCGCTCGTCGAGGACGCCGCCGCGGAAGATCCGGACCATGGGCTCACCCTCCCTTCTGGAGCCACCGCTCCGCGTCCATCGCCGCCATGCACCCATACCCCGCCGCGGTGACCGCCTGGCGGTACCGGTGGTCGTGGACGTCCCCCGCCACGAAGACGCCGGGGAGGTTGGTGGCGGTGCGGAGCTCCTCCGTGGGGCGGAGCAGGATGTACCCTCGAGGGTCCATCTCGAGCTGGCCCTTGAAGATGTCCGTGGCAGGGGTGTGCCCGATTGCGATGAAGAGCCCCTGGACCTTCAGGTCCTGCGTCCCGCCCGTCCGAAGGTTCTTGATTCGGACGCCGTCGACCTTCTTCTCTCCGAGAATGTCCGCGACGACGTGGTCCCAGATCACTTTGACGTTCGGAGTCGCGAGGAGCCGTTCTTGCATGATCTTGCTCGCGCGGAACTCGTGACGACGGTGGATCACCGAGACCGTCTTGCATACCTTGGCGAGGAACAAGGCTTCCTCCATCGCGGTATCTCCTCCGCCTACGACGGCCACGTCGAGGCTTCTAAAGAAGAAGGCGTCGCAAACGGCGCACGCGCTCACCCCTTTGCCCTTCAGGCGCTCCTCGTTCGGGAGGCCCAGCCATTTCGCACTCGCACCGGTTGCGGCGACTACTGCCCTGCCTTCGAACATGTCCGCCGTGGCCCAGACTTTGAGAGGCGCGTGCGTGAGGTCGACCCTCGAGGCATCGTCGTCCACGAAGTCCGCCTCAAAGCGCTCCGCCTGCTTCCGCCACAGCTCCATGAGTTCGGGGCCGAGGATTCCGTTCGGGAAACCCGGGTAGTTCTCGACGTCGGAGGTGATCATGAGCTGGCCCCCCGCGACCGTGCCCGCCACGACGAGCGTTTTCAAATTCGCGCGAGTCGCGTAGATTGCCGCAGTCAGGCCTGCGGGCCCCGAGCCGATTACGATCACATCATAGAGGGCCATGGGCCGCGCTGTCAAACGGCCCGCGTTATTTATCCCTTCCTCATATGGGTCCGGGAAGTCCCGGATTCCACGTGAACGGCTAACTGAACCACAAAGCATTACTGGTTCTTCCCGCCATGGGAGGGGCGGCGTGACTGGGATGCGGCGGTCGCTCTTCATCGCAGTTCCGCTCTTCATTGCGCTTCTCTGGTTGCCCGGAACCTCGGACGCCGTTCGTGCATCGGGCGCCGGTCCCGCTCCCGCTGCAAGTCTCATCGTGGTGGAGACATCCCCCGCCGGTCTCGTCGTGGAGGTGAACGGGACGCCAGCCCTCGCACCGTATTCGTTCTCCTGTGATCCGGGCACCACGAGGACGATCAACGCGCCATCTCCTCAGATGAACAATACCACCCGCCACGTGTTCTCGGCGTGGTCGGACGGCGGGAGCCGTTCCCACGTCATCTCTTGCGATGTATCCACGAACTTCTCCGCTCGCTTCACCACCGAACACGAGCTCCGCGTGGACACGACCCCGGGGGGCCGCCTTGTCTTGATCGAGGGCATCGGGTACATCAGCCCCATCACGGTGTGGTGCCCCTCGGGGTCCTCGTCTGGTCTCGACGCACGCGTCCAAGAAGAGGCCGGGGTCCGGTACACGCCGTCGAACTGGTCCGACGGAGGTCCGATTGCCCGTACGGTCCCGTGCACGATGCCGCGCGCACTCCACCTGACCTTCCTCGTGGACTATCTCATCGGCCTCTTCACCTCGCCGGTCCAGAACCTCCTGATGTTCGTGGACGGCGCGCCGTACCAGACTCCGGCCCAGTACCCATGCCGGGCGGGGACGGAGCATGTCCTCCAGGTCCCGGACACGCAGACGGACACGTTCAACGGGACTTACCGCTTCGTCCAGTGGTCCGACTTCGGCCCGGCCACGCGGACCATCCAATGCAACCAGACGTTCAATTACTCGGCG
>JAIBJG010000015.1 GCA_020029475.1 Methanobacteriota archaeon | reverse complement strand
GCCCCGCCCCCGGCCGCCTGCCGGACGAGGGCCGCGGCGCCCGCAACGATCGCGGACGCGACGTCCGTGCCCGTCATCGGGGTCGATGCGACCGCGGTGGTCCCGCCCCCGGAAGCGGACTGGAGCGGCAGGTCCGTGATCGCGGTCCCGATCGCGACGAGGTCCGGCTTCGGGCTCCCGATCGCGGTGGGCCCCCGGGCGGACGGGATCGCGGGGTCCAGGAAGTGCGGGTTCGGGCCCTCCGGGCCACCCTCCTGGCTCGACGCGCCCGTGCCGTCCTCCGTCCTTCCGATCGCGAGCACGCCGGGCCCCGACGCGGGGGATGCGATCGAACCGTAGCCGAAGCCGTTGTCCCCGGCGGGGGCGACGAACAGGGCTCGCGCGCCGGAATGGACCTCGGAGAGGTAGTCCGCGGTCCGCGAGAACACGTCGGACCCGTCGTTCGGAAGGGTCGGGAACGTGAACGGGCTCAGGACGACCTGCGCCTCGTCTCCCGTGCCCGGGGCGCCGTCGTACCCCTCGACCGCGAAGTACCAGGAGGAGATCACGTCGTCCAGCGCGTTCGCGAGGGCGACGAGCTTCGCCTGGGGGGCCACGCCGATCGCCGGCGGGTTCAGGAGGCCGCGCCCCACGATCGTGGAGGCGAGGCGGGTCCCGTGCTCGGACTTCGCGCCCGTGAGCGGGTCGAGGCGGAACTCCCCGAGGAACGCGACGAGGTCGCCCGCCTCCGGGATCCGGTTCACGAGGTTCGGCTGGGTCGTGAGCTGGAGCTGGACGTAGCGGTCCGAATACGGGATCGGGTCGGCCCCGTTCGCGATGAAGTACAGGATGCCCCCGGAGACGTCCGCGATCCCGTCGCTCCCGGGCGCGCCCGTCCCGTCGAGGGAGTCCAGGGCGGCGACCGGCCGGGCGCGGTCGACGTTGACGTCCGTCGCATCGAAGCGGTGGTCGTTGTTCAGGTCCACGTAGACCTTGTCGTACCGGTCCGCCACGGCGGGGTCCACGACGAGGAGGCCCACGGCCCCGAAGAGGCGGGTGAGGATCGGGGAGGGGTGGTAGCCGAAGTGGAACGTCCCCGACACGCTCGTGATCGACGGGGCGACCGTGTACATCCCCGGGCGCACGTACGCGAACGCCCCGAGGGACAGGGGGCCGGGTCCGAAGTCGAGGTTCTTGAAGTTCACGTTCGGGTCCGTCGGCGCCGTGTCCTGGGGCTTCGTCGGGGCGCGGCCCGCGCTGAACAGTTCCATGGAGATCCCCGCGGGGTCTCCGAGGAGGCTGCGGGGGAGGGAGATCTCGTTGAACAGCCGCTCCCCGAACTGGAAGGACGCCTGGGTGCCGTTCACGGAGGGCGCGAAGAGCCCCGTCCCATCCCACCGCCCCGAGGACGCGTTCCACCGGTAGAAGGTCGCGATGTCGAGGCCGTGCGTGAAGCTCTGGTCCCGATCGCTGTACCGGCTCCAGCCGTCGACGACGATCGCGGCGTCCGGCTTGTGCGCGACGAGGATCCGGTTCAGGGTGCCGCCGAGGTTGAACAGGCGGGCGCTGAGGTCGCTCGAGGCGGTGCCGATCTCTCCGAGCACCGACGTGTCGACCCCGTTCAGCGCTCCCGTCAGGGGGATCGTGAGGGCGGGGGCTCCCGCGTTCGTCCAGTAGATCAGCCGCGGCGGCGTCACGGGCGCGAGCCCGGCGGAGACCGTGATGAACCCGAACCCGTCCTTCCGCCACTCCACGCCGGTGACCCAGCCCCCGCTCACCCCGCTCGAGGTGATGACCATCCCGCTCGCGACGTCCCACAGGACGACGAGGTTGTCCCGGCCCCCGGAGACGATCCGGCTATCGTCGGAGGACCACGCCGCGTCGAGGACGGCCTGCGAGTGGCCGCCCGCTAGGGTGAACGCGGGGAACGCGCGGGTCACGGGCGGGTACGCCTGGATGTTCGTTACGTTCACGTTGAAGACCGCCACGGTCCCGTCGCCCAAGGCGGTCGCGATCTGTGTCCCGATGCGGTTGAACCGCACCGCGTTCACCTGGCTGTTCGTCGCCCACAGGGTCCCGAAGCGGACGCCGGTGAGCGCGTTGATCACATGGACGTAGCGGGACGTCCCCGCCCCGACCCATGTGGAGTTCGGGCTCCAGCCGAGGACCGCGTTCTCGTCGATCGGGGTGTCCGTCAGGGGGACGTACTGGACCTGGCGGGTCACCCGCCCCGCTACGGGGTCCCAGATCAGGAGCACGTTCGGGTCCGCGGTCGCGATCATCGTGCCGTCCGGGGACCACGCGACGGAGCTCGGCTTCGCGGAATGGGCCTGCGCGGCGAAGATCACCTGCCCCGTCCGGTCCCAGACCCGGAGATACCGGTCCGCGGACACCGTCGCGATCTGGAGCCCGCTCGGGCTGATTGCGATGTCCGTGACGATGTCGGAGGCGGACGTGTTCGTGTCTGCGAGCTTCCCCGCGGGCACCGTCGTCGTCCCGCTCGTCTCGTTGTCCAGGTCGAGGAGGAGCACGTACGAGTCGTTCGCCTGCCGGAGGTACGCGTTGAAGCCGAAGTACCAGCGATTCGCGTCCCGCGTCGCGTACAGGTCCGTGAGGTCGAAGTCCTGTTTGTCCCCGCCCGCGGCTCCCCCGGAGTTGTCCCGCGAGTCCGTCCCCATCCGTTCGGACTCCCCGAAGTCGTTCGTGCCGTCGACGATTATGGTGTGCGTGATCTCGAAGGGCCCGGGCCCTGTCACGGAGGTGTTCGCGTACGAAGTGCCCTCCGTGCGGCCCGTCCCCAGGTACGCCGCCATCGACTTCGGGTCGAACGCGAGGGGCCACTGGTAGTACGGTGACGTCGCGTTCCCCTCGACCGCGTACGAGCCGTTCAGGTCCGGGTGGCCGAAGTCGAGCCCTTGGTCGACGACCGCGACGTTCACGCCCTGCCCCTGGTAGCCTTGGGCCCAGACGGCGGGGAAGTTGTGCCGGTCGATGGCGCTCCGCAAGTGCGGTACGGGCCCGGACCGCGACATCGTCGTGTACCGGTCACTGGGGTACGCGGCCCGGGGAGCCGGCTCCCAGGGGATCCCGGGAGCGGATCGGATCTCTCCAAAGTCCGCGCTGGACCCCGACGTGGACGCGGGATGAGAAGGCGGCAGGTTCCCCGCCAACGCGCTCGAGGATCCGCCCGCGATAGAGGCATGGGCGGGCAAGACGATGACGGCGACGATGGCAATGACCAGCGTCACCGAAGCACGAACCAGCGAGCCCCTCTCCCCGGGAGTTGCGATGGACCCGTTGTTATTTGGTTTTTGTGGGACAGGCACCCGTCCCTCGAAGCCCCCCGGGAGCCATCAAGTTCCGTTCCAAACATTTCTTATATCCCCGGAGACTCTAGTCGCCTCCCAAGACAACCTCGGTGGCACGAGTGTTTTGCGGGGGCGGGGGAGAATGCGAGACTCGATGAGTGCGCAGTGGGTACAGCTTGCTTCGATCGCCGTCGTCGTCCTCTTCCTGGCCCCGCTTCCCGCGATGGCCCCCGCGGAGCAGGAACGGTACGTGATCGCGGAGATCGCGGGGTTCGGCCTCGCCCCCGTCCTAGCCGCGCATGCGGAGGTCGTCGAGGTCTACGAGGGGACCATGGCGCTCCTCCGGGTCACGGGCCCCGAGGCGGCCCAGCTGCGCGCGTGGGGGATTCCGATCACCGAGCTCGCGGACCGGACCACGATCCGCTTCGAGGATGCCGGGATCCGATTCGACACCTCCCTCGGTGAGCCGGATCTCGCGCCGACCCTGCGGGCCTCCGACCCGCACGCGTTCATCGTCCAGTTCATCGGCCCGATCAAGCCCGAGTGGATGGACCGGATCCGGACCCTCGGTGGGTCCCCGCAGTTGTACGTCGCGAACGCCGCGTTCGTCGTCCGGATGAGCGGCGGGACCTCCAGGGCCGTCGCCGCGCTGCCGTTTGTGAACTGGGTCGGGGCGTACCATCCCGCATACAAGATCCCCGCGTCCCTCTCCAACGAGCAGGGCCGCACGCGGATCTCGATCCTCGGGTTCGACGACATCTCCGAGCTCACCCTCGCGAAGAAGGTGTTCGACCTCGGCGCGGACGTGTTCGCGGTCGCCCACAGCCCGCCCCTCGTCCAGGGGTTCGTCGAGGGATACCGGATCCCCGCGATTGCCGCCCTCGAGGAGGTCGCGATCGTCTTCAACGACCCGCTCCCGCAACCCCTCGACCTGAAGGCGGGGGTCGTGCACGGCTTCAATCTCGCCTGGTACAAGGAGACGAGCGGACTCCCATCCACCCTCACGGGCGTGAGCAACGGTCCCGACGGGATCCGGGGGAACGCGGACGACATCTACGAGATCGCGGGCATCCAGGACACGGGGCTCGACGAGGGCTCCGCGTCCGCAGGCGCGAACGACTTCTTCCGGGGACCGACCTCCCTCGGATCCCAGAACGACCGCGTGATCTCGTTCACGGACCGCACGAGCTGCTCCGTCCCGGACGGCTCCGCCGGGGGCCGCGTGGCCCACGGCACCCACGTGGCGGGGATTGTCGCCTCGAACGGATACTCCTGGGAGAAGTACCTCATCGAGGACCGCGGGGACACGAGCGTCTCCACGGACGACTTCAGGTGGGACCGCAGCGAGGCGGGCGTCGCCCCGGAGGCGAAGCTCGTCGTGGACGGCGTCAATGGATGCGGCGGGGGCGTCATCACGAACTCCCTCTACTGGATCGACGAGTACAACGCGGGGGCGCGGGTGATGGTGAACAGCTGGGGGAGCAACTCCGGCGGACAGTACGATGGCTTCGCGCAGGCGGCGGACGACCAGATGGACGACAGCGACGGCGACGGGTCGAACGACCGGTTGATCGAATTCTCCGCCGGCAACGACGGTCCCCAGTACAACACCCTGGGCCAGCAGGCGAACCTGAAGAACGGCCTGTCGATCGGCGCGTCCGAGAACTTCCGGCCGGACCAGTTCGAGGCGGACAACCCGGACCTGATGGCGTCCTTCAGCTCCCGTGGCGGCCCGAACCAGGGCCAAGGGCGGATCAAGCCCGACCTCGTGTCCATCGGCACCGCGGTCGTCTCCCTGTTCTCACGCGGGGAGTGGGAGTCCGTCGGGTCGACCCCGCAGCCGGACTACATCCTCTCCGTGGACAAGTACAATGCGAACACGCTCTCGCCCGGCACCGACGGGATCCCGGACTACCGGTACCTCCAGGGGACCTCGATGGCGGGGCCCATGGCCGCGGGGCTCTACCTCCTTGCGCGGGAGTACCTGCGGGAGGTGAGGGGAATCCCGAACCCGAACTCCCAGCTCATCAAGGCGCTCCTGATCAACGGCGCGGTCCGGATGGACTCCGACCTGTACGCCTACCCCGGCTGGGACCAGGGCTGGGGCCGGATCGACCTCCCGAACAGCCTCTTCCCGAACCCCCCGAAGACGGTGCAGTTCGAGGAGGGCACGATCTCCACGCCGGGCGCGACCTGGAACCCCGCCTCGGTGAACCTGACCGTGGCGTCCGGGAACGTTCCGCTCAAGGTGACCCTCGTCTGGATCGATCAGCCGGGGAATGCGCTCGCACGGGACCTGAACCTCCGCGTGACGAGCCCCGGCGGCGGGCCCGTGTACTGCGGGAACAACTACGTGGCCGGATGGTCCCGTGCCTTCGCGGGGCCGAACTGCGGGGCGGGGAACACGACGTGGGACGCCGATGGCAACGGGTGGGACCAAGTGAACAACGTCGAACAGGTCGAGATCCAGAACCCCGCCGCCGGGCTGTGGTCCGTCCAGGTGAACGGGTTCGCCGTCCCGAGCGCCGCGAAGTTCGCGGTCGTCGTATCGTCGAACATCGGCCCCACGAGCCAGTACCGGGTCGCCCTCTCGACGAGCGCCCCGACGACGTTCTCGATCGCGCCCTCCGGGTCCGCGAACCTGCCGTTCCGCGTGACGAACTTCGGGACCGCGGCGGACCGCGTCCTCCTCGCTTCCCCGGGGGCTCCGGGCGGGATCACGGTGCGCTTTTCGCCGACGGGACCCCTGAACATCGTGCGCTCCGGGAGCGAGGACGTGCTCGCGTCGATCCAGGTGGCCCTGGGAATTGCCCCCGGCCTCTATCACTTCAACCTCCAAGGCACCTCGGACCTCGATCCGAACCCGGCGGGCGCCAGCTCCGATTCCATCCCGGTCACGGTGGAGGTGACGACGACCCAGGTGGCGTTCCCCACGATCGTTGCGAACGGGACGACGGACGAGCTCGATCCCTCCGTCCTGGTCTTCAATACCACTGCGGGGGTGCGACACGCGTTCGTCGCGTACCGGAAGACGGGACCCGTCCTCCTGGGCGGGAGGCTCGGCGGGGTGAACGTGTGGGTCGCCCACACGACCCTCGACGGCAGCGGGATGCCCGCCCTGCCGTTCCAGCAGTTCTCCGTCTCGAGCGCGAACGACCAGCCGAACGACCTCCGGCTCCTCCGGATCCCGTCGGGGACGTTCGCGGATCGGGTCGTCCTCACATGGACGGGCACGGACCCGAATGTGACGAACCCCGACGCCGCGTCGTACGGACGCGTCGCGTTCGCGGACGCGCCGTACGCGACGTGGAACCTCCGGACCATGGAGACGAACTTCGGCAGTTCGAACTTCAACGTCGCGCGAGTGAGCTTCCCGCTGTTCCGCCGCGCGGGCGGGGGTGCGGGGGAGCTGATGTGGGTGTTCGAACACCTCGACTACACGACCCTCACCGGGAACCCGGTTCGGGTCCAGACCCACGTCACGATCTCGACAAATGGCGGGAACAGTTGGGCCGTCCCCACCCGGGTGTTCCCAGTCGGCGGGACGGACACGAATTTCTACTTCTTCCCGCACGGCGCGGTGGACCAGAACGATGTCGCGTGGATCTACGCGTACTTCCGGACCCCAACCGGGAACGACCGGGACCTCGCCGTGCGCCTGTACGATGGGGCCTGGTCCACGACGGCCCCGGTCGTGTGGGACACGACGGACAACATCCAGTGGCCTGCGGTGCTGTCGACGGCCGAGGGGGCGTTCGGCAACCGGATCTACACCGCCGTCACGCGGGACGCGCTCGCGGTCGACTTGAAACTCTGGATCATCTACATCGACGGCGGAGCGACCCCGTGGTCCTCGGTGCTCGTGCCCCGGAACGGCTTGCCCCCTCCCTTCGGCCAGGGGATCCCCTGCGGGACCGGCTGCACGATCTCTCCGGACTACGTCGGCCCGTTCGGCCCGTTCTCGTCGTCCGCGTCGAACGCGAACTACAACCGCCGGCCGATCCTGAACCTCGTGCGGACCGTGGAGGGCCCGACGACGTACATTTGGCTCCCCTTCATGGAGAACAACAACCCGTACGGGACGCCGAACCTCCACACCCTGTACGGGACCGCGGCGAACTGGGCGACCGCGACACCGAGCCTCACGAAGATCACGTCGGACGGGTACGCGAAGGGGCACCAGATGACGGATACCCTGACGACGGGCGGGGTCGCCCGGTTGTACGAGGTGTACCACGCGAGCCGGACCCCGGAGACCGCGGTGGACTACCAGATATATCTCGCGATCTACGGACGGAACTGGGAGGCCTCAGCGGACCTCACCGGTCCCCTCACCGTCAACCCGACCTCGGTTCCCGCGCTCGTGGACCTGGCCGTGACGAACGCGATGCGGATCTCCGCGAACGTGAACGACATGTCGACGGGGAACAGCACGATCGCCGCCGCGGAGTTCTTCTTCGACGCCTTGGGCGCTCCGGGTTCGGGCCGCGCCCTCGCGCCCTCGGACGGGGCGTTCGACTCCCCGACGGAGGCGGTGCAATCGCTCGCCGGGGTGGAGCCGACCTGGAGTTCGCCGTCGTGCCACCCGATCTACATCCGCGGGCAGGACGCCGCGGGGAACTGGGGCGCCGCGAGCGCCACCCAGGTGTGCATCCAGGGGACCGCGGGGCCGGACACGACCCCGCCGATCGCCCCCGTGATCGCGGGCGCGCGGCTCTCCGGGGCGGGCTTCTCCGATGTGCAGATCACGTGGCGGGCGTCGACGGACGAAGGCTTCCTGGGCGGGACGGTGGTCTACCAGGTGTTCCGGGCGCCGAACCTCGCGGGTCCGTTCGCTCAGATCGGAGCGGACATCACGGGCGCCGGCCTCCTCACGTACACGTACACGGACGTCGGAGTCGCGCCGAACACGTACTTCTACTACGTCCGGTCCATCGACGGCGTCGGTCTCATGGCGAACAGCACCCAGCGGGCGGGCCGGAGTCAATGGGCCGTCCTGGCGGGGACGAACTACGTCTCCACACCGTTCATCCAGTCCGACGAGTCCATTGGGACCGTGTTCCAGACCGTGAACCTGCGGGGGGCTTGGACGTACGACGGATGCACGCGCACGTGGTCCTCGTGGTCGTCCTCGCGTCTGGCGGGCCAGAACACCCTGCAGACCGTGTCCCACCGGGTCGGGGTCATCGTCGACCTGGTGAGCGCCGGGACGTTCGCCGTGGCGGGGATTGTGCCCACGACGACCCCGATCTCCCTGTGCACGGGCTGGAACCTCGTGGGGAACCCGAGCTTCCGCCCCAGCTACACGGTGGCGAACCTGAAGGCGGAGACGGGCGCGACCCAGGTCCTCGGGTTCGCTCCGGCGGCGCCGGGGAACACCGTCGTCCTGTCGGACCCGACGGTCCTCCAGCCGGGACTCGCCTACTGGGTCAGGGTGAGCGCGCCCTCCGTCTGGATCGTCCCCGGTCAGTGACGAAAGCCTAATGCGAGGCGGGAGAGTCGCCCACGGGATGGCGGAGCCGGAGGTCTACGTCCTCATCGACGAGCGAGGGCAGCGATACCTCGTCTCCTCGGACACGCGGATGGCACAGGTGGCGGGCCTGGGGGTCCTCTCCTTGGAGAAGCTCCGCGGCGCCCTCGGGCGCAGGCTCGTCGTGGGGGACCGCTCCGTCCTCGTCCTCCCCGCGAGCCGCCGGGATCGGATGGAGGGCCTGGAGCGCAGGGCGCAGGTGATCGGACCCAAGGACGCGGCCGCAATCCTGTTCCATGCGGACATCGGGCCCGGTTCCGTCGTCGTAGAGGCGGGAGCAGGATCCGCATGGCTCACGGTCGCCCTGGCGAGCGCGGTAGGCGCGCAGGGCCGCGTCGTCACGTACGAGGAGCGGCCGGACTTCGCGGCATTCGCGGAGGAGAATCTTAGAAGGTCGGGCCTCCGGGCCCGGGTGGAGCTGCGCGTGGGGGACGTCGCGGCAGGGATCGCCGAGAAGGATGTGGATGCCGTGGTCCTCGATATTCCGGATCCGTGGACCGCGGTGGGTGCCGCTTGGGACTCCCTGCGTGTCGGCGGCTCGATCGCGACGTTCCTTCCGAACGTGGAACAGGTCCGGCAGACCGTCGAGGCCCTGCGGAAGGCGCCGTTCGTCGAGATCCGGACCCTGGAGATCATCGAGCGGGAGCTCGAGGTGAGGGAGACGGGCACGAAGCCCTCGTTCGCTCCCCTCGGCCACACCGGATACATCACGACGGCCCGCAAGGCCCTCGACAGGTTCTTGTGAAGGGCCCCCTTCGACGGCCGACGCGATGGCCGATGACCTCCTCACGTTCACGATCGGCACGTTCATCGCGATCTTCGCGATCGTGAACCCGCTCGGGGCGACGACGTTCTTCGTCGCGCTCACAAAGGGGTATACGAAGAAATTACGACGCCGGGTCGTCGACAAGGCCGTCCTCTCCGCCACGCTCACCCTCGTCGTCTTCGCGATCTTCGGGACGTACATCTTCGCGTTCTTCGGCACGTCGATCCCCGCCTTCCGGATCGCGGGCGGCATCCTCCTGTTCAGCGTCGCGTTCTCGATGATCCAGGGGGAGCGCCCGAAGAGCCAGCTCACGGCCCAGGACCAGAAGGACGCCCTCGAGAAGGAGGCGGTCGGCATCGTCCCCCTGGGGATCCCGATGCTCGCGGGCCCCGGGGCGATCACCACGGTGATGGTCCTGATGGCGGGTGCCTCCTCGCCCGTGGACCCCCTCAAGGTCGCCATCATCATCGTCTCGATCCTCGTGACGATGGCGATCACCTTCGGAATGCTCACGTACGCGGACCGGATCTTCAAGCGGGTCGGCCGGATGGGGGCGTCCGCGTTCTCCCGGATCATGGGGCTGATCCTCGCGGCGATCGCGGTCCAGTTCGTGATCCTGGGGATCCAGGGCGCGATCACCCTGTACTTCCCGCCGTGAGGGTCATCGCCTGTTCCCGGACGGGCTGCACGACGTGCGGGCTGAATCGCGTGAAACGCTCGGGATGCTCGGTGTGGACGGGGACCACGATCTTCGGTCGAATCGTCCTCACCATCTCCGCGATCTCGTCCTCGCTCATGTGGCCCGAGGCGTGGAGTTGATGCCGGACCAGCCGGAAACGATCCAGCCAGTTCTGAAGGACCCTATCGCTGATGTCTTCCTCGTCGAACGCCTCGCTCTTGGAGTGGATGAACGGCGACCCCGGAGGAGGTTCGAGGTCGATGAGCTCGGCGAGGTGCGGGAATTCGACCTGCAGGACGAAGTCCTCCGGCCTCTTCTGGATGTCCTCGGCCGTCAGGACCTTGTCTTTCAGTCTCTTCTCAAGCTCCGTCTCCCATCGTTTGGGCTGCTGCTGCCGGCTGTACGCGCACAGGCTGTCCTCCTTCTCGATGTCGGGGACCTTGAGGCGTTTGTCGTTCTTCAAGGTCAGAAGGAGGTGGGCGGTCCTCATGTCGACCACGAACTTCCGGCCGGCGCCCTTGGCAACCTCGAAGAAGGTCCGGATGCGATCCACGTCCCGTCCGGGGAAGGTGACCATGGACAGCTTCCCCCCCGCCCCGCGGACGATCTCCAGGGCCCCGGCCTTCACATCGGCCTCAGTGAGGTTCTGTCGCGTGTCGTGGGGAGTGACTCGACTGCCCTCCGTGATGAGGGCGATCGGCCTCGCCTTCGTCGCCCGTTCCACGAAATCGTCCGTCAGTTGGCGGAGGGGTCCGTGGCGCCGAAGATCCCCGGTGTACGCGATCGTGCCCTCCGACGTGTGGACCAGGTACCCATACGCGGCCGGGGCGCTGTGGTCCACGTGAATCGGTTCCGCCTCGATCCCATCCGCACGAATCGTGTCGCCGGTCCGGAACGTGCGGAAGTCGTGGGCTTTCACGTTCACGAAAGTGGAGGTGGTCTCCCACGAGTCCAGGATCGTCCGGGTCCCCGCCCCGAGGTGAACGGGGATCGCGGGGTCGACGTACCCGAGATGGTTCACGTGGTCCGAGTGGACATGAGTGATGAGGATTGCAGAGAACTCCGGTGGCTTCCAAAGGAATTTTGTGGGTTCGAGGGCCTCGGCAGAATACAGGCCGGGGATCTGCGGGATCAGATCTAGTGCGAAATGGTCACGAAGTCCGTAGCGGGTTCTGGCGGTGAGAAAATCCGCGAAGAAATCGGACCCGTAATCGAACGGCTGCCCCATGTCCAGCCAGACTCTCGCCTCGCGGTCCTCGACGAGAATCTTGTTGCCGCCGATCTGGGCGACCCCGCCGTAGCACGTGATCTTCGTCATGCCCCTCCACTCCCGCCCACGAGGGCGGCCCTCACGGCTTCTCCGCGATGTCCGTCACGATGACGTCCCGCACGGACCGCATCGTCCGGAACCCGAGGATTAGGCGGCCCTGGGGGTCTGTCTTGAAGAGCCTCGTCTCCACGGTGTCCGCAGGGCTCACGAGGATCGACTCGATCTTCCCGGTCCGCGTGTCCATGATGAAGTCTTCGAGGATCCCGAGAATCTCCCCGTCGTCCGTCATCACGGTCTTGCCCTTGAGTTCCGAAGCGAACTGTTTCACCGGGCCCCTCCCCGCGCGGGTATCCGGGGGTGCTTATTTCTCCGTTGCCGTGGAACGCACGCCGCATCGAAGCCCTCTCCCGGCCCGTGTGAGGGAATGCCATGGCCTCACCCCTTCGTCCAACCGTCCGACGGGGATGCGAACGATATCCCGACAAACTTTCTTATACCGCCGCCCTCGTTCGACGGACCCGCTTCGGCGGAGGGAGTGCCTCTATGGAGAACGTCGTCATCGACCCGGCCTGCTTCGTGGGTCTCGTGACGTCCGCCGTCGAGGCGTACAACCGCGAGACGAACGGCTTCCTGATCGGAGCGGAGCGGTTGAGACGGCTCCGGAGCGCACAGAAGGACGTGGCCGTCCTGAAGGCCGCGTATCCGATCCAGACCGCGGACCGGAAGGTGAACTGGGTCGCGAACGGGAACGGCCGGGCGTTCGACCGGGCCCGGCACGCCGTCGCGAACTCCCACGGGGGGCTCGATCTCCTCGGGGGATACCATAGCCACACGGGAGGCGACGCCCACGCAGGGCTCTCCCGCCTCGACCTCGACTACATCCTGGACGAGTTCCACGCGATGAATCGGGGCCTCGAGGAGCCCGCCCACGACCGGTGGCTGGAGCTCGTCCTCGCGATCCGACGGCGGGAGTATTCCCGGCCCCACGAGGTCCGTTGGACCCTCTCCCACTATCCCCGCAAGCTGGGCGCCCGGGTCGTGCTGAAGCCGACGGTCGGGTTCGACATCACGCTTGGCGGGTACTGGGTGTACTGCCAGAAGGACGGACGCCCTGGTGCATTCGAGTTGGCGGGCCGGGAGGAAGCGCGCCTCCATGCGCCCTGGTTCGAGCCCCGCTAGCGGACCTTCTGGAGCCGGCTGCTGATCGTCTGCTCGACGTCCCTCGGGTTCCGGACGGATTTGATCGTCATCTGGTCCTCCCCCGTGTCGACGACGACGGACCCGATCCCGAGGATCCGGTCGATGACCCCCTGGCTCATCTCCGTCCGTTCGAGCTTGTTGAACGGCATCGCGTTCTCCTTCCGGCGGACGATCCCCACCTTCCGGATGACCCGGAAGTCCGTGACGATGTACCTCGTGCCGAGCCGGGAGAGCTCCGCGACGAGGACGAGGATCAGGGCCGTGAACAGCAAGAGCCCGGCAACCCCGATCGTCACGAGGGTCGCCACGACGGGCCCGATTGCGGGCATCATGAAGATCCCGAAGCCGATGACGACGGAGAGGATCAGCAGCAGGAAAGCAGCGACATAGTACCTGAGAAAGAGGACGCGGGAGGGCCGCAAAGACATCAGCGTCGTCTCGGGGGTCTGCATGGGTCCGCCTCTCGCGATTGCGGGAGGGCACAAAAACGTATCGGGCGGCCCCTGATTTCACAGAAGGCGTGTGGGGTTCATATAGTCCGAATGGGCTTCGGACCGTATCGGCGGAGGGAACGGGGTGACAATCCTCTTCGGAACGCTGGGCTGGCGCCCGCAGAGCCTGATGCCGTCCATCAAATCCACGGAAGGACTCGAGCGGGTCGTATTCTACCACAGCGCGCACGAGAAGTCCCGCGCGGCCCGTTCGAAGGTGCTCGAGCTGTGCGGGACCCTGGGAGTCCCCGCCACCGCGATCGAGCTGAGCGACGCGTTCAACCTGTTCCAGATCGCGACGCGGATCCGGGAGGATGTGGTGAAGTCCCGGAAGGACGGCACCGCCATCCGGTTCAACATCGCCGGGGGCACCCGCCTGATGAGCAGCGCGGCCCTCCTCGTGTGCATCCTGGCGGGGATCCCCACGACGTACGTCCACGACGAGACGTACGAGGAGATCCAGCTCCCGCTGTTCCGCCTGAACTACGCGGACCACCTGTCCGCGAAGCAGAGGGAGATCCTCGCGTACCTCGTCGCCCACCGGGAACGCCCGCCAAACGAGACGACCCTCGCGAAAGCGCTCGGGGTCCACAAGAGCACAATGAACCACCACGTGAAGCAGCTCGTCGCGAAGGGGGTCGTGGAGGTCGGGCCGGACCCGAAGGACACCCGCGCGCACCTGATCCGAGCGACGCCGGGGGCGGAGCTGCTCGTGGGTTGATCCGATGACGGAGCGCGTCCTGATCTCGACGTTCGGCTTCGACCCGGAGAAGGTCCTGAGGGCCCTCCGCTGGATCGCGTACGACCGGCTGGCGGTGATCGCGGGCGGGAAGTCCCTCCGGGAGCCTGGGTTCCGGCGGCTCGAGGCCGCGGAGCGGGCGTCCGGCGGAACGGTGGAGGTCGTGGCCGTCGACCCGTTCGACTTCCGGTCCTGCTTCGAGGGCGCGGTGCTGGCCATTCAGCGCCATCGGAAGGCGGGCCGCGACGTGCGGATGAACGTGAGCGGCGGCACGAAGGTCGTCGCGGATGCCGCCCTGCTCGCGGCGTTCCAGGAGGGCGTGGAGGCGTGGCACTGCGAGGACGAACCCTTGAAGCTCCCAGTCCTGAAGGGGGTCTCCTTCGCGGACGGGCTCGGCGTGGTCCAGAAGGCCGTCCTCGCGTCCGTCGAACGGCCCAGGACCGTTGCTCACGTCGTGAACCGCCTCCGGGAACAGGGGCACGCAGAGCGGACGATCCAGGTCGCGATCAACGGTCTCCGGGACCAAGGGCTCGTCACCTTGAGGCTCCGCGAGGGCGCTGCGGTCGTGTCCGTGGACCCCCGGGCGACGTGGTTCGTGAAGGCGTTGCGCTGACGGTTCGACGCGGAATCGGACGGTATCAAACAGACTCCATGTTCCGGGCGGACCCTAGGCCCTCCGAGGAAGGCCATGGGAAGCCGTGCGAGGATCGAGGTCCGGCGCCCCGGGGAGTTCTCCGGGGCTCAGGGGCCCGGGTCGTTTCGTGGGATGGGGACGAGCGAGCGGGACGCGGATCGCGGGGGCAGCGCCATCTACGTCACCCGGCGGGCGCTCACGACGGACCATTTCCTGCGGAGACTCGAGGAACGGGGGGGCGACAGGCAGGGCCTCGTTTGGGAGGGGGAGGGGCTTGCGGCGGCGGGCTGGCTTCGGCCGATCCACCGTCGAGCCTACAATTTCGTCGTCCCCGGTTTCGGCCAGATCCGGCTGCGTCTCGACCGACGCGGCGGCTTCGTCGCCGTGACCTTCCTCCCGCTCGTCGCGGGATAGGAGACCGCGAATCCCTTAAGTAGCGGGCACCGATGCGAGCGACCGGGAGAGCGTGCGGGCCCGGGTCGAGATCCATCTGAAGAAGGGCGTCGCGGACCCTGAGGGCGAGAATGTCCTGAAGGCCCTGAAGCTACTCGGATTCAGCTCCGTTGGCGGGGTGCGGTCGATCAAGGTCTTCGAGATTGACGTTGCGGAACGAACGACCGCGAAGACCCGCGGCGCCATCGTGGAGATGTGCCGCAAGCTCCTCGCGAACCCGGTGATTCACGACTACCGGATTAAGGTCGAAGGCGGGCGTGCATCGACACCTCGGCGTTGACACCCGGCGTGGCGGAGGGTCGCTCCTCATTCTGTCACGCTAGGGTCACGATGTTCCCGCCGGAAACCATAACAGGTGACAATCGGCGAACCTAGCGTCCCAATGCCCGTGTCCACCCTCGCCACGCTCTCCTTCACTGGGGTTGCCCGTGGCACGACGAGAGACGCCCCCAAGGAACGGCTAGAGCAAGGTTATTAGCCTCCGCTGGGTACGCGAGGACAGACATGACAGGAAAAAGGATAGGTACAAGCTCAGAGGCCAACCGCACCACGGAACACCTCGGGAAGTCCTCAGCCCCAGCCCGAGAGCCCATCAGTTGCGATTTCTGCGGGAAGGCCCTTGGAGTCCATTGGTTCAGCCTGGCAGACAAGGCTTACTGTTCCGCCTGTTTCCACGCTCAGTTCTGGACACCCTTCCAAAGTGTCCCGGGTACGGCCCATTGACTTCCTCTTGGACATGGATTGGAGTCTCCGCAGTGCCAAGGGATGATCTCGGATCCCGTGAGCGTCTGCAGGAACTTCATACCGTCCACCTCGACGACGTCGCAGTCGGGAATCCGTCGTCCTCGTGTTCATCGGCGTGGTTTCTGTGGTTGTTGGTTTCGTTTTCGTTCTCGTTGGCGTCGTTTCCGCGCCTGTCGAATGCGTTCCCGTCCTTCTCCTCTCCGCGGACTCATGTCCACCCAATGCACATCTCCCCTACTAAGGACTCGTTGGGGCTCCCCGCGAATTCGGCGGTCGTGTACCCGCGCGCGAATGAGTCCGGGGACCCGGAACCAACGTCCCTAGGCCACAACGGCCGCCATGAGGAACAGGAGCCCCGTCAGGCCAATCGCGGAATACTCGATGCGTCGAATGTGAAGGGAGAACGCGACCGCGATGATGAGCGCCAGACCCCCCACAGGGCACCGCGACCGCGAATGCAACCGGACGAAAGAACGCTCGGAGCGATCGGCTACGCTCGGTCTATCGACCGTCAACCGACGGCCTGATCAGGCATATCCACCGAGCCGCTGCCGGGGCTCGATCTTCCACTGGGTCATGTGGTCCCGGGACATCAGGTCGGACTTCTTCAGCTCCCGCTCCGCGGCCTTCACGAAGTCGTCATGCGTGATCCGGTGACGCTTCCCGCGCTTCAGCGCGGTCCGCATCGCCTGCCGCACGACGTTCAGGATCGACCCGCCGCTCAGGACGTACTTCTTCGAGAGCGCTTCGAAGTCGACATCCTTCGCGAGGGGCGCCTCCTTCGGGACGAGCTTCCGCCAGATCTCCCGCCGCATCTCGACGTCCGGGATCTCGAACTCCACGGCGATGTCGATCCGCCGGTCCAGGGCGCGGTCCATCACCCGCGCGAGGTTCGTCGCGAGGATCGAGACCCCGGAGAAGTTCTCCAAGTGGTTCAGGAGCACGTTCACGTCCCGGTTCGTCCACGGGGCGAGGGTCATCCCCCTGCGGTGGAACACGGCGTCCGCCTCGTCGAAGAACAGGACCGCATCGTTCTTCACCGCCTCTTGGAAGACGGCCTCGATGTTCTTCTCCGTCTCCCCGACCCACATGTTCTCGAGCTGCGAGTAGTTCACGATCATCAGGGGTTTCTTCAGGACCCGCGCGATCGCTTCCGCGGTCATCGTCTTCCCCGTGCCAGGAGGCCCCGCGAACAGGAGGGAGAGGCCCTTGTTCTTCCGGATCACCTTCTTCATCCCCCACCGCTGGAAGATGAGGCCCTTGTTCCGGATCTCGACGAGGGCGTCCTCGATCGCCTCCCGCGTCTTCTTCCCCATGACGACGTCCCCGAGGTCGAAGCGGGGCGGGGTGAGCGCGTAGAGCTTCCCGCGGTCCGGCCTCGGGAGGTGCTCCTCGAGGTGTTCCATCTCCTCCTCGGATTCGTACACCTCGACGCCCGCCTTCAGGAGCTGGACGATCCGCTCGACGTCCTGGCGGGAGATGTGCTGGCAGGATTGGTTGATGCGCCCGCACTTCGGGCACTTCACGATCCACTTGTCCTTCTCGGCCACGGGTCCACCCCATCCGCGCGATCCGACGACACCCGGCGCGATGCGCCGTCCCGGAACCTATCGTTCTCGCGCTATTTAAGGTTGAGAGAACACCTCACGTCCGCGACGCGACAGAGCGTTGGCCTCGTTCCCAACAAAGGATAATGTAGCCCCCGGTATTGACATCCGAGGCGAATCGGTGGGAGCGCGGTACGTCCAGCGGTCCGTGCCGTTCCCCCTCCATGAAATCCGACTTGTGGACGCCTCGGACCGGGACCTAGAGCGAATCAGCAAGGACCTCGGCCTCGCCCTGAGCGTCGATGAGATGAAGCGGGTTCAGGACTATTTCGGGCGGGCGGGCCGGAACCCGACGGACGTCGAGCTCCAGAGCCTCGGACAGGCGTGGTCCGAGCACTGTTGCTACAAGTCCTCCAAGGTCTTCCTCAAGGAATTCATCTTTCCGGTCCAGACCCCGGATGTGATCGACCGCGGGGACGCGGGCGTGATGGCGTTCGACGACGACCACGCGTACGCGCTGCGGATTGAGAGCCACAACCACCCGAGCGCCGTCGTGCCGTACGGCGGCGCGACGACGGGGATCGGCGGGATCTTGCGGGACGTCCTCGCGATGGGCGCGCAACCGATCGCCCTCGTGGACCCGCTCCACTTCGGCCCCCTCGATTATCCGTTCGAGAAGCTCCCGCGGGGGCTGAAGCATCCGAAGTACCTGTTCGGCGGCGTCGTGGCGGGGATCCGGGACTACGGGAACCGAGTCGGGATCCCGACCGTGGCGGGCTGCGTCGCGTTCGACGACGGGTACCTCGGGAACATCGTCGTGAACGTCGGGTGCGTGGGCTTCGCGAAGCGGTCCCAGCTCCAGAGGAACCGGGTCCAGGAGGCGGGCGACGTCTTCGTGCTCGCGGGCGGGCTCACGGGACGGGACGGCATCCACGGGGTCACGTTCGCGAGCGTGGACCTCACGGAGAAGGCCGTCGGCGGGTGGGAGGCGGGCGCCGTCCAGCTCGGGGACCCGATCATGAAGGAGCCGCTGATCCACGCCGTCGTCGAGTCCGCGGAGGCGGGACTCCTCCACGGGCTGAAGGACCTCGGCGGGGGCGGGCTGAGCTGCGTCGTCGGCGAGCTCGCCCTGAACGGCGGGCTCGGGGCGGAGGTCGACCTCGACACGGTGCCCCTTAAGGAACTGGGGCTCGCGCCGTGGGAGATCTGGGTGAGCGAATCCCAGGAGCGGATGATGCTCGTCGTGCCTCCGGAGAACGTCGCGAAGGTCCTGCGGATCTGTGACCTGTACGACGTCCCCGCCACGCCGATCGGGCGCGCGGTCCCCGGGAAGACGTGCCGCGTCCGGTACAAGGGCGAGACGGTCTTGGAGATGGACCTTGAGTTCTACACGGGCGGCCCGGAATACCGCCGTCCGGTCCATGCGCTCCCGGTCCCGACGAAGACCGCGAAGCTTCCCGCGAAGCCCCGCAACCTCGATTCGATCCTCCTCAAGATCCTCAAGTCCCCGAACGTCGCGTCGAAGGAGTACGTGATCCGGCAGTACGACCACGAAGTCCGGGCGTCCACGGTCCTGCGGCCGCTCCAGGGCGTGATCGGGAAGGCGGCCCATGGGGACGCGGCTGTCGTGAAGCCCCTCGTCGACTCCTGGCGGGCCCTCGCGATCGCGGTGTCCTCCACCGGGGCCTACACGGCCCTCGACCCGTTCCGTGGCGGGGCCACCGCCGTGGACGAGGTGTGCCGGAACCTCGTCGCCGTGGGGGCGCGGCCGCACGCGATCACGAACTGCCTGAACTTCGGGAACCCCGAGAAGCCGGATCGTCTCTGGTTCTTCCGGGAGGCGGTGCGGGGGATCGGTGAGGCCGCCCGCGCGCTCGGAGTCGCGATCCCCTCCGGGAACGTGTCCCTGTACAACGAGAGCTCCGCGGGCCCCGTTCTCCCCACGCCCGCGATCCTCGGCGTCGGGATCGTCGAGGACCTGCGGCGGTGCGTGACCTCCGACCTGAAGCGGGCGGGGGACCGGCTCTACCTCGTCGGGACCACGGGAGCGGACCTCGGCGGATCGGAGTACTACCGGGCCCTCGGCATCGATGGCGGCGCTCCACCGTCCGTGGACCTCCCCGCCACGAAGGCCGCGATGGCGGGACTCCTTCGCGCGATGGCGGGAGGGAGCGTCGCGGCCTGCCACGACCTCTCCCATGGAGGGCTCGCGGTCGCGGCGGCCGAGATGGCCCTCGGTGGGGACGTCGGCGTTCGCCTCCGCCTACCCCCATCCGACCTCCGATTCGATATCGCAGTCTTTTCGGAGAGCAACGGTCGCTGGCTCGTCGAGACCCGAAAAGGCGAGGAGGACTCGTTCCTGGACGCCATGGCGGGGGTTGCCTTCACGGCCCTCGGGCGCGTAGGAGGGAATGACGTCGAGATCGGGAGAGGCGGGGAAGCAATTCGCGGCGCCCTCGCGTCGATCCGGAAGCCGTGGACCGAGGCGATTCCCAACCTGGTGGTGGTCTCATGAAGGTCTCCGATGTCCGGGTCGGCGTCCTGTTCATCGAAGGGACGAACTGCGAGGATGAGTCCGTCGCGTACTTCCGCGCGCTCGGTGCCCGGGCGGAGAAGGTCCACCTCAAGCAGCTCACCGGGGACGTCCCGAAGGCGATGGCGCGGAAGCTCGAGGACTACGACATCCTGATGATCCCCGGGGGCTTCGCGGCGGGGGACTACATCCGGGCGGGCGCGATCTTCGCCGCCCGATTGAAGTGGAAGCTATCGAAGGACCTCACGGACTTCGTCGAGGCGGGGAAGCCCGTCTTCGGGGTGTGCAACGGATTCCAGGTCCTGGTCGAGGCGGGCCTCCTGCCGGGCCTCGGTGGGACGATGACGGAGACCCCGGAGGCCGTCCTCGCGATCAACGACTCGGGGCACTACGAATGCCGTCCGACCCTCCTGAAGCAGGTGAGCCGCGGCGGCAACGCCTTCGTTTCGAAGGTACCGCGGGGCCGCGTTCTGAAGGTGATCGCTGCCCACGCGGAGGGGAAGATCCTGTTCCCGCGGGAGCGAGAGAAGAAGGTCCTCAAGGAACTTCTGGAGAACGACCAAGTCGTCTTCCGGTACGTCGACGACCGTGGACGGTACGCGGGATACCCGTGGTGTCCGAGCGGGGCGACGTACAACATCGCGGCCCTCAGCAACCCGGCGGGGAACGTGTTCGGGATCCAGCCCCATCCGGAGCGCTGCTTCTTCGCCTACCTCCATCCGGACTGGACCCGGGAGGGAGGTCCCGGGGGGCTCGGGGACGGGAGCGCGATCTTCCAGTCCGCCCTCTCGTACGTGACGCGGAAGTTCTAGCGCGCCCGCGGCGAGCTCACTTCCGGTTCGCGTCCCGGATCGCGTGCTGCGCGTGCTTCCAGGCCTTCCCGAAGTGCTTGATCGCGTCTTGGTAGTCGAAGGCGGCCCACGCCTCGTACGCCTTCTTGAGCTCCTTCTCCGCCTTCTCGATCTCGTGCTGAACGTGCTTTTCGTTCTTAGGGTTCTGGATGGGCGTGTTCTTCGCGTCCTGCAGAGCTACCAAGGCGAGGATCTCGTCCGCCTTCACGAGGAGGTTCGCGATCGCGTCGCACTCCGCGTCGAGGGTCGTGATCTCCGCCGCGTTCCACTTCCGCGTGTCGAGCCCGCGGCACACGACGGTGTCCGCGTGCTTCTTCCCCGGGCAGCGCTTCTCGTCGTGGTCATCGCCAGAGAGGACCCCGAAGTCCGGCCCGTCGGACGGATCATCATCCGCGTCCTTGGAGGGGTGCTTCACCTTTGGCGCGCAGACGAGGTCCTTGACCGCCTTCCGCTCCTCGTCGAACACCTTCTTCCCGTGCTTCGGGTCGAGGTGGACCGGGTCGAGCCACAGGTTCCGCATCCGATACGTGAACGAGAGGTCCGCGACCAGGTCCGAGTCTAGTGAGATCGTGAAGCCGAGGCTCGCCTCGTGCGCATGGACGTCGAGGGTGACGGGGCCGTTCTTCTTCTCCCGCTCCGTGTGGACGCGGACGTCCTGGTGCCAGGCGTCGACCCACGGCTCCGTGCGTATCTCCCCGTGCTTGTCGGGCCACTTCGAAGGCAGGTCGATCACGGTGACGACGCCGTTCGCCCAGGTGAGCCGCAGCGTCGTGTACGTGTCGAGCTTCAGGGTCCACGAGGGCCCGAGGGTGAGCTCGACCTTGTCGTGGCTCCGAACCCGCACGGTCACGTCCGCCGCGGGGTCTGCCGTGATCGTGTCGGGCCGGAACGGGTGCCGGTAGCCCAGGCTCTTCCAGACGTGCTCCTCGGCCTTGTCGAGCTGCTTGAGGAACTTCTCGTCGCCTCTCGCCAGGGCGAGCTCCTTCAGGGCCTTGATCCGCTTGATCGCCTCGTGCTTCAGGTCCATCGCGGAGGTGACGTGGAGGTCCATCGTCGCCGTCCCGGACCCGCCGTCGTCGTCCGTTACCGTCAGAGTGAGCGTGTAGTCCCCCGGCGCGTACGCATGGCTGACCGCGGTGTTCGCGGAGAACGGGAACGTCCCTCCCGGGCTCGGGAGCAGGTCGGGCCCGAGGCCGTCGTTGTACGCCACGAAGGTCGCCGTCGGGGAGCCGTCCCCGAAGTCCCACGTGGACGTGAGGTCGTCGCTGCCGGGGTCGTCGCCGCGGCCCGTGAAGTCGATCGGGACATACGCGTTGAAGAAGCCGGGCAGAGAGCCGACCTGCCTCGCCTCCGTGATCGTCGCCGTGGGGGCGACGTTCACGACCTGGACGAACGTCTCGTACCGGACGAACCCGTCGTCGTCGTCCGTGACGGTGAGGGTGATCGTGCACCCGCAATCGTCGCCGAACGCGTGGGTCGTGGAGTCCGTGACCACGAACGGATAGGTTCCGTCCGTGGAGCCAGACGGGTCTGGACCTACGCCGTCGTTGTAGAACGTGTGTGTGTCCGTCGGCCCGAGCTGCCATTCCCAAGTGAACGTGAGGTCGTCGCTGCCCGGGTCCGTCGCGGTCGCCGTGACCGTGACGAGCGTCCCCTCATCCACCACGAGCTCCGCGGAGTCGACCTCGAGGGTGGGCGCAACGTTGTCCACGGAGAACGTGCCGGAGACCGTCGTCACCCCGCCATCGTCGTCCTCCGCGGTGACGCTCCAGTCGAATCCCCCGTTGTCGCCGCACACGACGGTCTGCGAATCCGTAACATCCCGCGGGTTCACGTCGGGGCTCGGGTCGGGATCGGGGACCACCGCGGGGTCGTTCGGATAGAACACGGGCGGGGACCAGCCGATGCACTGTCCCGTCCAAGAGACCGTGAGGTCGTCGCTCCCCGGGTCCTGCACACGCACCTCGAATCCGAGGCCGTCCCCTTCGTTCCCCGAGGGGATCATCGTCGCGTCGACGGTCGGGGAGACGTTCGTGATCACGACGGTCGCCTCCGCCGTGTCCGTCAGGTCCCCGTCCGTCACCTCCACGCGGACCGTGGCGGTGAAGTCGTCCCCCCAGGTGAACGTGGTCGTGGCATCCGACGCGTATCCCGTGTCCCAAAGTCCGTCGTTGTCGAAGTCCCAGCGGAACTGGAGGGGATCGCCGTCCGGATCGCTTGACGCGGAGGCGTCAAACGTGACCGCGGAGCCCTCCGGCGAGGACGCGGGGGCATCGAGGACCGCGGTCGGCGGGTTGTTCGTGAGGGTTGTGTCCTCCGCACTCCCCTGGAGCGCCCACTCCGTGCGGGAGGACGCCGTCACCGTGAGGAGGTCCGTCGTGCCCGTCGGGAGGTCGGGGATCGTGAGTTCGACGATGATCGGGAGCTGCTGCCCCGACGCCATCGGACCGGTCTGCGTAATCACCGGCTCGCCCGGATCGAGGGCGCCGTTCCCGTTCGAGTCTGCGTAGATCGTCGTCGCCCAATCATGTTCGGAGACCGCCGTGAGGTCGAATTCGTCCACGCCTCCGTTGTTCGTCACGGTGTGGTCATAGTAGACGACTGTGTTGTCCGGCGTATGAAGCGTATGGTCCGGAACGACGCTGGGGGGCGGATTGACGGTGAGGGGAAGGTCGTCCGTGCTGTAAATCTCGTACGTGGACCGGAGGACGTTCAGGTTGTGTGCGTCCATCCCGGTGGCCTGGTACCGCCACAGCCCCGGCTGGAGTTCGTAGTTCACGAGGACGTCGGGGTCGCTCGAGCTGTCCCCGATGACGAACTTCTCCCACTCCCGGTTCCCGGAGGGGTTGTCGTTCGTGAACGTATGACCGTCTGGGTCGAGAACGGTATACGCGATCGAGGGGTTCACGGTGCAACACGGGTCGTTCGTCGTGGGATCGTCCGCGGGCAGTCCGGGGTTCGCTCCCTCCGCCTGGGCGGGACCGCCGCCGTCGGGGTCCGTGTTCGGGGTGTTCGGGTCGTCCGTGTCAACGCGGCGATCGTTGTCGCCGTCCCAGAACGTGATGGAAGGCTGGGCCACTGGGACATAGAAGTAGTACGTGAACTGGCCATCGTAGGAGTTCGCGTCCGGATCGTTCGTGTCCCCCGGATTCGGGTCCCCGGAGCCCACCCACGGGTCTCCACCGTTGCCCGTGTTCTGCGGGCCCCCTCCGAATCCGAAGTCCTGTCCCGCGCGGACACTGATTTGGCCGCTCGTCCGCACCTTGAAATTGTTGTAGCTCTGGGTTGGAACACCCGTGGTCCAGCCGGACTCCAACCGATAGAAGTAGTTCCCAGAAGGCGCCTTCGCCTCGTTGTCCGTGCTGTACGACTTCTCGTACCAGTCGTCATCGGACGCCTGGCCACTCGTGATCGTGTCGAGAAGAAACGATGTCGTCCCGTTCTTCAGTCGATCCTCGTAGAGCTTGTACGTGAAGCTCGTCGTCCCCAGGTCCCACGCCCCCCCGACGTTCCCGTCGAAGATGCCGACGCTGAAGGAACCGGTCCCGCTGGGAACCCCGATGAACGTCACGATCTTGACGTCGGAGAGAGTCTCGAGATCCGTCCCCGCCACGCCGAAGAACTTCGCGTCATCGGGGTCCAGCGACGGCAGCCCCGTCCCGGAGTACTTCGGGGTGGGACCCGGGACCGATAGAGTGCCGCTGCTCGCGCCCTCGGAAAGCGCGGGACGTGCCGCCGCGAGCGCTCCCAAGACCATGACCGCCGCCGCGACGAACGCAACGGCTCTCAACATGCTCAATGAATCTGCACGCATCTGCCTCGCCCCCAGCCCCGAGAATCCGAGGAGGTATGTATGGCGGATGACGCTATTTCAACGTTCCCCAGAGGAGAGCGCTTTCGTTCTCGCCGACGATATCAGAGCTCGATATCCAAGGCGACCGGGTCCCCGTCCGTGATCCCGAGGCGGTTCCGGAGGAATTCCTTCGAGATCACCTCGAGGATGTCCGTGTGGTGGGTCCGGATCGGGAGGATCACCGCGCAGTCCACGCCTTTGAGCGTCGCGCGGAACACCTTCGCCCCTCCGAAGGTTCGACCTGCGGCCTCGAACCCGTCGATGGGGATCCCCTTCTCGCCGATCAGGATCATCAGCTTCGACAGGTCCGCGCCCGAGACCTTCAGGTTCAGCGTGCCCTCGTACGGCTCGAACCCGAGCTTCTTCCGAAATTGGTCCTTGTATCCCCTCTGGCGCATGTAGAACGCGCCCTCCCCGAGGCCGCTCGTCGTCCGCCCCGTGATCGAGATCCGGTCCCGCAATTCGAAGACTCGGAGGTAGTCTGCGTACTCCCGCTGGAGGGTCTCGAGCCCCTTCGCGGCGATCTTCACCCGCTGCTTCCGGCTCGCGAGGTCCCGCTGGATCAGGGCGTCGTTGAGGAGTTCCAGGATCCGCTGGGACGCGCTCTGCTGGCTCACCCCGAGGGCCTGCCCGAGTTCCCTTGATGAGAGGGCGACGAAATCCTTGAGCCCGCCCCGGAGCGCGATGTGTTTCAGCGTGTCCACGTGGTACGGCTTCAACGGGCGAGCGATGCCCGGACGCCCGCTAAAGCTTTTTCAGAGCCCCTCGGCGACGAGGTGGGACCGGGACCGGAGGAAGATCCGGGGGATGCGAGCCGCCTTGAGACGACGGAGGAGGGCCGCGTCGTTCGAGACGACGACCGCCTTGAGGCGGGAGGCCGCCTCGAGCACGGCGTCGTCCGCGTCCCCCGGGACCTCGACGATCCGGAACTTGCCCGCGAGCTTCAGCGCGGCGCGCGCCTCCCGCACGCTCCGCGCGAGCCCCTTGAGCTCTTCGAGGACCGGGGACGGCACGTAGATCTCCGGGTCGCCCAGGAGCCGCCGCAGCTCCGCCTCAAGGTTCACGCGGAACTGGAACGGGAGGAGGAGGGCGTTCGTGTCGAGGACGACGGCCTGCATCTCCACGCGGAGCGGACTCGTCTGCCATGTTGTTTGCGGCGCGGGCCCGCCTTGGCCTTGGGGGCGTCCGTGTGAGAAGGGGACCGGTACCCTTAATACATAGCATCGCTATGTCCATCGCAAGCCTATGCAAACGGCCCGGAACGGACGGTGTTCGAGATGAAGGCGCTCGTGGCGGTGTTGGCGGTGTTCGCGATGCTGTGCGTCCCCCTCGGGTTCGCGGGGATCGCGAGCGCGGCGGGGGAGCGGGACCTCACCCCGGTTCTCGAGCACGGGTCCACGGACCGCCTCGGCGGCGGGGACTGGATCAGCGTCCGGGCCGGGGACGCGCGAGTCGGCGTCGTCTACGGGACCGCGGGCCACCCCAACCGAGTCTACGTGTTCGCGGAGTACAAGCGGTTCCTCGGCGGGGCGGACCTCTACGACGCCCGGGGGACGTACCTCCGGACGACCGGGATCCCCGTGTACACGGTCTTCGGCCAGGCCTTCGACGGGATGATCGAGTTCCAGGACCAGAACAACGACTCCCTGCTGAACCTCGACCGCTTCGCGCGGAACGACACGACCGTCGACATGCCCGCGAAGGCGACGAGCCTCGCCCGGGCGTGGACGGCGACGGTGCCGACGCAGGAGCCCGAGGGGAACACGACCTGGGTGAACTTCACGATCGAGACCCGGAACGTCCCGTATGACCTCGTCTGGAGCCCCCTGCCCCGGAGAGGGACCGTGGGGGATGGCGCCCTCGATCACCTCGCGTTCACATTCCACCTGAACATCACGGTCCGGGACGTCGCGGGGGAGGTTCCGTGGTACCGCGTCATCGTGAACGACGGCGCGGCCCGCGAGATCGCCCGCGTCGAGTACCTCGGGAACCGGACGTACTCCGGGGAGGCCGTTGCGATGGGCGCGAAGTACGATCACCTGATCGAGGGGTGGGACTTCGCCGGCCCCTCGGATCTCCTCGCGCTGGAGACCCGGGCCTTCGTCGGGTACTACCTTCCCCAGCGGGTGGGCGAGTTCGTCCACATGACGTACCGGTCCGAGGCCCGGGACCCGAGCGGATACCGGCAGAGACTGAACGACACGGTCGCGCCGGACCCCCACCTCCTGACGCGGGACGTCGTGTACTTCGATGACGAGTGGGACCGGGTCGGCCGGCTCGTGTGGCAGGGCGACGTCACGGTGGACGGGGTACCGGACACGATGCGGTTCCAGGTCCAGGGCGGGGAGGGGTTCGCGACCCGCCACGCGGGCGGAGGGTTCCTCGGGTTCGCGGTCCGCGGCGCGTACATCTACCCCGCGGGCCGGGTGATCCTCCACGATCCGGGGCTCGATGCGGTCTCGGACCTGTGGAACCTCCCGGAGACCCTGAACCTAACACCATTCACGGTGCTCGCGATCCAGGTCACCATCGCGGCGATCGCCATGGGGGCCGCGGTCCTGGTCCGGGCGAAGGGACGGCGGGCTCGATAGCCCGCCGTCCCTCTATTGCGATGGAATGAGAATGACGGAAACACGGTCGAACGGTGGCAGAGGAGGATGAGACGATGAGACGGATCGGTGGAATCGCGTGGGCGCTGACCCTCGTGGCGGCGATGTGCATGATTGCGGGGGCGTCGGCGATCGTCGGATCGAACGTGGCTCCCGCACCCGCAGGAACGCAGGATGTGGGGATCGGAGCCGGGTACACGGTGGAACCGTGGCCCTCGGAGGAAGCGCTCGTGTCCGACGTGGCACGGGACCTCCCGCAGGACGACGCGGCGAACGTCACGATCATCCTTGCGGCGCGCTGGGGCTACCTGGACGAACCCTTCGCCGCGCTCCTCGGGCGGTGGCACTTCAACGACACCCGCACCGGTGGCGCGTTCGAGGGCCAGTGGCGGATCCTCGGCAGCCGGATCGCGGGAGAGCTCCAGGGACGCTTCACCCTCCCCCGAAGCGGGGACGGGGAGTTCCGGGGCACCTGGACCGTCGGTTCCCGCGAGGGCGGGTTCCTCGCCGGTGCATGGGTCCGCGTGGACGATACCCACGGACTCTTCCGTGGCCGCTGGAACTTCACGGACGGGCGGCCCGGCGGGGCCGTCGGCGGGACCTGGGTCCGCCTGGGAGAACCGGGCGGCGGATTCCGCGGACACGCGATCGCGGCGCCGACCCTCGACCCCGTGGATTGGGACGGGTTCCTCAGCACGACGGACGGGTCCGTCCGGGTGCTCCGGACGGTCCGGTTCGAGCGGGGCGACGAGATCCTCCCGAGGACGGACCGGCAGACCGTGGGATGGAACTCCACCACGACGGTGAACTGGGATGGGATCGTCTTCGCCATCCGGGTCCCCCGCGCAGATCCGGGGGCCACCGTGACGCTGAACGCGACCCAGATCGAGTTCTCCTGGACCTCGAGGGAACTCGGCCGCCTCCACGTCCGCGAGCGGACGGACCGCGCGGGCCACGAGATCGAGGTCGTGGCTTTCATCCTGCAGCGGCGTCCCGCCTTCGATTACGCCCGGATCCAGATCGGGATGCGGTGGGGCAACCTCTCCGCCAGGGACGGGGCCGATGACCTCGCCCGCACCTCGACGAGCTGGGACGGGTTCGCGCAGATCACGTACGGCGGCCTCGTCGTCGAGCGGACCCTGTCGTTCGAGCGGGGGGACGCGCTCCTCCCGAGGGACAACCGGGTCAGCGTCGTCTGGCTGAGCGCCACGACGACGGGCTGGGATGGCTTGGTGCTCGTCGCACTCGTGCCCCTCGACCACGCGGATGGGACGTACTTCACGATCCACGCGGGCACGTTCACCCATGTGTTCACGCTCCGGGAGCTCCCGGGGGACCACACGTTCGACGCGGGGAACGGGAACCAGGTCGAGGTGCGCGCGGTGCGGGGTTGAGCGGACCCCGTTTCGCTCGCCCGCCCCCGCGGGAAGACGGAAATACGGTCCCAGGAATACGTGCGAAGCCGAATGCCGGAGATCTCCCAGGAGTGGACCGCGGAGTTGAAGAAAGGGTCCGTCCAGCTGTGCCTCCTCGCCCTTCTCGCGAGGGAGCAGAAGTACGGGTTCCAGATCCTGAAGGAGCTCCGGGAGCTCTCCGGCGGGTTCTTCGACCTGAAGGAGGGGACCCTGTACCCCGCGCTGCGGCGGCTCGAGGAGCGGGGGTTCGTGGAGAGCCACTGGGTGGAGCCCGAGAGCGGGGTGCCAAGGAAATACTACCGGATCACGGAGCGGGGACGGCGGGCCCTGACCGAGGCGATCGAGGTGTGGGACCGGATGGCGGCGGGGACGCGGCGCGTTCTGGAGGCGGCCCGATGATCCCCGTGGATGCGTACCTCGGCCAGGTCCGACGAAGCCTCGGCGGGATGGATCCCCGGGTCCAGGAGGACATCGTGCGGGAGCTCCAGAGCCACCTGGCCGATTCCCTCGAGGCGAACGGCGGGGACGTCGGGGCCGCGACGCAGGCCCTCGGCGATCCGGTGGCGGTCGCGCGGAGGTACCGGGAGATCTACGGGTACGGCGCATCGTACCGACGCTTGTTCTACATCGTGGCGGGCGTCACGGGGATCCTGACGGTCCCGGTCCTGTTCGCGGGGGACGAGGCGGTCTTCCCATACTTCATCTCCGCGATCTTCGTCGCGATCGAGTTCGCGTTCCTGATCTGGGTGAGCGTGATGGCGGGGAACCGTGCGGGCATCCTCTCGGGGCTCTCCGGGGTCGTCGGCCGCATGGCGGGGTTCGGGGCGGCGATCGTCGCGAACCGCGGAGCGTTCCTGATCGCCCCGGACGGTTTCGCCGCGTTCCTCCTCGTCTCCTTCCTGTTCGTGATCGTCGGCTGGCTCCCCGGGAAAGCGAAACAGGCGTGGCGGAGGCCCGGGGCCGAGCTCTAGCGGAACCGCTGTCCGCCGGCCAGGAAGTCCGCGACGATCGTCGCGTGATCGAACGCCATCTTCGGAAGTCGTTTCGGGTCGACGAGGTCGAGCTGCGCGGCGTCCGAGCCCGCCCTCATCTCGCCCGCGACCCGCCGGAGGGAGTACGCGACGCTCACGGTGTGGCCGCGGGGGTCCCGCTTCGGGTCCGAGTAGACCCCGACGACCCGCTCGACCTGGACCTGCAACCCGGTCTCCTCGAGGAACTCCCGCACCATCGCGGCCTCCGTCGTCTCGCCGAGTTCCACATGGCCCCCGGGAAGGGCGTGCATCCTGAGGAACGGGGGGTTCCCTCGGATCACCGTGAGGAGTTTCCCATCCAGGAGGAGCACGCCGTCCACGGCGAGTCCGGGATGGCCCACGGGCTCACTCCCGCATCGGCATCCGGATCCCATGCTCCGCCGCGAACCGGATCGCGTCGTCGTACCCGGCGTCCGCGTGGCGCACGACGCCGAGGCCCGGGTCCGTCGTGAGGACCCGCTGGATCCGCCGCTCCGCCTCCGGGGAGCCGTCGCAGACGACGAGGGCGCCCGCGTGCGTGGAGAACCCGATCCCCACCCCGCCGCCGTTGTGGACCGCGATCAGGTCCGCGCCCGCCGCGGTGTTCACGAGGGCGTTCAGGATCGGCCAGTCCGCGATCGCATCCGATCCGTCCTTCATCCCCTCCGTCTCCCGGTACGGGGACGCGACGGAGCCCGCGTCCAGGTGGTCCCGGGTGATCACGATCGGGCCCTTCAGTGTCCCGTCCCGCACCATCCGGTTGATGATC
>JAIBJG010000122.1 GCA_020029475.1 Methanobacteriota archaeon | reverse complement strand
GAGAACTCGGGCGTCTACGCGGTCACCGTGATCGCCGTCGGCTTCGGGGTCGTCGGGATGCTTCTGTACCGGCGGCCGATCAAGCCCGCTCAGTAGGCCTTCGCGGCGTACAGCACGTCCTTCGCAGGCTCCCCGCACACGATGCACTTGCCGGACGCGGCCTCCCTGTAGTACGGCGTCCCGAGGACGTTCATCCCGGTCCGCTCCCCGACCGCGAGCCCGCACTCCTCGCGCCCGCACCAGCTCATCTTGTTGATCCCGTCCCGGGTGTCCTCGAGGCGGGCGATCGCGGTGACGCTATCCTTCATCGCCTTCTCCGCCCGCGCGAACATCTCGACCTGAATCAGCTCAAGCATCGATTTCAGGCGGGCCGCGAGTCCGAGCACCGCGAGGGACCGCTTTTCCCCGTTCGTCCGCTGGACGACGACGACCTCTCCCTTCGCGAGGTCCTTCGGTCCGAGCTCGACGCGGAGGGGCACCCCCCGCGCCTCCCAGTGGTAGAACTTCTCCCCGGGGCGGAGGTCCCGCTCGTCGATGTGGACCCGGAGCTGGGACTGGAGGCTCTGGAACAGCTCCCGCGCCGCCCGGCTGATGTCCTCCTGACGGCCCTTCTCGAGGATCGGGACGATCACGACCTGGACGGGCGCGACCTCCGGCGGGAGGACGATCCCCTTCTCGTCCCCGTGGACCGCGACGATCGCCCCGACGATCCGCTCGCTCATCCCGTCGGTCGTCTGGTGCGCGTACCGGTGCTCGCCCGAGGGGTCCTCGTACTTCACGTCGTAGACCTTCGAGAAGTTGTCCCGGTACTGGTGGAACGTCGCGATCTGGAGGGTCCTCCCGCTCGGGAGGAGTGTGTCCGCCCCGAGGCTGTAGGACGCCCCCGGGAACTTGTCCCAGTCCGGCCGCTTCGATGTCAGGTACGGGAGGCAGAACCGCCGCATCAGCCGTTCGTGGATCTGGAGGTCCTCCTGGACCTGCTGCTCCGCGTCCTCGAACGTCGCGTGCGCCGTATGCGCCTCGAAGAAGTGGATCTCCCGCACCCGCAGGAACGTGCGGGTCATCTTCGTCTCGTACCGGAACGTGGAGACGATCTGGTACAGCTTCAAAGGCAGGTCCGCGTGGCTCCGGATCCACAGCGCGAACATCGGGTACATCGCGGTCTCGCTTGTCGGGCGGAGGACGAGCTTCACGTCGAGCGGGTTCAGCCCGCCATGGGTGACCCAGTACACGTCGGACTCGAACCCCTTGACGTGGTCCGCCTCCTTCTTGAACTCCGTCTCCGGGATCAGGAGCGGGAAGTTCACCTCCCGGTGGCCCGTCGCGTCGAACTCCTCTCGCCACGCCTGGTCGATCCGCTTCATCACGGCCCAGCCGTACGGGAGCCAGACGTCCATGCCCTTGATCGGATACCGCTTGTCCCGGAGCTCCGCCTTCTCGATGACGGAGCCGTACCACTCGCTGAAGTCCTCTTCCTTGCGCATCGGAGACCCCGCGAGATTCGGGAGGGGTTAATAGGATTGCGGTGGAGGAATCGTCCTCCCCGACCCGCGCGCGCCCCTCAGAACTTGTGCCCGCACATGAAGCACTCGGGGTCCTTCCTGTCGATGATCGTCCCGCACTGCGGGCACTCCTTCGTCCCCCCGCTCGGCGGGGCGGGTGCCCCGGGGGGAGGCGGCGCGGCTCGCACGGGAGGCGGCGCGACAGCCCTGGGCGGGGGTGCGACCGTTGCCGGGACGACCAGGCGCGGAGGCGTCTCCTCCTTCTTCCGGCGCTTCGCGAACACGAGGAACCACAGGAGCGCGATGATGATGACCGCGAGGATGATCCCGAGAATCACCCCGATCGTGATGAGATCGAGGCCGGTTGCCGGCCGGATCGCGAACGCCCCGCTCTCCACCGTCGTGGAGCTACCGTCCGCGTCGATCACCGTGAGGACGATCTTCACGTTCGAGGAATCGATGCTCGGAGCCACCCACGGGTACGTCTGGACTCCGACGAGTCTGCCGGAGATCTGTCCGTTCCCCGCGCTCGACGTGTAGTTCAGGTACACGACCAGGTTCGCCGTCGGCGTTTCCGGGTCGCTCATCGTCCACGTGATCGTGATCGTGGAGCCGGGAGCGAACTGCACGCCCGCCGTCGGAGCCGTGATCGTCGCGGTCGGGGTCGACGAGGTCGTGAAGTTGAAGGAGGTCGGCCCCGCGAGGAGGAGGCCGGGATCGCAGTCGTCCCGTGCACCGGACAGGGTCGCGATGTACGCCGTCGAGGCCTCGAAGGGGGCATGGGTCACGGTCGCGGTGTTCCCATTCCAATTGAATGCGATGCCCCCCACGAGCTGACCCCCGGCGACCTTCGCGATCTGGAACCCGTTCCGGACGGCGGTCTGGTCCATGCCCTCGGTGAACACAATCGTGACCGGTGGGGTGAGCGGTACCCCCGTCGCCCCGTTCGCCGGGGTCGACGTCATCGTCGGGGCGTTCGAGTCGACCTGGATCGGGTTCGACTGGGCTGTGCGGCTCCCGCCATCGGGGTCTTGGACCCGGACCAAGATCTGCACGTCGGGCGCATTCAGCCCGGAGGGGGTCCAGAGGTACGAGGTCGCATCCGTCAGCGGGCCGATGATCGGGCCGTTTCCCGCGCTCGACGTGTACGTGAGGGTCACTTGAAGTCCCGTCGGCGTCTCGGGGTCGTTCATCGTCCACATGATGTTGTGCCCGACTCCCCCGCTCCAGCACTCCCCGCCGATGGGGGTCGAAATCGCGACGGAGGGCGCGTTGTTCAGGAATGTCGTGAACGACCAGGAAACCGCAGGGATCAGGTTCTTCCCCGGGTCGCTCAGGTCCCTCGCCCCGGTCCCGATGACCACGTTGACGGACGCCCCGGCCGCGAACGGTGTCGTGTGGGATACCGTCAGCACGTTCCCCGCCCAGCTGTACGATGGCGTGGCGGCGTCGGACCATGAGAACCCGCTCGGCCCCTGGACGGAGGCGGGGTCCATTCCCTCGGAGAACGTCACGACGACATCTGCGTTCACGGGCACCCCGGTCTGACCGGGGGTGGGGTTCCGGGCGGTGACGCTCGGGAACGTGTCGTCGATTGCGAAGTCGTTGCCCGACGCGTCGCACCCAAGGAGGCCCGTCGTGTCCCGGGCGCAGACGAGGACCCGGGCGGTCGACGTGTCGAAACTCGGGATCGGGTTCCAGTTGTAGGTGTTCGTGCCCGCGGTGCCGGGTCGCCCGGTCGTGATGGGGTTCGGGAACGTCGCGCCGCTGTCCGTGGAGTATGAGATGTTCACGACGAGGGCCGTGTTCGGGTCCTGCGCATCGGACATGGTCCACGTGATCGCGTGCGGCGTGCCGCCGGTCCATCGCTCCCCGCCATCGGGGGTTAGAAGGACGACGACGGGGGAGGTGGGCCGACCCGTCTCGGTCCCGGTCGTGAAATCAACCCCCTGGTTCGTGTCCGTGCAGGCGGCCGTT
>JAIBJG010000014.1 GCA_020029475.1 Methanobacteriota archaeon | reverse complement strand
GGAGCTGGACCGCGCGGCCGTGCAGGAGCTCGCCCGCCGCCTCGAGGAGGCGCAGCCCGCGATGGCGAGCGTCCGGAACGTCGCGCGGATGGCGGCTCGATTCCTGATCGACACCCCGGAGAAGTGGCCTTCCTTCCGGGACGCGATGCAGCGGGAGCTCGACGACGGCCGACGGAAGGCGGGGCGGAACTTCGTGAAGCTCCTCGACCGCCCCGCGACGATCCTCACCCTGAGCCGGAGCACGAACGTGTTCGAGTGCCTCGGGGCGGCCCACGCGAAGGGACTCCTCCAGGAGGTCCTCGTCATGGAGTCCCGCCCCCTCCGCGAAGGGGTGGAGTTCGCCCGGGACCTGCACGACGCCGGGGTGAACGTGGCGGTGATCGCGGACGGCGCGGCGGGCGCGTTCATCACGGGGGCGACCCTCGGCCTGACGGGGGCGGACACGGTCCTCGTCGACGGGAGCGTCGTGAACCGCGCGGGGACGTTCCCCCTCGCGGCCCTGTGCCGCGCGGCGGGGAAGCCGTTCTACGCGGCATGCGAGACGTTCAAGATCGACACGGGCCGGGCCGGGAAGGACTGGCGGCCCCCGCCGGAGCAGGACCCGAAGGAGGTCGCGACGGACGTGCCCGCGAGGAACCCGTACTTCGACCTCACCCCGGCAGCCCTCGTCACGGGACTCGTGACGGAACGCGGCGTCTACAAGCCGGAGCTGATCCGGCAGGCGTTCGCGAGGTGATGGCGTGACGGCGGAGGGGGCCCTGTCGGACCCGTTCCGGGATGGGATCCAGCTCTTCAACGAGGAGTACTTCTTCGAGGCCCACGAGCACTTCGAGGGAATGTGGCATCTGGAGCGCGGCCAGGGTCGCGCATTCCTCCAGGGACTGATCCAGGTGTGCGCGGGCTTCCACCACTTCCAGAACGGGAACCTGATCGGAGCCCTCGACCTCCTCCGCCGCGGACCCGACAAGATGCGGAAGTATCCGGGGCGGTACATGGGGATCGATGCGGGGGGCCTGCTCGAGAAGGTCGAAGCCGCCCGCACACAGATCGAGCTCATCCATCGGGGGGAGGGAGACCGGTCGAAGGTCGCGTTCCCCAAGATCGAGCTCCCCGGAGGCGGGGCGTGAGCCTCGACGGTCTGTCCGCGGATCTCCGGGGTCGCGTGGAGCGGACGTCCTCCGCCCTCGAGGGGCGGGGCGTGAGTCCCCGATTCGCAGCGGACCGGCGGGAGGCCCTCGCGACGGTCTTAGGGCTGATCCCGAAAGGGTCCGCGGTCGCCCACGGCACATCGACGACCCTCGTTGAGATCGGCTTCGTCGACGAGATGAAGCGCCCGGACTCCGGCTACCGGTACATGAACGCGGAATGGCTGGCGGAGAACGATGCGGCGGAGCGGGGCCGGCTCCGCGCAAAGCTCTCCGTGGAGTCCGACTACTTCCTGGGGAGCGTGCAGGCCGTCAGTGAGACCGGGGTCGCGATCGGCTGCGACGCGAGCGGGAGCCGCCAGGCGTTCTACACGTTCGGGCCGCCTCACGTGATCTGGGTCGCGGGCGTGAACAAGCTCGTCCCGGACGTGGATGCGGGGGTCCGCCGGGTCCGCGAGATCGCCCTCCCGCTGGAGGACAAGCGGATCCGCGCGGCGGGGGGCGGTGGGAGCTTCGTGGGGAAGCTCGTCTTCTACGAACGGGAGCGCCCGGGACGGATCACGCTCGTGCTCGTCGGGGAGAACCTTGGGTTCTGATCCGCGAGCTTACCGGAACTCCTCGAGGAGCTCCTCCGGGTTCGCGAGCCCGAGGGGCTGCCGGACGAGGGGGCCCTTCTTCAACGCGGGCTCGAGGTCCTCGTACGTCGGGATGTCGTTCCGTTCGTAGAACACCCCGAGGCCGATCCGGTCCCGCTTCTGGTCGAGATTCGGCCACTCGTCCGCCCGCGCGACCGCCGCGAGATAGTCCGATGGATTGTGTCCCTCCTTCTCCAGGGAATACACCCGCTGGCGGAACCAGTCGTACGTGTTGATCTTGTTGTACGTCACGCACGGACTCAGGACGTCGATCAACGAGAAGCCCTTGTGCTTGATCCCCCGCGCGAATAGGTCCCCGAGGCCCTTCGCGTCCCCGCTGAAACCCCGGGCGATGTACGTCGCGCCGGAGGCGAGGGCGAGGGTAAGCGGGTTCACCGGGTTCTCGATCACGCCCTCCGGCGTCGACTTCGTCACCATCCCCTTCTCGCTCGTCGGGCTCGCCTGGCCCGTCGTGAGGCCGTAGATCTGGTTGTCCATCACGATGTATGTGATATCCAGGTTGCGGCGCATCGCGTGGATGAAATGGCCGACGCCGATCCCGTACCCGTCCCCATCGCCACCTGCCGCGATCACGGTGAGATCCGAGTTCGCGAGCTTGATCCCGCTCGCGACGGGCACGGCCCGCCCGTGGATCGAGTGGAACCCGTACGACGAGAGGAAGTGCGGGATGTTCGAGGAGCACCCGATCCCGCTCACGATCACGATGTTCCAGGGCTCGATCTGGAGGACCTGGAGGGCCTTCTGGAGGCCGCTGAGCACGGCGAAGTCCCCGCATCCGGGGCACCACGTCGGCTTGATCTCGGACTTGTACTCCTGCAGCTCGATCGTCTTTCCGTCGCTCATCCGAGCACCTCCCGCACCTTCGCGGCGATCTCGCTCGGGTAGAACGGTTCGCCGTCGTACTTCCCGAAGAAGTGGTCCGGCCGGATCCCCGTCTCGGCGGTGAGGAGCCGTGAGAACTGTCCCGTGAAGTTCCCCTCCACGGACATCGTCCGCTTCGCCCGCTTCAGGGCGGCCGTCGTCTCGTCCGCGTGGAACGGGAAAAGGTACGCGTACTCGAGGGAGTTCACCGGGAGGCCGTCCGCCTCCTGGAGGTCCAGGATCGCCTCCCGGAGCGGCCCCTGCGTGGAGCCCCAGGAGATCAGGGTGATGTCCGCCTTCTCCGGGCCCCACAGCTCCGGGCCCTTCGTGTCCCGCCGGAGGCCGTCGAGCTTCCGCATCCGCTTGTCCATCATCTGCTTCCGGATCTCCACCCACTCAGGGATCCCCGCCAGGACATCCGAGATTAGCTCGCCCTTCTCGTCGTGCTCGTCCGTCCCCGCGTCGAACTGGAATCCGGGCTGCCCCGGGAGCGCGCGAGGGCTCACCCCGCTCTCCGTGATCTTGTACCGGAGGTACTTGTCCTTCGCGGTCCCCCCGTCCGCCGCGAGGAGCCCGCGGATGATCGGGACGTTGAAGTCGAACCCCTCGACAGTCCGGTACCCCTCGCTCAGGTAGAGATCGCTCATCACGATCACCGGGGTCTGGTACACCTCCGCGAGGTTGAACGCCTCCGCGGTGAGCCGGAAGCACTCGTCCGTGTTCCGGGGCGCGAGGATCGCCCGGGGCCAGTCCCCCTGCCCCGCCCCGAGGGCGAGGTTCAGGTCCCCCTGCTCCGTCTTCGTCGGGAGCCCCGTGGACGGACCCGCGCGCTGCGCGAGGACCGCGACGACGGGGGCCTCGACCATCCCGCCCTGGCCGATCCCCTCGACCATCAGGGAGAAGCCGCCGCCGGAGGTCGCCGTCATCGACCGCACCCCCGCGAACCCGGCTCCGATCGCCATGTTGATCGCGGCGAGCTCGTCCTCGACCTGCTTCACGACGACGCCGTGCTTAGGGGCGTGGTCCGCCATCCAGTGCATGATCGACGACGCGGGCGTCATCGGGTACTGCGCGAGGAACTTGCATCCCGCGGCGAGGGCGCCGAGGGCAATCGCCTGGTTCCCCGTGATCAGGAGGCGGGCCTTCCCCGAATGCCGAAGGCCGAGGTTCAGGCTCCCGCCGTTCTCCTCGACGTACTTGTACCCGGCGGCCGCGGCCTTCACGTTCGCGTCCACGATTTCCCGCTTCTTGTCCCCCCAGACGGTCGCGAACGCGGACTCGACGACTGCGAGGTCCATGTCGAACAGCCGGACCGCGGCCCCCAGGGCCACGGTGTTCTTCATCAGCGCGTTGTTCGAGAATTCCCGGGCGAGCCGCCCGAGGGGGAACCCGATCTTGCGCACCCCCTCCGCGAGCCGGAGACCGTCGAGCTTGATCGTGTCCGAGTCGTAGATGATCGCACCGTTCTCCCGGACCTGGGGCGCGTGGATGTCCGCGGTGGGCTGGTTCAGGCAGATCAGGACCTGGGGCCGCTCCCCCTGGGACAGGACGGGCTCCTCCGCGGCCCGGACCTGGACCCAGCTGTGGCCGCCCCGGATCACGGACTGGTACGACGTGTACGTGAACACGTACAGGCCGCTGCGGGTGCAGACCTTCGCGAGGCTCTCCGCGGTGGAGGCGCTGCCGTCTCCCGCGGCCCCGCCGATGCGAAACACGAGCTCCTTCTGGGACATCGGATACTCCCGAAAACCGGACGCTTCCGGTGGGGTTGAACAATCGGCGCCGCTTAAATACTTTTATCGTCGAAAACCGATTCGCGAATTGCAGGAGGGCGCTGGCACAGGGGGAAACGTCTTCACCGAGAAGGGGCTTCCGCGACCCATGGACCTCGGCCTGAAGGGCAAGGTCGCCGCGGTCGCCGCCGCGAGCGAGGGGTTGGGGAAGGCGGTCGCGACGGAGCTCGCGCGGGAGGGGGCACGGGTCGCGATCTGCGGTCGGCGTGGAGAGGTGCTCCGCGCAGCGGTGGAAGAGATCAGGCGCTCGACGCACGGGGATGTGCACGGAGTCGTCGCGGACATTGCCCGCGGAGCGGATGCGTCGATGTTCATCGCGGAGACAGCCCGCCATTTCGGCGGACTCGACATCCTGGTCCTGAACGCCGGGGGCCCGCCCTCCGGGGCGTTTGAGACCCTCTCCGATGCGGAGTGGTCCTCCGTCCACGACCTCCTGCTGATGAGCGCAGTGCACCTCGCGCGCGAGGCCGTACCCCACATGCGAAGCCGGGGCGCCGGACGGATCGTCGCGATGGCCTCGATCTCCGTGAAGCAACCGATCGAGAACCTGCTCCTGTCGAACGCATACCGGATGGCGGTGATCGGGCTCGCGAAGACCCTCGCGAGGGAGCTCGCGAAGGACCGGATCCTGGTGAATGCGGTATGCCCGGGCTACATCGCGACGGACCGCCTCGTGGAGCTCATCGAGGCCCGCGCGAAGCGCGCGGGATCGAGCGTCGCGGAGGAGCGGAAGGTGATGGCGGGCGAGTCCCCGCTCGGCCGCCTCGGGGAGCCGGAGGAGGTCGCGGCGCTCGTCGCGTTCCTCGCCTCGGGCCGCGCATCGTACGTCACGGGGGACGTGATCCAGGTGGACGGCGGGCTGTACCGCGGCGTGTACTAGACGGGCCGGACGTATCTCCTTAATAGAGCGCGAGCCATCCGGCCAGGGAAACATGAAGCACGTCCCGGTCCTGAAGGACTACCTCAAGCCTCTGGGACCGTACTCCCACGCCGTCGTCGCGAACGGGCTCATTTTCATCTCCGCTCAAACGGGACTGAAGCCCGGTGGTCACCCCTCCGACTTCTCGGGCGGGAGGGTGCAGGAACAAGCGCGCCAGGCCCTTCGTAATCTCGAGACGATCCTGAAGGACCTCGGCGGGACCCTTCAGGACATCGTCAAGGTGACCGTGTTCCTCGCGAACCCTTCGGACTTCAGACCCATGAACGAGGCGTACGCCGAGTTCTTCCCTTTCGAGCCTCCCGCGCGCTCCGTCGCGCGCCTCGGCTTCGAGATCCCGGGCCTTCTTGTGGCCGTGGATGCGATCGCGGTGTACTCGCCGCATCCCGAGGAATGAACCGGGTCAGAACGCCATCCGCGCGAGGGTCTTCGTCGTCCTGACGCCGTCGATCGCGCGGATCCTCGAGACGACGATCTCCCCGATCATGTTGTAGTCCGGCGCCTCGACCTTCGCGATCAGGTCGTAGTCCCCGAACAGAGGGTACAGCTCGACGACCTCCTTCACCTTGAGGAGGGCCTGGTACACCTCCTTTTCCTTCGTGGGTGCAGTGCCGATCAGCACGAATCCGATCGCCGTCGAACCAGCCTCATCGCGCTGTACATTCCCCCCGTATATGAGCTTCTCGTAACGGGTGTCGTTCGCGAACACACATCTGGTCCTGGCCGCCGGGGTCCGTGAACTGTCCGTCCTCCGCGGAGGGTTGCGCGGGGAAACGCTTTTCAACGGACTACGGGATGGATACGTGCAGACAACGTCTGCGCGGAGGAATCGCGTATGACCGAGATCCGAACGTCCGTGCCCGAAGAAGTGGATGCATACCTCGACGCCCTGGTGCGCAAGGGGATCTTCTCGAACAAGGCCGAGCTTGTCCGGGCGGCGCTCGTGAACTACGTGAACGCGACGGGCACCTTCTTCCAAGGATTCGATGCGGAGACGATCTTCGCGCCGGACGGTCGGCTGTACCAGGTGGAGTACGCGCGCGAGTCCGCCGCCCGCGGGGGCACGGCGGCAGGCATCGTTTGCGACGACGGCGTACTCCTTGCGGCGGAGGTCGTGGGGGAATCGAAGCTCGCGCCCCCCGGAAAGAAAATCGTCGCGGTGGGGGACCGTCTCGCCGTGGTCTCGTCCGGCCTCGTCGCGGACGGAGCCCTCATCCTCGATGAACTCAAGGCCGCGAGCCCGAAGACGACGGACGAAGTCGTGAGAATCGTGCGGGGGACGTTGCACCGGTTCACCCTGAATCGGACCCAGAGGCCCCTGGGTGTATCCCTGCTCCTCGGGAGCGTCCTGGATCGGAAGCCGCGACTCGTCCAGATGGACCCGAGCGGAGCGGGGGTGGAGAGGCTCGCGACCGCGATGGGTCGCGGGGCCAGTACGGCTCTCGAGATCCTTCAGGATCGCTACCGCAAGATGCGACTCGCCGACGCCGAGAGGCTCGTTCCCGAACTCTTCGGCCGGGGGACGCCCACGGAGACCCTTCGGATCTCGCCCTGACGTCTCGGTCGATCCACTGCCGATTCTCACCGGCGATTCCAACGCATCAGTTTTCAAATATCCCGTCGCCGCCTGTGTTGGACAATCTCACTCATGGCCCTCCCCTTCCCCCTCGAGACCCTGCGACACTGGTACGTGACTCCGTTCGGCGGTCACTCGAACGAGCTCTCGTTCTACCAGATCGGGATCCGGCGGGAGGCCCTGGAGGCGAACACGGAGCTGGACCCGGAGGTCGATCGCGTCCGGATCGGTCTGCTCGGACAGAGGAACGTCCGGCCGTACCTCCTCGACCACGAGTTCGAGGTCGTGCCCCTCGACGACCGCCGGCCCGAGGCCCTGGCGCGTTCCCCCCACGGGGAGGCGGTCCTTCCGGAGGGGGACGAGGTCGTGCGCCACCCGTTCCCCGCCCCGCAGCCCGGGGACACGATCCTGATCAATGGCGTCGCGGCGAAGCGACTCCTCGCGAACCCGGAGAAGCTCGCGGAGGTCCTGGAGTCCCTCTTCCGCGAGGGATACGGCCGGACCGCCTCGTGAGCCGCGAACTCTTATACGAGCTCCCCGCCTTCGAGACGCGAATGCGGGTCGGCGTCGTGGGCGTCCAAGGCGACGTCAGCGAGCACGTCGACGCCGTGCGCCGCGCGATGGAGGAGGAAGGGCTCCCCGGGGACGCGGTCACGGTCCGCCGACCACCGGACCTCGCGAAGGTCGACGCGCTCACGATCCCGGGCGGGGAGAGCACGACGATCTCGAAGCTCCTCGTGAAGTTCGAGCTCTTCGACGACATCGTCCGCCGCGCGGGGGAGGGGATGCCGATCCTCGGGACGTGTGCGGGGTGCATCCTGCTCGCGAAGGAGGGGGACGACCAGGTCTCGAAGACGGAGACGCGGCTCCTCGGGCTCATGGACATGGCGGTGGATCGGAACGCCTTCGGGCGACAGAGGGAGTCGTTCGAGGGGAACGTCGAGGTCACGATCCTCGACAAGCCCTTCCACGGGGTCTTCATCCGCGCGCCCGAAATCTTGCGGACCTGGGGCGGTTGCGCGCCGATCGGGAAGCTCCAGGGCCGGATCGTGCTCGCCCAGCAAGGCCATCTCGTGGCGGCGGCGTTCCACCCGGAGCTCTCCGGGGACCTGCGGATCCACCGATGGTTCCTGCGCCTCGTCTAGTCAAGGACGAACAGGGACAGGACGCTCGCCGTGAGGGCGAGGAGGAACGTCGCGACGAAGGCGGGCCTCAGCACCGACACCGTGGAGTTCACGCTCGTCGTGAGGCGGGTGGCGGACTCCGGGCCCATCACATACAACCCGTCGATATGGCCCGAGGCGATCCCCGCCTCGGCGGGTTCCAGATTTCCGATCGCCTCCTTCACGACGGCGAGCGTCGCGTCCACGAGCGTCGCATGGTCGAACCCGAGCCCGACGGGATTGAAGCCGCCCAGGGTCACATTCACGGAGTGGTTGTCCGTCGTGAGGACCTCGACATCTTCGAGGAGGTCCATCAACTTCTCCCGGATCTTGTCGCGGAGGCCCGGGATCATGTTGTTCCCGTCGAAGAGGACGAACGCGGTCCTCCGCCCCGCCACGTCGGTGACGAGGGCCTGGATGCCCTCGGATCCGATCCCCTCCCGCGGGGTCGCGATCTCGCGGCGGCCCGCGACGCCGACCTTGAGGGGGCCATGCGCGGACGCGAGGGCCTTCTCCACCGCCATCTTCGTCCCGGCGATGATGTCGTGGGCCGAGGCGGTGCCGAAGTGCGTGAGGCCGCTCCCGATCTCCATGCAGTTGTGGGCGTCCACGAACACCGCCTCCTCCGCCCCGGCGAGACGCGCCTCCTGCATCGCGGCGAACCCCACCGCGCTCTCGATGTCGTCCGTCGGGTTCGGAGCGAGGGACGCAACGATCAGGGCCCGCCGGCCGAAGACCTGGGCGCACACGTTCGCCTTCCCTTCCTGCACCCGGACCATCGGGCTCGCGGTCGGGGAGACGTGCGCGGTCCGGATCAGCTCCCGGATCACGGGCGCGAGCTTCTCGACCTCTTTCGTGTTCGCGGGATTCTCGTCGTGGGTCGTGGGCCCGTGGGCGACGAGGACTGCGCCCGCCACGTCCTCGAGGCGGGCCCGCAGCTTCGCGGGGAGGTCGCTCCCGCCGACATACCCCATCGGGCCCGGGTGGACCATCGGGGCGACGAACACCGCCTTCGTGCCCCTCGGGGTCCGGAACGTGACCGCCCCGACCCGGACCCGCGCGGGCACGGAGATCGCGGTGAAAAACGATTCGATCTCGTCCCGCCCCTCCTCCCCGAGCTCCGTGAAATGGTCCAACGTGTACCGCATCAACTTCAAGCCGTTCACGCCGAACGCCTTCTGCAGGGGGCGCTTCGCGATCTCCGTGAAGCCGATCGCGGTCGCGAGGAAGATCGCGAAGACGAGGGCGGCGGTGAGCCAGTCCCCTGCCCGCGTGGGCACGAACACCGCCAGGCCCAGGAGCCCGAGGATCGGGTGCACGATCGCGGCGGGGAGGGACCGCAGGTAGTTGCTGTGGCTCGTCCCCGCGAGGATCACGAACCGGACCCAGAGGACCGCTCCGTAGGCGAGGAGGACGACCCGCTGCACGGAGAACGCGTACTGGATCTGGGTCGCGATGCTGTAGATCGTGAGCCCGACCGTCGCGGCGAGGAGGATTCCGTCGAGGACCACGAGGCCGAGGAACGACATCAGCATGGACCGGCGGAGATACATCCGCCCGCCAAGGCCCTCCGCAAGGGGCTTCGTCACCGCCGCGCTGACGAGGGCGGGGACGGCGAACACGAAGACGGCCCGGTACAGGACGTTCCAGATCGACACCTCGATCGGCGCCGGGTATGTGAGGAGGAACCCGCCGAACAGGGAGAACGCGAGGATCGGGAGGACCATCCGACGCGGGTGGGGTGCGGAGAACAGGCGGCCCGCGATGCGGGTCGTGTCCTCGTGCGCGGCCTGCGCGCTCTTCACGGACGCGGTCTGGCTCATCACCGCTTCACCGCCGCGACGATGTCCCGGAGGGCCGCGGCGTTCTTCGTCTCCTCAACGACGGTCCCCGTGACGAGGATGTCCGCGCCCGCCTTCGCGACCGCGGCGGCGGAGGCGGGGGTGCGAATCCCCCCGCCGACGATCAGGGGGACCTCGATCGCCTCCTTCACCGCGCGGACCATCCCGAGCGGGGCGGGCTCCGGGGCTCCGCTCCCGGACTCCAGATACACGAGGCGCATCCCGAAGAACTGGGCCGTGAGGGCCCACTCCACGGCCTCCTCCGGCCTCGACCGCGGGATCGGATCCGCCTCCCCGATCAGCCCCGCCCGCATCCCGGGCTCCACGATCAGGTACGCCATCGAGATCGGCTCGAGCCCCCACGCCTTGATCACGCGGGCGGCCCTCCGCTGCTCCCCGACGATCAGCCGGGGGGAGCGTGAGTTCAGGAGGCTCATGAAGTACACCGCGTCCGCGTGGCGGGAGAGGCTCGAGGCGCCCCCCGGGAACAGGATCACGGGGACCGTCGACGCGGCCTTGATCGCCCGCACGGTCCCGTCCACCTTCTCCGGCGTCACCCCGGTGGACCCGCCGACCATGATCGCGTCCGTCCCGGCCTCCGTCGCGAGGCCCGCAAGGGCCGCCGCCTCGCCGGCGGACTGCTTGTCCGGGTCGATCAGGGTCATGTGGACCTTGCCGCGGGAGACCCGCTCGAGGACGTAATCGAGGACCTTCATCCGAGGAGACCTCCCGCGAGGAACGCGACGAGCGCGACGACCATGCCGTACTTCGCGGCCCGCTGGGCGCGACCCGGGTTCTTCGCGGAGACCGCCCCGCTGTAGATAAAGATGGCGTCCGCGACGAGGACGGTCCCGAGATACGGGAGGCCGAAGAGACCGAACACGGGAGGGACGACGCTGAACGCGGCGCCCGCCACGAAGCACGCCGCGGCGACCGCCCCCGCCCGGGGCACGCCGATCCGTCGCGGGAGGGTCGCGCGGTCCACGTCCCCCGCGAGGTCCTCGATGTCCTTCGCGATCTCCCGCCCCGCGGTCGCGAGGGCCGCGAGGGACCCCATCAGGAACGCCCGCTGGAGGACCACGGGGGTCCCCGTGTACACGGCCGCGCCGCCGAACGCGAACAGGGACCCGACGAGGTACGCGATCAGGAAGTTCCCGCCCGCCCCCCGCGCCTTGAGCCCCTTCTCGTACGAGACCATGACGACGAAGTTCAGCGCGACGATGCCGACCGCGAGGATCCCCGCGACCGCCGCGGCCGCGAGGCTCAGGGCGAACATCAGCGAGGCGAACTTGAGGGCTTGGTCCGCGGACACCTCGCCCCGGGGGATTGGCCGGTCCGGGTGGTTCACCCGGTCCGTCTCGCGGTCGAAGTAGTCGTTCAACGCGTTCCCGCCCGCCGTGAAGAGGGCGGCGGCGAGGGCGGCGAACCCCACGGCGGGGATCTGCGCGAGGAACACCGCGGGGCCTCCCGCGACGAGGGCCGCGACCGCCACACCGGCGGCGGACATCCCGGCGTTCCCGGGTCGGGACAGCCGGAAGTATCCCCGCATGCGGGCCGATGTATCCGCCTCCGGGTAAAAAGGGTTCCACGGCGGCCCCGGGACCGCCAGGCGCCTGTAGCGGCCCCGTAGCATGGGGGGATGCCGTTCTCATCCGGGATACCAGGGCCACACGTACGGTACCCGCTCGCATCGCGTTTTATATCCTCTGGGGACCATACGCACCGTTGCGGCTCTAGGGTCCGACTCGGAGCCTCGGAACCTGGCCCTGGGGCACCTCTGCCCTCCCGACCCCTCTCGGAGGTGCGCGGCCAGACCCGTCGCTCCCGCCCGGACCCCGGAGGGGGACGCAGGGACGATGGCGGAGAAGGGTCGACTGTTCGGGAAGCGAGCGGAGGAAGCGGGCGAAGCGATCGCCCGGGCACAGGCCGTCCTCGACCTCCTCAAGCTCTCGAAGGCGGACCTCTCCCCCGCGGCCAGGCTCGTCGCGCAGGCACGGGAGGCCCTCGGCCGGAAGGAGTACGACGCCGCCCAGGCCCTCGCGACCCGCGCGGAGGCCCTCGCGTCCTCCCTCGAGGGGCGGTACCGCGGGGCCCAGAAGGCACTGAACGCCCTCGTCGGGATCGCGAAAAAGGCGAAGGAGCTCGGGTTCGCGACGGCGGAGTTCGACGCCTCGGTCGCGGAGGCGCGGAGGGTCGCGAAGCAAGGCACCGTCGAGGACGGCGTCTCGATCCCGAACTACCTGCACGCCCGGGCGATCCTCGAAGCTGCGGGCACCCGCGGCGGGGAGCTCCTGAAGCGCGCGCAGGCGGTCGCGAACGAGATCTTCACCGCGGAGCTCGCCCTGGACGCGCTCAAGGACGCGAACGGTCACAGCGACCACGCGGAGTTCGAGCGGCTCGTCCTCACGGGGGGGCGGAGTCTCCTCGAGGGGGCGAAGCGGTCCCTCGCGGCGGGGGACCTCGATGGCGCGGAGACCGCGGCCCGGAGGGCCTCGGAGGGGGCGAAGAAGACCCTCGCCGCGTACCAGGACTCCATCGCGGCCCTGAAGGAGGTCGAGATGGCGATCGCGGACCTCCGCTCCTCGGGGATCCTCGCGGCGGGGCCGGAGCGTCTCCGGGAGCAGGGCCAGATCTTCCTCCGGCGAGCGAAGGTCGCGGAGGCGAAGGATGTCCTCGAGCGGGCGGCCCGGGAGGCCCAGCGGATCGGGGTCGACCACCGTCGCGCGACGAAGGACGTCGCGGAGGCGGAGACGAGCGTCATCGGGCTCGCCCGGGCCGGGTTCGTCTCCGAGGACGCCCAGCGGGCGGTCGACGACGCGAAGCGCGCCCTCGCCCACGGACAATACGACCGCGCGGTAGAGCTCTCCGCGGATGCCCGGCGGGCCCTCGGGAAGCGCCAGGAGGTGCGGGACCGCCTCGCCCGGATGATCGAGGACACGAAGCGGAAGGTCGAGGAGCTCCGCGCGGTCGGGGTCGACTACGCGAACGACGTCGAGGAGATGGTCCTCCGGGCGGAGCGGGAGTTCGAGAACGGGGACCTCGTGAACAGCTCCGAGGACCTGAAGATCGCGAGCCTCCTGATGGGGCCGCGGCGGCCGGACGCCCACAAGGGCCGCCCCGCCTAGCCGCGGGGAACCCCTAAATAGCGCCCGCCCCTTCGTTTTCCCCTTGGCGGAGCAGTACTTCTCCCGGAAGCCGTCCGCGCCCCACCGGGCCCTGGAGTTCACGGCGGTCCTCCGGGGCCGGCCCTTCACGTTCGGGACGGACTCCGCGGTGTTCTCCCGGAGGGAGGTGGACGCCGGGACGCGCCTCCTGATCGATGCCCTCGCGGTCGGCCCTTCCGAGTCCCTCCTCGACCTCGGCTGCGGGTACGGGCCCATCGGGGTGGCGGTCGCCGCGACCGTCCAGGGCGGCCGCGTTGTGATGACGGACGTGAACCGCCGCGCGGTCGCCCTGTCCCGCAAGAACGCGGAGGCGAACCGGGTGCGCGTGGAGGTCCGAGAGGGGGAGCTGTTCGCGCCCGTCGAGGGGCTCGCGTTCGATCACATCGCGTCGAACCCGCCGATCCGCGCCGGGAAGGCGGTCGTCCACGGGATCGTCGAAGGGGCTCCCGCACATCTTCTCGAGGGCGGCTCCCTGTGGCTCGTCGCGAGGACGCAGCAGGGCGCCCCCTCCTTGATGCGCAAGATGGAGGAGGTCTTCGGAAACGCGGAGGTCGTGTCCCGCGGCGGGGGGTTCCGCGTCCTCCGTTCCACGAGGCCCGGCAATCCTTAAATAGAGCCCGCCATTTGAGACGACGCTCCGTCTACGGTGACCGTTCCATGGCCGATGAGAAACAGAAGCCCGCCCCCGCCGAAGCCCCGGCCCCCGCGCCGAAGGCGCCCGTCCGCCCGCCGGACGCGAAGGAGAACTTCCGGTATATCGTCCGCCTCGCAAACACGGACCTCGAGGGCGCGCGGTCCGTCGTGTACGCCCTTTCGAGGGTGAAGGGGGTCGGAGTCCGGATCGCGGAGTCCGTCGCGGACCTCTCGAAAGTCTCCCGGACGGAACGGATCGGGAACCTCACGGACGCGGAGACGGACAAGATCGAGGAGACCCTCGGGAAGCTCGGCGAGATCCTCCCGCACTGGATGGTGAACCGCCCCCACGATTGGGAGACCGGGGACGACATCCACCTCTTCAGCTCGGACGTGGACCTCCGCCTCCGGGACGACATCAACCGGATGAAGATGATCCGGTGCTACCGCGGGATCCGGCACGAGCAGGGCCAGAAGGTCCGCGGGCAGAGGACGCGGAGCAACGGGCGCACGGGCCTCACGGTCGGTGTGATCAAGAAGACCGCCATCGCCGCGGCGAAGGCCGCGAAGAAGGAAGAGGGCGGCGAGAAGGAGAAGAAGGAGTGAGGGGTTGGGAGACCCGAAGTTTTCTCGCCAGAAGTACGAGAGGCCCTCCCACCCGTGGGAAGGGGAGCGGATCAAGGCGGAGAACGAGCTCCTCAAGAAGTACGGCCTCAAGAACAAGAAGGAGCTGTGGCGCGCCCAGTCCGTCCTCCGCCGGTTCCGCCAGCGGGCGCGGCAGCTCCAGGCCCTCGTCCGGTACGGGGACAAGCAGGCGGCGAAGGAGAAGGACGAGTTGATGGGCCGCCTCGGCCGGCTCGGCCTCCTGCCCACGGAGGGAGCGACCCTCGACGACGTCCTCGCGCTCGATGTGGAAGCGGTCCTGTCCCGACGGCTCCAGACCCTCGCGTTCGTGAAGGGTCTCGCGTTCACGCCGCACCAGGCGCGGCAGTTCATCGTCCACGGGCACGTTGCGATCGGCGTCCGCCGGGTCACGGTGCCCGGATACCTCGTCACCCGCACGGAGGAGGGCGGGATCGTGTACGATCCTCGCTCCCCGATCAGCCACGACCTCCATCCCGCACGGCCGGGGGCGCCCCCGCCGGAGCCGCCCGCGGAGGGCGAGCCGGGACCCGGCTCCCCCGCGCCGCCGGGGCCGGAAGGGCCCGCGCCCGGAGGTGGGTCTCCGTGACGAAGTGGGGGATCGCGCACATCTACGCGTCGTACAACAACATCATCATCACGCTCACGGACCTCACGGGCGCAGAGACGGTCGCGAAGGCGACCGGCGGGATGGTCGTGAAGGCCGCGAAGGACGAGGCGTCCCCGTACGCGGCGATGAAGGCCGCGGAAAAGGTCGCGGACGCGGCGAAGGAGAAGGGGATCGACTCCATCCATGTCCGCGTCCGCGCGCCGGGCGGGAACCGGTCCCAGTCCCCAGGCCCGGGGGCCCAGGCCGCGATCCGGGGGCTCGCGCGGGCGGGCCTGCGGATCGGTCGCATCGAGGACGTGACGCCGGTCCCGCACGACGGGACGAAGCCGAAGGGCGGGCGGCGCGGGAGGCGGGTGTAGATGGACGTGAAGATCCTCGAGGAGTCCGACACGGACCTCACCCTGAGGTTCGACGAGACGGACCCCACGATCGTGAACTCGATCCGGAGGACCCTGATCGCGGACGTGCCGAAGATGGCGATCGAGGACGTCGAGTTCCACCTCGGCCCGATCCGGGCGGAGGACGGGAAGGAGTACGAGAGCGTCGCGCCCCTGTTCGACGAGATGATCTCCCACCGCCTCGGTCTCGTCCCGATCCCCACCGACCTCGCGCTCTTCGTCCCGAAGGCGACGTGCCCGAGCTGCCACGGCGAGGGGTGCCCGAACTGCACGATCATCTACTCCCTGAACAAGCGGGGGCCCGCGGTCGTCACGTCCGGGGACCTTGAGCCGATTGGGGACCCGAAGCTGAAGCCGAGGGACGCGGCGATCCCGATCGTGAAGCTCGGGGACGGCCAGGCCCTCCTGATCTACGCGACCGCGACCCTCGGGACGGGCAAGGAGCACGCGAAGTGGCAGGTCGCCCACGGCGTCGGGTACGCGTTCACGACGGTCCTGAAGGCGGGGGGGAAGTCGTTCGAGGCCCAGGATGCGAAGGTCCCCGTGTGCCCGGAGCACATCCTCCGGCCGGGGAACGAGGAGGTCACCGTCGAGCTGAAGACGGAGTGCAAGAACTGCCGGAAGTTCTCGGACGCGTACGACGTGAAGTCCGTGAAGGTGTTCAACGACCCGACGAAGATCCGCATGCAGTTCGAGACGGACGGGAGCCTCACCGCACGGGACACCCTGGTCGCGGCGCTGGACATCCTGGAGAAGCGGTTCGCGGACCTCGCGGGCAAGGTCGAACAGCTCTAGCGGCTCGTCCCCGAAGCGGTCGCCCCAAAGTTTGATATAGGATTACTATCCTTAGCGTAATCCCATGGAACTCGGCGAACTCGAGCTCGCGGTCCTGCGCGCCGTCCGGTCCCTGGGCGAGACGACGACCGGGGAGATCCACCGCGAGGTGCGGAAGACCCGGGACGTCGCGTACACCTCCGTCACGACGACCCTCTACCGCCTCGTCGAAAAGGACGTCGTGCAGGTCCGGAAGGAGAGCGAGAAGAAGGTCTTCTACTCCGTGAAGGACGGCCGGGCGTACGAGAAGGTCATGTCCACGATGATGAAGCGAATGGTGGACACGTTCGGCGCCGCTGCGATTTCCTACATCCTGGAGAATCCTGGGAACCTGACGGCGAACGAGATCGCGGCCTTGCGGCGGATGATCGCGAGGACGAAGGCGAAGGAAGAGCGGGATGGCTGAACTGGCTGAGCAGATCACCCACGCGCTCGAACGATACTGGTCGAGTCCGATCCCCCTCACGATCATCGTGGCCACCCTCGTCTGCATGGGCACTCTTGTCTACGTGTTCCTCACGAACGCCCGGAACGCGAAGCTCCGCGTGAGCCTCCTCACGGGGCTGTACTCCCTCTCGATCTTCTTCTGGCTCTTCCTCGCCTCGAGCCTGGTGTTCTGCCTGTCGATCGCCTCGATCGTCGCATACCGCGAGTGGGGGATCCGCGCGGCGGCGGGTGGGGCGGTGCTCCTCAGCTTCGCCCTGAGCGCGTTCGTCTCAATCGCGGTCTGGCGACGGGGCGCGGACCGCGTCCTCCGGAAGATTCCGACCCGCGGGCCGGGTCCGGAGGAGGCGTGGCTCGTGGACTATGTCGCCCTCGTCGGGAATTTCGAGGATATCGCCCTCGTAGAGCTCCGCGTCAGCGAGAGCCCGAAGCCCGTGGCGATGGCCGTGAGCGGAAGTCGCCACCTCGTGATCGTGTCCACGGGACTCCTGTCGTCCCTCGACCGGGACGAGGTCGAATCCGTCGTCACCCACGAGCTGATGCACATCAAGAACCACGACTCCCGGTTCAAAGTCTTCTCGACCGTGATGTCGAGGTTCCTGTTCTTCGACCCGTTCAGCAAGTTCTTCGACCCCGCCGTGCACCGGGAGCGGGAGTACCTCGCCGATGAGATGAGCGGGCGCACGACTGGGAAGCCGGGCTCCCTCGCGTCCGCGCTCCTGAAGATCCATGAGACCGCGAACGGTGGCCCCTCCCCCCTCGCGGGACTCAGCATCGTTGGGCGCGATGGCGGGATCTTCTCCCGGTTCCCCCCGGTGAAGGAGCGGATCAACCGCCTGATCGTCCTCTCGGAGATCCTCCACCGCTCGACCTGAAATGCAGTTACGACCGGAGTAGTATGACTTACTACTCCGATAGTAATATTTAATACCCCACGGACCCCTAGGCAGCCCCGGATTGGGGGTTGGTCATGGGGTCCCTCGAGACGTGGACACTGCCGTCGTCCCTAGAGAAGCGAGTCGTCGACACCCTGCGCATCGCGGATCGCTGGGGGTACGGGCTCGCGGGCGAGGATGTCGCCCGCCTCCTCCATGGCGGCCCCGCGGACCCGTCCGACGTCGAATCGGTCCTCGCCTCGTCCCCCGGCGTGATGTACCGGGGCGGGGTCGCGGCCCTCTCCGGTCGGGGGGACCTCATCGAGAAGAGCCTCGCCCGCCGCCTCTCGAACGGCGGTCTCGCCGCCCTGTACTTTGAGATCGCGGAGGAATTCGCGAGGGACCTGCTGCGGCACAACCCGTTCGTCCGCGCGATCGCCGTGTGCGGGTCCACCGCCTCCGGAGGGCTCGAGGCGGGGGATGACATCGACTTCAACCTCTTCGCGGAGGACGGCACGAAGTACGTGGTCTATCTCTCCGCGCTCCTCCTGGGACTGAAGTACTCCGTCCTTCACGGGCGTCCCTTCCGCGGCGGGGCTTCCCTCCTCGCGCTCCTTCCGAAGGTCACCTGTGTGAACGTCGTCTGGACGGAGTCCCACTCCCGTCCCTTCCTCCGGCAGGACGCCTCCCTCGCGTTCGAACTCCTGCGTTCCGTCCCGATCGCGGGGACCGCGCACTACGCCCGCACGCTGGAATCGAACCCTTGGCTGGGTGCGCACTTCCCGCAGATCTTCACCCGCGTGGTCGCAGATCGGGTCGGACCCCAGCGCCCCACACTGATTGCGGGGGCGATCGGGGCGGTCGCGCGGTTCCCCCTCGGCCGCCGCGTCCTCGAGCAGGTGTGCAGAGGCGTCGTGGCGGCGATCCACCGTGTCGTCCGTCTCACGCGGGAGCGAGACCCGGAGGCGATGGCCCGCCACACGTTCCTCCGGCGGGTGAAGTTCCCGTACGACGTCCTGCAGGACTGATGCATGATCGAAATCGACACGACGCTCCTCTCCATCCTGTTCGCGTTCTTCGGGGCGTTCTACTCCCTCCTCCTCGTCGCGGTCCTCCGCGCCCGCCACCGCCGGAAGACGCCCGAAGGGGTGTCGACGAGATCTCGGTTCAGCATCATGGTCCCCGCCAGGAACGAGGACGCGGTCCTCGCGCGGACCCTCGAGGGGATCCTCGCCCTGGACTATCCGGCGGCCCAGGTCGAGGTCCTCGTCATCGACGACGGGTCCACGGACAGGACCGGCGACATCGCGGCGGGGTTCGCCTCCCGCCATCCCGGACGCGTCTCCGTCGTCCACATCGAGGAAGCAACGTCCGGGCGCGGGAAATCGGAGGCCCTCAATCTTGGATTCCGCCACCTCCTGCGGACGTCCCGGTTCAACGGGTTCCGGGACTGGGTGATCGGCGTGTTCGACGCGGACGGTATCCCGGACCGGGACCTCCTCCAGAAGGCCGCTGCCCAGTTCGAGAACCCGAAGGTGGGCGCCGTCCAGGCGTCCGTCCGGATCTCGAACCGGCACTCGTCCCGCCTCGCGAGGATGCAGGACATCGAGTTCTCCGCGTTCTCCCGGGTGACCCAGATGGTGCGCGCCGAGCTCCTCGACTCCGCCTCCCTTGGCGGCAACGGGCAGTTCGTCCGCGCCCGCGCCCTGTACGAAGCGGCGATCTCCCGCACGCCCCACCGGTTCTGGCGGCCGGGGGCCCTCACGGAGGACCTCGAGCTCTCCGCCCGCCTGGTCCTCCGCTCCTGGAGGATCAAGCACCTCGCGACGAGCTACGTCCACCAGGAGGGGGTCGAGACCCTGACGGATCTGTTCCGGCAGAGGACCCGCTGGGCGTGGGGCTCCCTCCAGGTGTTCGTGGAGTACATCCTGAAGCTCCGGTTCCTCCGGGCGCGGAACGTCCCGTTCAAGAAGCGCCTCGACCTCGCGATGAGCCTCTCCCTCTTCCTGATGTCCCCCCTCGTGATGGTCGTCTGGCTCCTCACGTTCCTCGACCTGATCCGGGTGATCGAGGCGGTGAACCAGCTCCCGTTCCTCGCGACCCTCGCAATCTCCTTCGGCTTCTTCCCGATCGTCACGTGGGGGATGTTGGACCAGAAGGAGTACCGGAAGCCTCGCCTCTTCCTCGACCTCCTCCTCTTCACGGTGTACACGTACCACTGGCTCCCGTGCCTGTACGTCGCCGCCCTCCGGGTGATCGGCGGGGACGACCCGAAGTGGTTCAAGACCCGCCGGATCGCGGAGGCCGCCGCGCGCGCATCGAAGGGGCACCGCGTCGTGGAACGCGTGTCCACGTGGGCGACCGCGCCGCGGGTCGCCGGCCTCGCCGCGTTCCTCGTCCTCGCCCTCGTCGCGGGATACCTCCGGTGGATCCGTGGGGCGCTCCTCGACCCGTTCGAGGACCCGTACCAGCACTGGTGGATCGCCGGGTACACGGTCGAGACGGGCCGGTACTACGACTCGTTCTCCGCGATGACCCACGGGAACTGGCTCCCGCTGTACGACTTCGGGATTGCCGGGCTGTTCCCCGTGGCGGGCCTCCACAACATGGCGGCGTTGAAGTTCGTCAGCCTCCTCTTCTCCCTCGGGACGATGGCCCTCGTGTGGCTCGTCGCCCGCACCCGCGGCCGGGGGGCCGCGTGGGCCGCCGCCTCGTTCTTCGCCTTCACGCCATCCGCGATCCTCGCAGGGACGATGGCCCTACCGGAGGCCCCGACGGGCTTTGCGCTCCTCGGCGCGTACTACCTGCTGTTCCACAGCCCGCTCCCGGTACGATGGCGCCATCCCCTCGCGGCGCTCGCGATGGTCGCCGCCGTCGCGCTACGGTACGAGGCGTGGTTCTTCGTCGTCCTCCTCCTCGCGTACTTCCTCGCGAGACGGAGCCCTCGGGTGAGCCGCGGGGATCTCCTCCTCGTCGCGACCCCCGCCCTGCTGTTCATGGGGACGTGGCTCCTGTTCACCTCGCAATGGGGCTTCCTGCCGAACACGATCATCGCGCAGACCTCCGTGGACCCCGGGTACAAGGCGGCCATCGGCGCGCAGGAGCCGTTCGGGGCCGCGTTCGCGGACTTCTGGTCGGGGTACCTGTCCCTCTCCCTCGCGATCACAATCCTCGGGGGCGCGTACGCCGTGAAGACCGTGCGGCGGGAGTTCCTCGCGGTCGTCCTCCTCGCATTCTCCGCGGCCGAGGTCGCGTGGATGGCCCTCGGCTACGGAAACCCGAGCGGCCGCTACCTCTACGTCACGATTCCGGGCCTCACGATCCTGGCGGGGATGGCAGTCTCCGGCCTCGCGGGGTTCCTCGGGAAAGCGGCGGTCCGGTCCCGCACGGGGCCCGTCGCGTCAAAGGCGGCCGCGGTCGTCGCGGCGTGCCTGATCATCATCGTCGTGGGGGCGACCGCGATCGATGCCCGGGCGATCACGTACCCGGACCGAGACCCGGGACTGTTCATGTCTGCGATGGAGCGCGCCGGCATCTACCTCCGGGACCGACCCCTCCCGGCAGGGAAGCTCCTCCTCTCGGAGTCACCGATCGCGGCATACGTGAGCGGATACGCGCCAGGTCGAATGATCGGTTCGAGCTTCCTCTCGGACAACGCGACGGAGGCGACGCGGTATCTTCAGGAGAACGTCGCGTACATGGTCCTCGTCACGGTCCCCTGGTACAAGCTCCGCGTCCTGTTCCCCGCCCTCGCGGACGGCGTCTCGACCCCGGAGTTCCGGCTCCTGTACGACGCCACGGGTCCGGAGTACGAGCTCGGCGCCCACCGCGTCCTCGTGTATGAGGTGATCTCATCGTCGAGCGGGGTGGGTCCGTGAGCTCCACGCTCCCCGCGTTCGACGCGAGCCCGGAGTACTACCGCCACGTGGCGCACGGCTACGACCAGATCACGACGACGTACGACGACGTCGAGGCGGCGAACTGGGTCGGCCGGCGGCTCCGGCGGGTGATGCAGGCCGCCCTCTTCCGCACGTTCCACCCGGGACAGCGGGTCGTCGAGATCGGATGCGGCACGGGGATCGAGGCGATCGCCCTCGCACAGCGGGGAGTGGAGGTCGTCGCGACGGACCTCTCGGAGGACATGGTCCGGCTCGTCCGCGAGAAGGCGGCTGCAAAGGGGCTTACGAACCTGCATGCGCGCGCCCTCGCCGCGCACGAGGTCGGCGTCCTCCGGGAGGAGTTCGGTGGCGGGTTCGACGGGGCGTACTCTCACGGGGGCGTCCTGAACATGGACCCGGGGATCGAGGACGTCGCGACAGGGGTCGCCCGCCTGATCCGCCCCGGAGGGAGGTTCCTTTGCACGGTCGTGAACCAGACCTCCCTCTTCGAGGCCTTGTTCTATCCCCTCGTTCTGCGGCCCCGCAAGGGGTACCGCCGGCTCGGGCGGGACATCCCGATCCCGATCACACGCCATGAGGGGTTCCGGAAGTACGTCGTCCCCACACGGTTCTACAGCCCCCGCCAATTCGTTCGTTTCTTCGACGACGGCTTCCGGCTCCACCGCCTCGAGGGGCTCCAGATCCTCCTCCCGCCATGGAACCTCTCGGACTGGATCGACCGGCTCGACCCTCTCGCGAGGGCCGTCGAGGCGATCGAGACCCGCATCGCAGATCGGAGGCCCTTCAACTCCTGGGGCAGCATCTTCCTCGCGGACCTTGAGAGGCGGGCACCGTGATCGAGAGCCGCGAACCCGAGTGGGAGGCGGGCGCCTTGGCGTACGACGAGATTGCCTCGCGGTACGACCGTGTCCCTGAGGAGAACCGGATCAACCGTCTGATGCGGGCGGGGTCCCTCGCCCGGATCGCGGAGGCGTTCCCTCCGGGTTCTCGCGTCCTCGAGGTAGGGTGTGGCACGGGCGACGAGGCCCTCGCTCTCGCGGACCGCGGGGTTCGGGTCTTGGCGATCGACCCGTCCCGAGAGATGGTGCGGATCGCGAGCGCCAAGGCGAAAGAGCGGGGGCTCTCGGACCTCGCGACATTCCGGGTTGCGCGCGCCCGTGACCTCCGATCGATTCACTCGGACCTTGGAGAGACGTTCGATGGCGGGTACGCCTCGTTCTCCCTCGCCTACGAACCCGATCTGCGGCCAGTGGCTGAAGGACTCGACCGGGCACTTCGCGCGGATGCGCGGTTCCTCGCCTCCCTTCCCTCCCGGCTCTGCCTCGTCGAGCTCGCAGTCGCAATCGGCTCCGGGCATCCCGGCTTCGCGGGTCGACGACTGTCCCCGTGGCGGGATCACAAGGTCGGCGCGCGGACGGTTCCGATCCGATCGTACACCCCGCACGAATTCGCGGAAGCCATGTCGGCGCACTTCACCCTCGAGCGCGTTGAGGCACTCCCCGCGATCGTCCCGCCACCCTACATGAACAAGGCGTACGCGAGGTTCGAGGGCCTGGCGGATGTCCTAGAGCGCGCGGACTCGCGCTTTCGATCGCGCTTCCTCTTCCGTTCTCTGGGCGATCACTTCCTCGCGGAACTCCGGCATCGTGCCGCCGGCTCCTGACACAGCCCTAGCGCCGCGCGACGTAAACCGGAAAGGACGCAAGCTCCATCCTGAGAACAATGGACTTCAGAGCCCGCGAGACGCGGAACCCCGCGCCGAAGTCGGGGTCGTGGCGGGAGACCTTCGGGAACTTTGTGCGGAGGTCCGCCTCGAGCTCCGCGGCGATGAAGTGGCGGTGCTCGTCAACGAGGCGACCGGATCCGCCGCCGGCCCGCATCCGGTCCTTGAAGTCGGACGAGGCGCGCTCCGCGCTCCTCCGATCCGAATGGACGGGATCGTTCATCACGAGTAGGGACCCGGCTGCGGTCAGAACGCGGGCGGCCTCCGCGATCGCGACACGGGGGTCCGCAAGGTAATGCAGGGAGGCGTTGCAGACTGCGATATCCATCGAGCCGGCCCTGAAGGGCCACCGGGAGAGACTTGCGACCGCCCTCTCGAACGGGTGACCCGTCCGGTCGTACGCGCGCGCGGCCCCGAGCCCGACGTCCTCATCTGCGACGATGTCCGTCGCGTAGCAGCGGAACCCTGCCTCTGACAGCCGGTACGATAGCCAGCCCGTCCCCGCGCCCATGTCCGCGACGATCCGGCCCCTGGCGGGACCGAGGATCTCCAGGAGAGCCTGCAGGCTCCGGGCCTTCGGTCTCCAGTACGGGCTCGCGACGAACGGGAGTTCCAGAACTGAGCCCTTCGGAGGTGCGAGAACATCGCGCTTCCACGCGGCAGCGTACGCCTTTGCGTCCAGAAGGAGCGCTTCGTCCTCACGCCGCAGGAAAATCGGGAGGCCGTCCCGGCTCGCGAAGGGGTGGCCCCCATCGACGCAGCGGAAGCCTCCCTCGTGCGGCCCCAGGCGGGAGAAGCATGTCGGACACGCCCACGTCTCGAGGTCCATCGTGACGCCCCGCGTACGTCAGAGGACCTGCTGCCGCCGGAGCCCGAGGTCGGGACCCACGGAGAGGAGCGAGCCCTTCACGACGGGGTCGTCCTTCATCCCGAGGATCGGCTGCGAGCAGGTGAGCACCATCTCCCCGAAGTCGTCGTAGTACAGCGTGTAGTAGTCGGCGTCCTTCTCGTAGTCCCGGAACGCGTGGAGCCGTTCCCCGTCCGTCAGGAGGAAGGTCAGGGCGGAGTACCCGCCGTACTCGCGACGCACGGTCTCAACGGTCGCCTTCGTCGCGGACAAGACTTGCTCCGGCTCCGAGCCGTCCAGGTTCGAGAGGAGGAGTCGGAACGCGACCTGGGAGTCGATCCTCCCGTCCTCCTCCCGCCACGGGCAGTCGTTCAGGCCTCCGTTGTGAGCGAACGCCCACGTGCGCCCGCCTTTCGACTCCACGAACGGGTGAGAGAACTCCGGGCCCGCCGGGGTCCCCGCGGAGGCCCGTCGGATGTGCGCGAGGACGACGAGTCGTTCCCCCGCCTTCCGGTCGATGTTCGTCTTCGCGACCTTCCACGCGGCCTGGTAGAACCTCGGGTCGCTCTCCGCCGAGCCGACGCCGCGGGCATGGTCCACGAGCTTCCCGTTCCGGAAGAACGCGAGGCCCCATCCGTCCCGGTGGCCTCGGTCATCGGGCCCGCCGCGTGGCGTGTTCCCGAGGAGTGCGAGGTTTGCAAACTCCTCGAACAGCTCGTAGTACACAGGGCCGTGGCTGATCGCCCCGAAGAGCCTGCACATCGATGGACGGATTCCGCGATGGCCCATCAACTTGCGCGTTCGTCTGATGACAGTTGGTAGTGCAAGAGTCTCCCTAAGTCGTTCAGTGTCATAGTCTACTCTCGGAACACGCGGTCATCGCCTGTCTCGCCGGCTCTCCCCTGAGCCCGGATTCTTGTCCCATGCAACGGCAATTGCCGTGTCGTTGAGAAAACGAGGGGTTCACGGCAGCGCACAACGAGTACGCCGCCGATCGGGCGCTAGTCAAACTGAGTGACAGGACCGGCTATACCTTCCTGATGGAGAATGGAACACTCCCCGGTGCGAACGGGGAGCCGTCGGTCGCGTACCTGATGGCGTCCCCTTCATGATGGTCAGGGCGGGACAACGCAAGCGCGTGCAAGGCCATGGACAAGAGGGCGGGGGAGTTGCCGATTACGTGGAACACATTGAGCTCAACCTTCGACTCCGCGACCGAGCCATCCCCCCATGGCGGGCTATCTAGGTCGATGCGGTCTGGCGCTGGGACGTCGATCGTCCCGCGAGCCCGGAACGCAGCCTCAGACGTGGCTATGATGCACAGAGGGAACGACCCGGGTTCGAGCAGGCCCGGGCCGCCCACCTCGGGGGGTTCATACAGTATTTCGCCGCCCTGGGCGGCCACCCACGCGAAGTCATGGCCCATAGAACGCAGACCGCTAGTGTTGAGCAACACGAGGAGACCTGAATCATCCGACCACAGAGTCTGGCGCCTGACTCTTCCGTGAACCAGTGTAGCCTGCTGATGCCATTCTTTTCTCGCCTCAGGGTGGAAGTAGAGTTTCACAGCCTTTCCTCCCACTACGGCGACCAATATGTATGTCGCTTGCTGACCAGATCCCATCCGCCTCGAGGGTTTCTGGCAAACTCCACGAGGACAAGATGGGGTCTAGGGTTCCCCCGTGGGGCGGATCGACTCGGGCCTGTCTCATTGTGTTTCCATTGATTGACGCGCGGCGCGAACCTCGTGGCTAGTCGCTCCCCGATTGTCATCCGCTAGAAGTCAACGATCCTCTTCTGGCCCGCCCCAGGCGCGTGGATCGCCTTGAAGTCCACGGGCGGCAACCCTGCCAAACCCCGGAACGTGTCCACGCACGCGGGCCCGTATCCTGCGAAATGGTTGTTGAAGAAGACGTAGGCCCGGTTGACTTTGTCCTCGGCGGCCCGGAGGTGCGCGAGCCACTTCTTCATCTCTGGAGTCCGGTTGATCTGGACCCACCCGAGCTTCTTCAGGGAGCGGTCCCCGATGAACCGCAGGTACACGAAATCCGTCGTCAAGACGGGCGGCGGCTCCGTGTACATCACCTCGGACCACACCATCGCGACCTCGAGCTTCCGCAGCTCCTCGTAGACGGTGTCGTTGAACCAGGAGCCGTGGCGGAACTCCACCGCGTACCGGAAGTCCTTCGGAAGATTCCGCAGGAACTCGAACAGCTCTTCCTCCCCGCGGATCATCGTGTACGAGGGCGCGAGCTGCACAAGGAGGACCTTCGCCTTCGGCCGCAGAGGGTCCATCGCCCGGAGGAACCGGTCGAGGGGCTCCTTCGCCTGGCGGAACTCCCGCTCGTGGGTGACGAGCTTCGGGAACTTCGCGGAGAACGTGAACCCCTCCGGGACGAGCTTCTTCCACTCCCGGGTCATCTCCGGAGTCGGGATCCGGTAGAAGCTCGAGTCGATCTCGAGGAGGTCGAACACCTTCCCGTACATCTCCAGGAACTCCTCCTGGGATGCGTGGCGGGGGTAGAACGTGCCCACCCACTCCGGGTACGAGTACCCGACGCAGCCGATCTTCATGTCCACGGGCGAGCGAATGCGGGGCGGGTAGATGGAGCTTTTCCGGGACGCGGTCGTCAGCGGGAGGGGACCGGGATCGCGGGCTTCACGAACGGGAGCTCCGCCACGGTCGCCCGCAGCTGCCATCCGTCCGTCTCGATCAGCACACGCGTCCCGGGAGCGTCGTTCGGGCGGCGGACGTACCCCAGCGCGATCACGTACCGCAGGGTCGGCGAGTACGTCGCGCTCGTCACGTTCCCGGTCTGCTTCCCCTCGACGAGGACGGGGTCCCCCCGCACGGACACGGTGTCCCCCTCCACGCGGAACCCGACGAGGAGGCGGTTCATGTGCCCCTGGTACGTCGCGCGGGCGATCACCTCCTGCCCCTCGTAACAGCCCTTCGTGAAGCTGATCGCGGGCTCCATTCTCGCTTCCAGCGCGATTGTGTTCTCGTCCATGTCCACGCCAACGAGGGGCCGTCCCGCCTCGATCCGGAGGGTGTTCCACGCCTCCCGCCCGATCGGGACCGCCCCGTTCCCGAGGGGCGGCGCCCCGGACGCGGTGATGGTCCTCCAGACGTCGAGCAGGGGGTCCGTCCACGAGAAGAACCGGAACCCCGGGAGTCCGAAGAACGTCGAACTCGCGGCGATCAGGGATCGTTTGCGGTCGATCGGGACCTCCACGAACTCCTCCGCGCCCGGGATGCTCGCGGTCCGGAGGAGACGACGGGCGATCGCAGGGGCCCTCGGGCCGTGGACCTCGAGGTGCGCCGGGGCGGGGAGGGTCTCCACCTTCACGTCGTCGCTGATGAGATGCTTCTCGATGTGGTCCAGAATCCGTCCCAACTGCTCGGAGAGGACGTCCACGAGGAACACGTCCTCGAGCCCGTACACCCACGCGTCCCCAACGACCTTCCCCTTCGGGTTCAGGATCAGGGTGTACCTCCACTGGCCCGGTTTCATCGTGGCGAGGTCCTGGGTCACGAGGCCGTTCAGGAAGGAGACGCGGTCGGGGCCCGAGACGCGGACCTTCGCCCGGTCCGAATGGTCGAACGCGCCCGCCGCGGCCCGGGTCGTGCGGACCTCCGTGTCCACGCCGCTGTAGCTCGCGGGCACCTCCCACCCTGCGTGCTCCGTGAACACGGCTCCTTCGAGCGCGTGGTACTCGTGGAGCGGGAGGCGGCGCAGCATGCGTGCAGGGAGCCTGCCCACGGATATCAGCCTATCGAGGACAACCTTAATGGCGGGAGCGGGGATGGCGACGCGATGTCCCCGGGAGTCCGCGAGGCCGCCCTCTCCGCGAAGGCCCCCGCGATGATGCGGAAGCCCCGGACCCTCCACTGCCCGTACTGCGACGGGAAGGTCCTCTTCACGCGGAACGAGGAACACCTTGACGAGAAGAACTGCCCCCACTGTGGCATGAAGGTCGTCCGCCGGGAGTGGACCCAGACGGAGCTGCAGAAACCTGAGGGGAAGCCCGCCGTGAAACCGGAGAAATCCGCCTAGGCCTCGATCCGGGTGCTGCACGCGATGCACGTCGCCCACCGCTTGCCGACCCGGGACCCGCACTCCGGGCATTCCCCGCCCGTCGCGGTCTCCTCCGTCTTCACGACGACGAGCTCCGCGCGGGCGAGGCTGTCCCAGTTCGGGGACTTCACGAGCATGAACGCGTAGCCCTCGGACCACGTCTCGAGCTCGATGAACCGCACCCCGCGGTCCCGCACCATGGAGTTGATCTCGTTGAACACCTCGCGGGGGGTCTGGAACTGGAGGCTCGTCTGGGAATCCCCGAGGGTGAACGTCGCCTCCCGCAGGCCCTGTGCGTCGTCCACGGACACCTCGTCCGCCGCGCTCACCTGGGTCCCGAAGCTCGAAAGCCGCTGGTTCGCGCTGTACAACAGGTCTGCGAGGTCGAACTTCGCGGGCACCGTGAACCCGAGCCACGACACGACGAAACCCGTCACGGTGCCCTGGGGGTCCTGCGTCATCGTCGCTTCGAACCCCTCCATCGACCCGAACTTCTCCGCGAGCCGCTTCTTGAACACCTCCCGGGTCCCCTCCATCGCGAGGCCCGCCTCCACGAGACCCCGGTGGATCTCCGCGGCGACGTCGAGGGGCTGCTTCGCGGGCGGTGCCGCCTTCTCGAGGGCTTTGGCGGGGGCCTTTGCCGCGGGTTTCTCGGCGGGTTTTGCAGCGGGCTTGCCCTCGGGTTTCTTTGGAGGGGCCGGTGCGGCCTTCTGCGCCTCCTTCTTCCAAAACTTGAAGGGCATTCCGGGCCGTCGTAGTGGCGGGCGGATAATAAGGTTTGCCGCGAAAAAACCTGAGACAGAAATCGAAACGGGTCGTCCGCGAGGTCGACCTGGTCCCGCTGTCTTCAGAGGAAATCGATGCATTCCTCGAGCGTCAGATCGCGGAATACGCGGAGGAGAAACGGCGTGCCGGCCACTGGAGCGGGGCGGACGCCCAGGAACTCTCCCGCAAATCGGTCATGGCTGTTGTGGGGCCCGATCCTATGAAGGGAGATCACCGATTCTTCAAGGGGACGAGCGAGGACGGGGCATGCGTCGGGTGGATCTGGGTTGGACTACCCCCGGGCGAGTTTCATCTGCAGCGCGCGCGGTGGCTGTACCAGATCCTCGTGGAGGAGGATTCCCGGGGACGAGGGTTCGGGCGGGCCATGCTCGTTGCCTTGGAAGACCTGCTCTCGGGGGCCGGCGTCGAGGCCCTCCATCTGAACGTGTTCAAGTGGAACCTCGTCGCACGCAGCCTCTACGATTCCATGGGCTACGAGGTCGTCCTGGAGACGGAGACGGAGGCGGGAATGCGAAAGAGGCTTCGCCGCCACTCTCGGCGGATCGTCGGCGGGAGGAAGCGACGCCGTTCGCCACGCCGGTAAACGGAAGGTGAGGAGGGGGAGGGTCATCCGCACGTGCCATGGCGAGGGCAAGCCACCGAATCGTCAGGGCTCAGACCAAACCCCAGGAGTGTTCGCAATTCCCCACGACGGGCCCAAGGTCGTCGAGCGTCACCCGCCGCCGTCCGTCCGCGAACTCGAACCGGGTAACGTTCGCGGGATACTCGTTGTAGTGGAGCACGTTCGCGATCGGCCCCCAGATGGGCTGGCGGATCACCCACGTCGCGCGCCCGTACGTCGCCAGCTCGATGGCGACCCGCTTCCCCGCCTTCTCGCCCTGCAGCCGGAACACGGGCAGGTCGTCGACGTAGGTCTTCGAGATGTCCACGTCCTTGATCGTATGGAGCTCGCCCGTGGCCGCCTCGTAGAACTGGAAACTGTTCGACAGGTGCCATTCCCCCCAGTGCCACGGGGAGTCGTGCCGCGCCGTGCGGCGGAGCGCGGGCGGCCCCAGATGCGGCATGAAGTAATCGATGTACGAGCCGTCCTGCGCGTGGAACACGCCCCAGTACCACGGGGAGGTCGGCGAGTTGATCCGGACCTTCTGGAAATACGCGGTGCCGTCGAGGTCCTCCGTCTTGCCGCCAAAGGCGATCGTCCCGCGGACTTTCGACCCGCGGATCTTGTGCATCTCGTAGCCGAGGTGAGACAGGTACCGCTTCCGGTTGGCAACGATCTGCGAGAGGTACTCCGTCCACGGCCGGAGCTCGAGGGCGATATCGAGCCCGGGTCGATGGACCGCCACGCGCTGGAGCATCCCGGCGGCGTCGAACCCGTACCGGTTCCCGTTCGCAAGCACGAGCCTCCCGCCGTCGTCCCACTCCGTGTGGAGGGGTCCGTCATCGACGAACAGCGGGTCGTGCATCGTCGTCCCGTCGTACCACCATCCGGCGGTCACCCCGCCGCAGTCCACCGTATGGTCCGTTCGCCTCAGGTCGTCCGGGGGGTGTTCCCACCCGTGGCCGTTAATCACGAGCCGCCGGCAGTTTCTCGTTCCCCACAGGAGCACCATCTGCTTCGACCGGGCCGGGTTCTCGGGGTTGCGGAAGAAGAAGATGAACCACCACCACCACCAAGTGCGGTGCGGGAGCTGGTGGGTCGGGTCCACGTCGAACACCTCGGCCCACGTCACGCGCGCGCATAAGCGGGGTTGCGGTCTTAAGGGTTCGGAACGACGGGCACACTCTCCATGCCGACGATCCGGGTCTCGGGGCGGAGCGGACGGACAACCTGCGCGGTTCCGTTCTCCGTGAGCATCACCCGAGCCACCTGAGTCCGGGAGAGCCGTGGACTCACGGCGCCCTGGAGGCGATCCACTCGACGATGTCGGCGAGCACCTGCGCGTGATCGGGCTCGTGCAGGAGGTCGTGGTAGAAGCCATCGTAGATCTTGAGGGTCTTGTCGGCGGACGCCGCGCGTGCCACGAATTCCCGGCTCCCGTCGGGGTTCGTGACCTTGTCCGCGGAGCCGTGCAGGGCGAGGAGGGGCGCGGTGACGGACCCCTCGCGGGGCTGGAGGGTTTCGCGGGCCTTGATCAGCTCCGCCGCGGTGCGCGCGGGACCCGGCCGGTCGTCGACCAGCGGGTCGGCGCTCATCCGCGCCACGACGGCGAGGTCGCGCGAGAACTGGTCGTTCTGCAGCTTGAGCGTGCGGCGGCGGGGGAACAGCATCGAAACCAGCTTGGCCTTGCGGATCTTGCGCCGCGTGAGGCCCGTCCCGTGCTTGAGCGAGCCGGCGCTGAGGATGAGCCCTCCCAGGTCCGGCGTGCGCGTGATCGTGTATAGGGTCACGATGGTCCCGCCCATGCTGTGGCCGAACAGGAAGAGCGGCTTGCCCGCGTACGACTCCCGCGCGCGCTTCACCGTGAGGTCCAAGTCGCGGAGGTACTCATCGAAGGACCGGACCCAGACGCGCTCGCCAGCGGACCGGCCGTGACCCCGCAGGTCGGCGGCAATGACCGCAATCCCGCGCGAAGCGAGTGCGCTTGCCAGTTCGGCGTAGCGGCCGCCGTAGTCCTTGAGACCGTGGACGATGACGAGACACGCCCGGGCCTCGCCCGTGGGTCGCCACAGCCCCTCGAAGAGCTTCACCCCATCGGAGCTAAGGAACCAACTTTCATCGGGCAGAATCCTCGGGGGAGACATTGAAACTGGAGTGGCGATGGCGCCAGGGGCCATAAGGGCGAGCCCAGACGCGGAGCCCCTCTCCAACTAGGGGTTCCGTTTCCCGGCGGGACGGACGCACACGAAGGTCGCGTTCCCGCGCGCACCATGTCGATCGGGTTCGCCGACGACCTGCGTGACGCGGAACCCCGTCATCCGAAGGAGTCGCCGCCACACCGGGAGGGGGAAGAAACCCAGACGATGGCGGTCCGTCTCCACCCGCAAGTGACCGCGGCTGCGGAT
>JAIBJG010000013.1 GCA_020029475.1 Methanobacteriota archaeon | reverse complement strand
CTGTTCGGGAGCCCAGAGCTCGCCTCCGTCCTCACGCCCGCGAAGGTGCGGGCCGCGCAGCAGCTCCTCTCCAAGCTCCCGCGCCGGGACCCCGCCCTCGCGGAGGAGGAGCTCGCGAAGATGCCCATCGAAGACCGAGTGGCCACCGCTCCGACGGTCGCGATGCTGATCGGCGGTCTCCCCAAGGACCGACTCGCGAAGGACCTCGTGTCCGCCGTCGCGTTCCTCCGCGAACAACCCGTCGTCGCAAATGACCGGGTCGGCTCCGTGGGCTTCTGCTTCGGCGGGGCGATGTCCCTCCGGCTCGCGTGCGAGGCGGACATCGCGGCCTGCGTCGTCTTCTACGGGGAGAACCCATCCCCCATCGAGAAGGTGAAGGACATCCGCGGGGCCGTCCTCGGCCTGTACGGCGCGGAGGACACGCGGATCAACGCGGGGCTCGGGGACCTCGTGAAGGCGATGGCGGAGCACAAGAAGGACTTCGAGATGCGGATCTACCCGGACGCCGGCCACGCGTTCTTCAACGACGCGAACCCGACGATGTACCGGAAGGAGGCGGCCCTGGACGCCTGGGACCGAGTTCTCCGCTTCTACCGACGCACCCTTGGACCGTGACGGTCCCCGGGCGACTAGGGGGCCTGAGTTCCCGGCTCGCCCCACCGGAATCGAGCGTCCTGCATCCCCCAGTAGGTGAGGACGAATTCTAAATTCCACTCCGTCCCTTCCGGGATGTCGTGGAGGACCCACCGATCCCCCGCTGAGAGCATGTGGTCCCCATTAGCGTCTGAGAACTCGAGCCCCGGGTCCGTCCGAGTGCACACGCCCCCGCCAGGAGGTGGCCCCAGCGGTTCCACTCCGTTCGTGAGATTGATTCCAAACCCTAGGGCGTTGCCGTTGGTGATGTCGAAAACCCATGTCGCCCAGCGGCAATCCAACGGCTTCGGGGGGTCCGCTCGGGTCACGGTGATGACGATGTCTCCACCGACCCGCGCCCAAGCGATCTCAATCGTCGGGATCGTAACGTCGAACCTCTCGCCCCCCTGACCCGACGGGGGCTGAGCGGGCGTGGGCACGCCGGGATGGAAGGCAACGGCGACGATAGCGAGGGATCCGACCACGACGACCGCCGCGACGATCAGGGCACTCTTCAGCACGAGTTCCCTCCATGGGCGGGAGGGTAGACCGTGCACATCCAATTGGTGGTACGCGAGCTTGTGGGGTCGTCCGGTCCGATCCTCCCGAGGAGTTCCAAATCGTTAAGCCGGAAGGGCGGAATCCTCCGGGCACCGCGGAGAGTTCGCGAGGATGAGGACAATCCCGGGCCGGATGAAGGCGGGTCGATGGGTCCTCTCTAGAGAGGACTACGAGACCGTCTGCGATGCCCTCGATAAGGGGAACCTGATCGTGTACCCGACCGACACCCTGTATGGCCTCGGTTGCGACCCGTTCGAGGTCCCCGCTGTGGAGCGGGTGTTCGAGGTGAAGCGACGCCCCGCAGAGCAACCGATCGCCCTCGCCCTGACGATCTCGGACCAGATTCCGAAGTACGCTCACGTCACGCGGATCGCGCAGGGGATCATCGCGAAGCACCTTCCGGGTCCCGTCACCCTCCTCCTCCGGGCCACGAAGGAGGCCCCCCTTCCTCTCGTCTCCTCCACCGGATTGATTGGGATTCGCGTCCCGGACCACACCGTCGCCCAGGCGATCACGAAGGCGTTCGGACCGATTACGACGACGAGCGCGAATCTCCATGGCGGGCCCTCCCCGGTCACGTGCGAGGACGCCCGGGCACAGCTCGGGGACACCGTGGACCTGTACATCGACTGCGGCCCCACTCCCCTCAGGAAGGAGTCCACCATCGTGGACGCGAGCGGCGACGCGCCAAAGGTCATTAGAGAGGGCGCCCTAGGACGCGAGGACCTCTAGATGGACGACGGCGCGAGGGAGAATCTCCGGGTGGCGGGGCGGGTCGCAGCGGATGCCCGCCGGGCCGGCGTCGCCCTCTGCAAGGACGACAAGCTCACCCTGAGGCGGGGGAACGTCGTGAAGCTCGACCTCGGGGCCCAGGTGGACGGGTACATCGCGGACACCGCGGTGACCGTGGAGGTCGGCACCCGGAACTGGACGGACCTGATCAAGGCCTCCGAGGTCGCCCTGGAGACCGCGATCGAGGTGTGCCGCCCGAAGACCCCGACCCGCCTCCTCGGGTCCGCGATCGAACGGGCGATCGAGAGCTACGGGTTCAAGCCGATCTCGAACCTCACGGGCCACACGATCGAGCGGTACCACCTCCACGCCGGGAAGTCGATCCCGAACGTCGGCGGGCTCGGGGACGACGTCGTCGAGGCGGGGGACACGATCGCGATCGAACCGTTCTCGACGAACGGGGCGGGGAAGGTGGAGGGGAAGAAGTCCGGGAACATCTACCGGGTCCTGAGCACCCGGGAGATCGCCCCCGGCGCCGTGAACGAGTTCCTCCGGAAGCTCGACACCTCGTTCAAGGGGCTCCCGTTCGCGGAGCGGTGGGCGTACGCCTTGGACCGGAAGGCCCCCGCGCACCTCAGCCGGCTCCTCCGTGCGGGGCGGATCATGACGTACGAGTCCCTCCTCGACGCGGGCCGCGGGATCGTCGCGCAGACGGAGCACACGATGATCGTGGACGACGGCGGGGTCGAGGTGACGACCCGGTGAGCCCGTGGACGTGACCGTCCGCGCCGCGACGAAGGAGGACATCCCCGCCCTCGTCGCCCTGCACGTGTCGGACAACGAGTTCGGCGGGCGCTGGTTCGAGAACCCGTTTGCCAGCGGGAAGGAGGCGAAGGTCGAGGACCTCACCCCCGCCCAGCGGTGGCTCCATGGCGGGCCCTGGATGGACCCGGGGCTCCTCGCCCTCCACCACGACCGGATCTACGACGCGCTCGGCGTCGTCCTCGCCGCGGAGCGGGGAGGCGCCCTCGCGGGGATCGCGGAGCTGTGGCCCTCCGCGGAGCCCCTCCCGATGGGCGCGTATCTCGGCGTCGTGACCCTCACCGCGAAGCGGGCCGTCGCCCGGGACGTCGAGCCCGCCCTCCTCGCCGCGGCGGCGCGGGAGGCCCGCGGCCGGGACCTCCGGGGCCTCGACATTGCGCCCGCCCACGCGGGCGGGGACGCGGCCCGTCTCCTCGCGGACGGGTACGCGGTCCTCGCCGAGCACCGGACTGTCCACCTCGAGGCAGGTCGGAAGCCGGATCCGCCGGAGTACTCCGTCGTGAGCACGGCGCCCTCGTACACGGAGCTCAAGGAGTTCGTCGCGCTCGACCACACGGAGCCGCCCGGGTTCCGGATCGGGAACCTCGTGAACGAGTGGTCTGCAGGTCTCCTCGCGGAGGTCTCGAAGCCGTTCGGCGCCCTCCTTCGGGTCGACTTCGCGACCGTCGGGGTCACGGGGCGGGTGGCGACTTGGCTTCCGGAACGGGAGGCGGAGTTCGACCTCTGGGTGCCCATGGCGGCCCTCGGGAACCTCCCCTGGCTCCGGCGGGCGGTCGCCGCGGCGGTGGACCACGTCGGGAAGCGGCACCGCGTCGCCCGCTTCCGCACGACGGTCCGCGCCCACCAGGTCCCCGCCCTGAAGGCCGCGGGGTTCGAGGACGGCGGGGATCCGGACCCGTGGCTCCGGAACCACCTCGTGCGCTAGGAACCTTTAATACGCACACGCCCGGTTCGGAACCCCCTTCCCCGGAGGGCCTGCCCTTTGAGCGACATCAAGCGGATCGTCCTCGACGTCCTGAAGCCTCACAAACCGTCGATCGTCGAGATGTGCCAGAAGCTCACGACAATCAAGGGCGTCGAAGGCGTGAACTGCACCCTCGACGAGGTGGACCAGGACACGGAGAGCGTCCGGATCACGATCGAGGGGCCGGCAATCGACTTCGAGAAGGTCGAGCAGACCCTGCGGGAGGGCGGGGCCGTGATCCACTCCGTGGACAGCGTCTCCGCCGGGAAGAAGCTCGTCGAGGACGTCCGCGTCCCCCAGCACCGCTGAGCCTACGCCTGGCGGGCGCCCTTGATCCGCTCCGCGACCTTCCGGATCACGGACGTCTTGTAGAAGTCCGCCTTCACGAGGACCCGCCCTTCCTTCCGCCAGTGGGACGAGGGAAACGCCGTGTCCGGCTCCACCTTCGGGCTCAGCCCGAGGGCCTTCGCGGCCTTCTCGATTTCCTCCGCGGTGGGCGCGTCCACGGCGAGGGACTTCGGGACCCGCCGCCCCTCCTGCCGGGACCGCTTCAGGTCGAAGTACGCCGGGTACAGGACGATCGGGCGGTCCTCCGCCATCCCCCCGGCCCAGAGGAATACGGGGTAAATAGGTTCCGGGCCCCCGGAGCGAGGCTACATATACCCGCGCCGCATTGATTTTCTTCAAGGTGGACTTGCACCGACACATGTGCGCGCGGCCCGGGACCCGGAGAGCGCAGCCTAGACGGGGGGATGCGTCTGGCGGGTGAGGTATGCGATACCTGCGGCCTGCCCAAGGAGGTCTGCGTCTGTCAGGACCTCGAGACGGAGCAGACGGTCCTGCGGATTTCCATGGATACGCGGCGATACGGCAAGGCCGTGACCCGGATCGAGGGGTTCGAGGACACGGGCGCCCTCAAGGAGATGGCCCGGGAGCTGAAGCGGGCGATGGCGACCGGGGGCACGGCGAAGAAGGGCTGGATCGAGCTTCAGGGGGACCACCGGGACGAAGTGAAGGCCTGGCTCTCCCAGCGCGGGTATCGGGTCGAGGGCTGAGCGGGCTTCCCGCGGACACCGCCCGTCGCCGGGCCTGAGCCTTTATGGTGGCGCAAGCATTCCCCGCCCTACCCGGGGGAAGGACATGGCGGACCTCGATCTCGTGGACTTTGCGGTGGACTACGCGCGACAGAAGGGCGCCACGTACGCGGAGGCGCGGTTCGAGCACCAGACGAACGAGGACTTCATCCTCAAGAACTCCGTCCTCGACGCCCTGTACTTCGGGGAGGACGCCGGGATCGGCGTCCGGGTCCTCGCGAACGGCGGCCTCGGCTTCGGCGCGACGAACTCGATGACGAAGGGGGACGTGAAGGCCCTCGTGGAGGACACCGTCAAGATCGCGAAGGCGGCCCACCGGAAGGACCCGATCTCGTTCGCACCGGAGAAGCCCGTCGTCACGAACTGGTCCGTCCCCCAAGTGAAGAAGCTCTCCGACGTCCCCGTCGAGGAGAAGATCGAGGAGATCACGCACATCGACCGGGAGCTCAAGGACCTGAAGTTCAAGATCCCCGCCCGGTACTTCCAGCAGTCGAACAAGCAGATCGACAAGTACTTCGTGAACTCGGAGGGGTCGAAGATCCGGTCCTTCTCCCCGAGGGTCCGGCTGTTCTACTTCCTCACCGTCGCGCACAACGGGAACGTCGAGCAGACGTACCAGAACTACGGGTGGTCGGGCGGCTGGGAGGCCCTGAACGAGCTCCAGATGCGGCGGCGGGTGATCGACGAGGCGAAGTCGATGGAGAACTCCCTGGAGCACGGGAAGAAGTCCCCGGAGGGGAAGATGGACCTCGTCGCGGGACCGCAGGTCTCCGGGATCGCGGCGCACGAGTCGTGCGGCCACCCCACGGAGGCGGACCGCGTCCTTGGCCGCGAGGCGGCGCAGGCCGGGAAGTCCTTCATCACCCCGGCATCGATCGGGCAGCGGGTCGGCTCTCCCGTCGTGAACGTGTGCGACGACCCCACGATGGAGCACGGGATCGCGTTCTACGCGTACGACGACGAGGGCGTGAAGGCCCGCCGGCGGTACCTGTACAAGGACGGCATCATCAACGAGTTCCTCCAGAACCGGGAGACCGCCGCGATTCTCGGGACCCGCTCGAACGGGTCCGCCCGGGCGACGACGTACAACGTCGAGGCGATCGTCCGGATGGCGAACACGTTCGTCGAGCCAAAGGACTGGGGCCTCGAGGAGATGATCTCCGGCGTGAAGTTCGGCGTCTACATGAAGTCCTTCATGGAGTGGAACATCGACGACAAGCGGTTCAACGGGAAGTACGTCGGCCGGGAGGCGTACCTGATCGAGAACGGGGAGGTGACGACCCCCGTCCGGAAGACCGTGATCGAGCTCACGACGCCGACGTTCTGGGGGGCCGTGGACGCCGTCGGGAAGGACCTCGAGATCTTCCACGCGGGCTTCTGCGGGAAGTCGGACCCGGGGCAGGCGCTGGACGCGGCCCTGGGCGGGGCCTCGATGCGGCTCCGGAACGTGTACCTGAGGTGATCGGATGGAGGACTACGCGGAGAGGATTGTCGACAAGGCGATCGCGCTCGGATGCCAGGACGCCGTCGCGGACGTCGCGGTGAACCGCTCGTACCAGATCCGGTTCGCCCAGAACCAGATCGTGATCAGCAACCGGTGGCGGGAGACGACCGCCTCCGTGTTCATCGTGTACAAGAAGCGGGTCGTCGCCTCGGACATCAAGGACATGACGAGGATCGAGGCCCAGGTCGAGAACCTCGTGAAGATCGCGAAGGTCTCCCAGGAGAACCCGGACTACGCGGGGATCGCGAAGGGCCCGTTCAAGTACGACCGGCCCAGCGTGGACAAGAAGATCGTGGACCTCATGGACGGTTCCGACCACGTGCAGGCCGCCGTGAACGCCGCGATCGAGGAGGGCGCGAAGGAGTGCGCGGGGTCCTTCTGGAAGTACGACGAAGAGCACTTCCTCCGGACGTCGAACGGCGCCCGGGGCGTGGACCGGCGGGCGAGCCTCTACCTGTCGATCCGGGCCCTGATGTCCCTCGAGTCCAGCGGACACGGGGTCGCGTGCGCGACGAAGGCGAGCCAGTTCGACCCCGAGAAGGCGGGACACAAGGCGGGGAAGATCGCCGCCCTCGCGAAAAACCCCGTGGGCGGGGAGGCGGGGAAGTTCGATATCGTGTTCGACCCGCTGATCTTCGGCTCCCTGATCGACCAGGTCGGGGGCCGGGCCGGCGCATGGACCGTGATGGCGGGCCTCTCGCCGTACGCGAAGAAGCTCGGGAAGAAGGTCGCCTCGGACGCGGTCACGATCATCGACGACGGCTCCGCGGATTCCATCGGGAGGAAGCGGTTCGACGCGGAGGGCGTGCCCACGAAGAAGCACGCGATCGTGAACAAGGGGATCCTGAAGACGTACCTCCACAACACCTCCACCGCGAAGAAGTTCAAGACGAGGACGACGGGGAACGCGGGCCTCATCTCCCCCGACGCGCACGCCCTGTTCTGCAAGCCGGGCACGTGGACCCGGGATGAGATCTTCGAGGAGTGCAAGGACGGGCTGTGGCTCACGAACACCTGGTACACGCGGTATCAGAGCTACGTGACCGGGGACTTCTCGACGATCCCTCGGGACGGGATCTTCCGGATCAAGAACGGCGAGGTCGTCGGGACGTGGAAGGACATCCGGCTCACGGACAACCTGATCAACGTGTGGAAGTCCGTCGAGGGCCTGAGCAAGAACGTGGACCAGGTCCAGTGGTGGGGCGAGGTGTACGTTCCGACGTTCGCGCCGTACGCGCTGGCCCGCGACATCGGGATTACGAGGTCCGCGGAGTAGTCGGGGCGGGCTTCGGGCTCTCCTTCGGCGGGGCGGGCGCCTCTGCCTTCGCACCCTCGAAGAGCACGGCGTTCACGACGCCGTCCTGACCCGGGCGGCTCCGGACCTTCGCGAGCCCCGCCTCCGTCAGGATCACGGCACCGCGGGTGATGATGTTCCGCGTGACGAAGTGCGGGTTGCTCGGGTTCTCCCGCACGGTGACGATCTTCGACTTCGACGTCTTCCCGGTCTTCGGGTCGATCACGTTCGCGAACTCCGCGTTCAGGATCCGGACCTTCTGGTTCCGGCCCCGCGTGCGGTACAGCTTCACCTTCTGGGGACCGAGGAACGCGTACTGCTGCTCGACTCCGATCTCGAACTTCCGCTTCTTGCGGAACGGCCGGTAGCGTCCGCCCGTGGACTTGCGGCGGGATCGGCCTTGCCATAGAGCCATTCGTGACCTCGGGAGGCCGTGCGAAGTGGCGGTCGCTATAAAAGGTTTAGCTCGTGGTTGGATGTGACGGTTCCTCCGGGGAGGCGAATTCCCTCCATGAAGACCGCCACCCGAAGGCGGCGAATCGTTGAAATAGGGTGCGGGAGGTTGCCACCGGGCGCCGGGGTGACCGACGCAATCGGGGGACGTTCATGGCGACGAAAGGGAAGTCCGGAAGTGGGTCGGGCGAGGGAACGCGCGAGCATCCGTGGAAACTGAAGACGCCGAGCGGGACATCCGAGTTCTTGGCGTTCCGCGACGGAGCGCTCGATCCCCCCGCCCTCGTCGTGAAGTCCGGATCGACGGAGCTCCGGTATCACCTCCGGTGGATCGACGACCTCCGCTCGATGTTGAAGGCGCACGGGGACTGGATGCTCCTCGGGTCCGCGGACGAGCAGAAGCCCGCCGCAGAGGGGACCGTCGAGGCCTGGGGGAGATCCTCGGAGAACCCCGTCGGCGGCTGGTATGGCCTGAAGAAGGGGCTCCGGGGCCGGTTCGGGATGTACGTGCCTCCGGTGATGGAGGCGCTGAACCTCGCCGAGGTCGAGCACAACCCGAAGAATAACCGGATGCGGGCCCGATAGTCCGCGTCCTCACCCGAGGATGCGGGCGACGACCCGGTCTCCGATGTCGACGAGCCCGAGGTGGCCGTCCATCGCGGGCCCGGGATTCATCATCGTGACGTCTCCCTCCACGATCCCCGCCGCCTCGTGGATGTGACCGCAGAGGACCGCCTTCGGGCGATACTTCTCGACGATGCGCGCGACGGATCGGCTCCCCACATGGCCCGCACCGGGCACGACATCGAGATGGCCATGCGGCGGCGGGTGGCTGACGAGGATCGCCCGAGGCTCCATCACCCCGTCGAGGCCCCGCCAGATTTCGTCCTCCTCGATCTCGAACGGAGTGCGGAACGGGGTCGGGTTCGCCCCGCCTAGTCCAACGAGCGTCTCGCCCGCGATCTTCACCTTCTTCATGTGGAGGTTCACCCCAAGCCGATCGAGGACCTCGAGGAGCGCGGGCGGGTCGCAGTTCCCGGGGACCGCCAGGGTCTGGACGGGCATCCGCCCGAGGAGGTCCTCCGCGTACGAGGGCGGGCGTCCGAAGTGCGTGATGTCCCCGGCCGCGACGAAGAGGTCCGGGACGTGCTCCCGGATCGCGGCGCGGATCGTGTCCAGCGCGGGGCGGGAACCGTGGAGGTCCGTCGCCATCAAGATTCGCACCCGCTCCACCTCAGGCGAGCCCGAACGCCTTCATGGTGCCGAACACGATCGCGAAGGACACAAGGTATCCCGCGATCGCGCCGCCGTTCAGGAGCGGGAGGCCCGCTTGCGGGTTCCCCTTCATCACGAACCGCATCAGGATCGAGAACCCGACTAGGGTCCCGACCATCGTCATCAACGCGACGAACAGATATCCCGGGAGCCCGAGCACCGTGACGTCCGGGTACCCGAACTGGGGCCGGAGGAAGATCGACGCGGCGACGACGAGGACGCCGGGGATGATGATGTCCCCGAGCCCCATGAACATCGCCTCCCGTTCCTCCCCCTTCGCGATCTGCTCTTTGAGGCTCTTCTGCTCGAGGTACGAGTACGACGCCTTCTTCGGGACGACGAGAAGGATCGGCAGCCTCTGGCTCGTCATCTCGTCGGCGAGGGTGACCATGTGCTTCGATCGGTATACGGCCCACGCGTCGTACAGTGCGAGCCCGATGAGGAGGAGGAACGCGGGGAGGATCGCGAACGAGATCCCGAGGACGGCGGTGACGCCCGCCGCGATTGCGATCCCGACGGTGTCCACGAGGTACCATTCCGGGTACTTGTACAGTGCGTACACGATCAGGATCGCAAGGAGGAATGCCCCTATCGTCGAGACGTTCCCCGCGAGCTCGAGGTCCATCCACCAGTACGTCGCGAGGTACAGAGGGACGACGAACACGAACGCGATCGTGAAGAAGATCGACCCGAGGATCACGTACTTCGTGAGGTTCCTCTTTCGGTACCGAACGAGGAGGAGGATCACCCCGGTGAACGCGAGGATCAGGAGGATGTACAGGAGGGGATTCACGGGGTTGCTCGCGTCCGGGAACGCCTGGAAGTTCAGGTCCAGGAAGATCGGCGCGAGGAGGAGCGCGATCAGCTGGGAGACGACGAGCATCCCCGCCATCGCCGCGATCGAGGCGAGGTCCCTCCGCATGCCCTACTCCCGGTGGACCTTGCCGAACGCGACCGTCCCGGCGATCTTCTCGATGTACACCTTCACGACGGAGCCCTTCGCGGTCCCCGGGATGTAGATGATGTAGGGCTCCCGGCGGGCGATCCCGTCCCCCTTCTTCCCCACGTCCTGGATCATCACCTCGTACACCTTCCCCTCCTCGAGGACCTTCTCCTCCACCTTGGCGGGCTTCTTGATCGCCTTCACCGGTCTCCGGGCGCCGCACGCCTCACACTCCAGCATCTGGATGCGGTCCTCCTTCACGAGATGGGTGTCCGGCCGGCCGCACTCCGAGCAGATCACGTAGCTGTCGATGTACGCCTTGAGTCGGTCCGCGACCTGCTGGGCGGTCACCTTCCCCTTGAACACGACCCGGGGTCCGTCCTGAGCGCCCGCGGTCCCGAGCTCGCGGAGCAGGTACGTGAGGACCATGTTCGGGTCCCGCCGGATCGCCTGGGTGATCTCCAGGAAGTTCCGGAGGATCGTCGTCTTCCCCTCCGTGACGACGTCCGGTTCCGGGACCTGGAACCGCTCGCCGGAGGACAGGGCCTGGGGGAGCGCGGACTTCGCGCGCTTCAGGAGCTGATCATAGTCGCCGCCCATGCGGCGCGAGCAAGTCCCTATCGGGTATAGAGCTTTGCCGCCCCCGGGCGGGAGGCTACTTCGACCCCGCGGCCGCACGCACGAGTCCCAGGTGGATTGGCGACGGCCGCAGCGGGCGGGACTTCAGCTCCGGGTGGAACTGGGACGCGACGAAGTACGGGTGGCCCCGCAGCTCGAGGATCTCCATCCGCCGGCCGTCGTCGGATCGGCCGACGTACTTCAGTCCCGCGCCCTCGAGCTTCGCAATGTAGTCCGGGTGCACCTCGTACCGGTGGCGGTGCCGCTCCTTCACGGGCTCCCCGGCGTACAGTTTCGCGGTCTTCGAATTCGCGTCCACGTCGACGAGATGGGCGCCGAGGCGCATCGTCGCGCCCATCGACTTCACGCCCCGCTGCTCCGGGAGGAGGTCGATCACGGGGTGCTTCGTCTTCGGGTTGAACTCCGTGCTGTTCGCGTCGTCGAACCCGAGGACATGGCGGGCGAACTCCACCGTGGCGAGCTGGAACCCAAGGCACACTCCCTGGAACGGGATTTCGTTCTCCCGGGCGTACTCGATCGCCTTGATCTTCCCCTCAATCCCGCGGTCCCCGAACCCTCCGGGGACGAGGATCCCCTGGACGCCCTCCAGCACCGAGGTACCCTTCTTCTCGATGTCCATCGATTCGACCCACTTGATGTTCACCTGTACGCCCGCCGCGGCGGACGCGTGGTGGAACGCCTCGATGTGGCTGATGTAGGAGTCCTTTAGATGCGTGTACTTCCCCACGAGCGCGATCGTCACCTCGCCCTTCGGGTTCTTCAGCCGATCCAGGTACGCCCGCCACTCCTGGAGGTCCTCCCCCTTCGGCTGCAGGTGGAGCCGGTCCATGATGTAGTCGGTGAGGCCCTGGCCCTCGAAGATCAGCGGGACGTCGTAGATCGTCGTCGCGTCCGGGGCGCTGATCACCCCTTCCACGGGGACGTCGCAGAAGAACGCAATCTTCTGTTTGATCTCGGGCTCCAGGCTCCGCTCCCCGCGCGCGATGATCACGCTCGGCTGGACCCCCATGGACCGGAGCTCCCGTACGCTCTGCTGCGTGGGCTTCGTCTTCTGTTCCCCGACGGCCCCCATGATCGGGACCAGGGTCGTGTGGACGAACAGGACGTTCTCCTTCCCCTCCTCAAGCGCGACCTGCCGGAGGGCCTCGACGAACGGCATGCCCTCGATGTCCCCCACCGTGCCGCCGACCTCGATAAGGACGACGTCCGCGCGCTCCTTCTCGCCGACGGCCTTGATCATCCCCTTGATCTGGTCCGTGATGTGCGGGATGATCTGGACGGTCTTCCCGAGGTAGTCCCCGCGCCGCTCCTTCTCGATGACGGTGCGGTACACCTTCCCCGTCGTGATGTTGTGGTCGCCCGTGAGGTTCACGTCGAGGAACCGCTCGTAGTTCCCGAGGTCGAGGTCCGCCTCCGCGCCGTCGTCGAGGACGAACACCTCCCCGTGCTGGTACGGGTTCATCGTGCCCGCGTCGACGTTCAGGTAGGGGTCGATCTTCACCGGACTGACCTTGACGCCGCGGGACTTCAGGAGGACGCCGATCGACGACGTCGAGATGCCCTTCCCGAGGCCACTGAGAACACCACCCGTGACCACGACGTATTTCATCGTCCCACGGGAATGACCCATTCCGCGGTGCTCAGATAAAGGTTGTGTGTCACGAGGTCGCTCAGTAGTGGACGAACACGGATTCCGGGGGGACGCCGAGCCGCGAGACAAACGCGGAGACGGTCCGCCACGCGGCCCGGCGGGGTACGAACCCGAAGAACACATTCGGGTCCGCGTTCAGCGTGACGAGCCCCTCCACTACCCACACCTCGACGTGGACGTTCGCTCCGCCGGGGACGTTCCACGCCACGACCGTGACGACCCGCTTCCCCGTCCACCAGATGCTCCCCCTCGAGAGGTGGACGTGATTCGGGCCGTTCGTTTCCACGCGGAGTCGTTCCTCCCCGGCGAACGCGATGGCGGCCCCTAGAATCTCCTCTTGCGCCCTCCGCGGGAGATAGAACACCGCGACGCTCTTTCCCACGATGCATCCATCGTTCCTCTAGAGAAAAGTCTTCCGCGCATGGGGCAAAGCCTTATCGGCGCCGACGCCTAATTCGCCTCGGTGATCGTCTGGAACTGACCCAGTACCAGGGGCTTCCGATGGGCGAGCGGGCGCCGGACTTCTCCCTCCCCGGCGTGGACGGTTCCACATACTCCCTCGTCTCCTTCAAGGACAAGCCGATTCTCGTCGTCGCGTTCTGGTGCAACCACTGCCCGTACGTCCAGGCGTGGGAGGACCGCACGATTGCGACCCAGAAGGAGTACGCCGCGAAGGGCGTCCAGTTCGTCGCGATCAACCCGAACGAGACAGAGGGGTATCCGGAGGACGACTTCCCGCACATGGTCGAGCGGGCGGAGGCGAAGGGATACCCGTTCCCGTACCTGAGGGACGAGAGCCAGAAGGTCGCGGAGGCGTACGGGGGTGTCTGCACCCCGGACTTCTTCGTGTTCGACCGGAACCGCCGGCTCCGGTACCGGGGCCGTCTCGACGACTCGAAGGATCCGAAGGGCGTGAAGCGCCGCCACATGCGGGAGGTCCTCGACGCGCTCGTGGCGGGGAAGGAGCCGCCGGTCACGTTCGCGCCCCCGATGGGCTGCTCGATCAAGTGGAAGTCCGCCCACTTCAAGTGAGGCCGCTCACCGGCTGCGCTTCCGCGGTCCCCGGGCGAGGGTCCGGAGCCGCCAGTTCAAGAACGAGTACGACGCGCGCAGGTTCCCCGACTTGTTCCATGTCCGTACGATCCGCGCGCCCTCCTTCGGGTTTCTGTGGAGTTCCCGCACGAACTTCCCGACGTTCGGGATCGCGCGGGTGAGCTCGTCCACGATCGGGACCGTGGCGTGGCGGGAAGTCCGGGAGAGCGGGTTCAGGTCCACGCCGATGACGACCTTCCCCATCCGGACGAGGGCCTCCGTGCGGTCCCCGTCCTCGAGGGGCACGAGGACTACGTCCGCGCCGTAGATTCCGGCCCGCTGGGCGAGCGCCCGCTTCGAGTCGAGGCCCGGGATCCGGGCGTCCGGGCGGAGCCCGAGCACCCTATTCGCTCCCGCCTTCCGGAGCACCTGTGCGATCCGGCGCACGCGGGGCTGCGTCCGGTGGAACAGGTTCACCTCGATCTTGGCGGGGATTGCCGCCGCGAGGCGCACGACCTCCTTCGCGGCCAGCGCGGCGACGTTCCCGTTCACGGAGATCACGGGGGACGCCGCGCGCACGAGGAACGCGGCCGCGGCCTTCTCCGCGACGAGGGCGGGCGCGCTCGTCTCCTCCCCGAGGAGATAGTCGAACGCCTCCCCCCGGCCGTGGGCGATCAGCCCCTCCGGCACGACGATCCCGGCCTTCCACGCCTGGACGAGCCTCTCGCGGGTCACGAGGGACCGGTACCTGGGATGGGAGGAGGGTATTTTCATAACATCGACCGAATTTTAATCACGAGCTTCTCGCACCCGTCGAGGAGCGGGTCCGTCGTCGGCAGCCCGTAGCGGGCCTCATACTCTTGCTCGGTGCGCCGCACCTCCTCCGGCGTGAGGTTCTCGTGGTTCAACGCGAGGGCGATCACCTTCGATTCGGAGAACATCTCGAGCATCGCAATCTCCTTTTCGACCGTGGGCATCGGCCACGCCACGACGTCCCTCCGGAAGTTCCGCGTCTTCCGGCCGGGCGCGTGCTGCAGGACGATCCCGCTCGGCATCGACGCCATGATGATCGCCCGCGTCCCCGCCACGTACGCGGGGTGGGAGATGCTACCCTGTCCCTCAACCACGACGACGCGGGGCCGGTTCTCCTCGAACGCCCGCACGACCTCCCGCTCGAGCTCCCCGACCATGAAGTCCCCCTTGATCGAGTCCAGCGGCACGCCGTAGCGGGCGCCCTGCAGGAGGCCCGTCTGCCCCGTCGCCACGAACTCGGCGGGAATCCCCGCCCCGCGGAGCGCTTCCGTCAGCAGGATCGCGGTCGTCCGCTTCCCGATCGCCCCGTCCGTGCCGAGGACGGGGATGCGGAGGCAGGGGAGGTGGCGGGAGAGGTCGCTGAACTGCGCGAGCTCCCGGAGGGGCCTCGGCTTCCGCACGTCGATCAGCGCGACCCCGTGGCGGGCGGCGAGGGCCGAGAACTCGGCGTCGTCGGAGAGGTATTCATGGAGCCCCGCCGCCACGTTCAGCCCCGCCTCGATCGCCTCGCGGATCACGGGACGGAACTCCTTCGGGATGTACCCGCCGAACGTCGCGACCCCGACGATTAACGTGGCGGGCTTCTCGGGGAGCTGCGAGAGCGCCTCGCGCAGGCCCGCGAAGATCGGGATCCCGTTCCGACGTCCGTCCAGGACCTCCCCCGCGTCCCGGCCCGCCGTCGTGCTGTCGAGGACGCCGAGGATCCGGTACCGCTTCGAATACCGGACGAGCCCGTTCGCGGTCTTCCCCAGCGTGCGACCGAAGGCCCCTTCGCAAAGAACGAGTGCGCTCTCCATACGTTTTCACTTTCAGACCCGATAATCGCGGGAGAACTTGCTTAAGCCCTAATAAAGCTGGTCAGCGCGAATGCTCGGTCGAATCGTGCGATTGGCTAGGGCACCCTTTGGCCTCACGAAGGCGCAGCGGGCCCGGAGGGAGGTCGCCCGCGGGAACCACCTCCTCCGCCGCGGCGAGCTCGCGGCCGCGATGAAGGCGTTCAACAAGGCGCTCGACATCGACCCGGACAACGAGGCCGCGTGGAACAACCGCGGGATCATCCTCGAGACCCTCGGGAAGCCGGAGGAGGCCCTGAAGTGCCACAACCGCGCGATCCGCCTCCGCCCCGCGTACCTCGAGGCGTGGTGCAACAAGGGGATCGCGCTGATGCACATGGCCCGGCTGGACCGGGCCCTCGAGTGCTTCGACACAGTCCTCAAGGTGAACCCCCGCCACCCCGTCGCGCTGATGGACAAGGGGGTCCTCCGCTCCCGCCAGGGGGAGCACGAGGAGGCCCTGGAGCTCTACAACAAGGCCCTCGAGGCGGACCCCGCGTTCGCGCTCGCCGCGTTCAACCGGGCGTCCTCTCTCTTCGCCCTCGGCCGATACGAGGAGTCGATCGACGTGTACAACGTCGCCCTCCGGCGACGGCCGGACCTCCCGGACGCCTGGTACTTCAAGGGACGTGCGCTCCTGGAATCCGGACAGCCGGACCCGGCGGTGATCTGCCTGGAGAAGGCGATCGACCTGCGGCCCGACTTCGCGGAGGCTGTCGAGGCCCTCGAGCGGGCCCGCGCGGAGGGAGGGGAGGGCTGATGGTCCGCACCGCGGACGTGCGCCCCTGTCCGAACTGCGCCTCAAAGGTCGTCCCCGTCTCCATCTGCAACACGTGCGGGAGCGTCGCGGTCCGCGCGGACTCGACGGAGGTGGACCGCCGGATCGTGTGCACGGAGTGCAAGACGGAGAACCCCACCCTCTTCGTGTGCGAGAAGTGCGACAACCGGTTCCTGTTCGAGGAGGTCGCGGGCCCCCACAAGGAGCAGTTCGCGTGCCTCCTGTGCGGCACGTTCGTCGACGCGGACGCGAAGTCCTGTCCCGCCTGCGGCGCCGTCTTCGAGGAGGAGGCGGCAGGCGCGCCGGCCGCGAAGAAGGTGCGTCCGAAGCGGAAGATCCGGGGCGAGTACACGGACGCGGACGTGGACGAGATCGCCCGGATCCCCGGCGTGGGGCGCGCGAAGGCGGAGGCCCTGTGCCGCGCGGGGTACAACGCGATATGGCGGATCAAGCGGGCGTCCGACGAGGAGCTCGGACGGGTCCGGCTGATCGGACCCCGCGGCGCGAAGATGGTGAAGGACTCCCTCCGGTTCATCCTCCTCCTCCCGCGACGGAAGTCGAAGGAGGAGGTCCTCTCCGAGGAGTACGCGTGCCCCCTGTGCGAGTGCGTCACGTCCCTGTTCGCGAAGGGCTGCTCGGACTGCGGGGCGGTGTTCGACGAGGAGGAGATTGACGACGAGCTCCGGCGGGAGGTCACGAAGGAGCTCGAGAAGGGACTCCTCGCGTTCTACGACGTCCACCTCGAGGAGACCCCGAAGGACGGGGACCTGTGGTACGCCCGGGCCCTCGTCCTGCTCGACATCCAGGAGCTCCAGGAGGCGATGCGCTCCATCGACATGGCGGCCCGCCTCGACCCCGAGTCCCGGCGGGTGATGACGGTCCGCTCCCGGGTCCTCGCAGCGATGCGGGAGATTAAACAGGCGTCCCAGGTCCTCCGCGGGACCCTAAGGACGATCCCTGTGGCGGGGGAGGCCCTGGCGGCCGCTCCGCCGGAGCAAGAGAGGCCCCCAGAGGAGGAGGTCGAGGCCGCCACGGACGCCCTTGCGGCCCTGTCCTCCCTCGCGGAACGGGAGTGCCCGATCTGCGGGGAGGGCGTCCTTCCGGATGCGCAGGTGTGCCCGGCGTGCGGCCACAAGGTCGAGCCCGAGGCCGCCCCCCGCGTGCCCGCGGAGGAGCTCGACGTCGAGGCGCCGCCCGCGCCGGCGGCGGAGCCGGCAGAGCCGGACGAGCCCCTCACGCCGGAGCTCGTCGCAATCAAGGAACTGGAGAGGATCTTCCAGCAGGCGCCCGCCGACCGCGATCTCGCCCCGGCGCCGGCGAAGGAGCCGGAGCCCTCTCCGGAGCTCATCCCGAAATTCACACCGAAGCGCGCTCCAGAACCCATCCCGGTGCCCGGGGAGGAGGTCGACGTGGAGGAGCTCGACGAGGAGACGCCGGAGGCCGAGCCGGAAGTCGTCCCGGAGCCCCCGCCCCGCCGCCCGATGGAGGCGCCGGCGCCCCGCGCCCGCGTCCTCCCCGCCCCGCAGACCCGCCTCCGCCGCGGTCTCATCAACGGTCACGGCCTGATCAACGGGAGCGGCCGGGTGAACGGCCTCGTGAACGGCTTCGGGTTCATGGACACGAGCGCGATCACGGACTTCGGTCTCCCGCCGCGGTCCCTCCTGTTCCGGTACGGCGTGATCGCGGGCTCCCTTCTGCTCGTGTTCGCGATCGTCGCCGCCCTCCTCCCGCCCCCGACGGGCCCCGCGACCGCGGTCGCGATCGACGGGAACCCGACGGACTGGTCCGCCCTCCCCAGGTACTCGGATCCGGCGGCAGCCTCGAACCCCAACGTCACAATCCAGTCGTACGGCGTCTACCCGGAGGGGAATCTCCTCTCGTTCCTCGTCCAGGTCTCCGGCACGGCCCTCGGGGACTCCGTGGGGAACGACGCGTTCTACGCGTTCTTCGACGCGGACGGGTCCGCCGTGACGGGGTACCAGGTGCAGGCCCTCGGGGCGGAGTACGTCGCGGAGGTCCTCGGCGGCTCGGGCCGCGTGGAGTCCGCCCGCCTCTTTGAGTTCCCGGCGAACGCGGAGCTGAACTGGAGCCGCCGGGCCGCGGTCGCGGGGCTCCCCGCCGCGGCCTCCGGGCCGACCCTCGAGTTCCGGGTCTCCACGGACGACTTCGCCGCGTTCTCCACGAGCGTCTCGACGATCCTCATCGTCGCGGACGACTTCGAGGGGTCCGTGTCCCGCGCGAGCGTCGCCCTCTCCGCGACGTTCGGAGCGATCCGGATCCGGCAGACCCCCCTCGCCACCGTCCTCCCGTCCGGGACGACCCAGGCCCTCCGGCTCGACGTCGTCGCCCTGGGACAGATCCCAGAGGGGAGCACGTGGGTCGTGGGTCCCTTCGGGTTCACCGCGACGACCGGGGTCACGGTGAGTCCATCCCTCTCGACGGTCCCCCTCATGCGGGCCACCCCGACGGCGTCCGTGACGGTCTCCGTCACCGTGACGGGATTCCCCTCCGGCTCCCCCGTCTCCGTCGCCCTCCGGTCCGCGCCCGCCCCGCGCCCCGTCACCGTGACCGGTCCCGGGCTCGACGCGTACTTCCTCGCCCCGCCGGCGGGGATCCGGATCGACGGGCTGTTCGCGGACTGGGCCGGCCTCACGGTCCTCGATTCCGATTCCGTCGCGATCCCCCGGGCGGGGCTGGACATCCGGTCCCACGGAGGAGCCGCGAACGCGTCCGGCACGTTCTTCATGCTCCAGGTCGCGGGCGCGCTCGTCGAGGGCGTCCCCGTCCCGCAGAAGGTCCCTCGCGCGGTCCAGGGCGGGGGCGGCGGTGGCGGGGGATCCGGCTCTCCCCCTCCGAGGATCACGGGCGAGGACATCGCGCGGGTGTACATCGATTCGAACGCGACGGATACCGCGGGGCTCCCGTTCGCCGGCATGCTCGCCGATTACATGGTGGAAGTCCGCGGGTCGAATGGCAGGATGACCCGCCAGGACTTGTTCCGATGGCAATCGGGCTGGGTGCCCGCCCTCCTCTCGCTGCAGGTCGCGAAGAACACGACCGCGATGGAGGGTTCCATCGGACTGAACCCGTCCCAGCTGAACGGCACGCGGATGGCGTTCCAGACGAGCGACTGGTCCGGGAACGGAGACGTCACAGACGTGATCGTCACACGTTCCGCGGATCCCCCGTCGACCCGGACCGACGGCGGCCCGGTCCCGCTCCCGGAGTTCCACGAGGTCGCGGTTCCCGCGGCGCTTGTCCTGGTCGTCGTGCTGGCCCTCCGGAGGGGCCGGAGACGCGATCGCGGGTCCCCCTGACCCGCCTAAGTTTATTTGTGTCACGGCCGTGTTCGGCGGGCCGTGGAACTCGGGATCGTCGGGAAGCCGAACGTGGGGAAGTCGACGTTCTTCTCCGCCGCGACGCTGGCCCCTGCGCAGATCGCGAACTACCCGTTCACGACGATCGAACCGAACCGCGGGGTCGCGTTCATCCGCGTCCCGTGCCCGCACGTGGAACTCGGGAAGCCGTGCGCGCCGATCCACGGCGGCTGCCAGGACGGGAAGCGGTTCGTCCCCGTGGACGTCCTCGACGTCGCGGGCCTGGTCCCCATGGCCCACGAAGGGCGGGGCCTCGGGAACAAGTTCCTCGACGATCTCCGCCAGGCCGCCGCGTTCATCCACGTCGTGGACGCGAGCGGGTCCACGGACTTCGAGGGGAACCCCGTGAAACCCGGGACCCACGACCCCCTCGAAGACGTGCGGTTCTTGGAGGATGAGCTCGCGCACTGGGTCCGGGGGATCCTTTCGCGGGACCTGGAGAAGGTCGCCCGGCGCGCGGAGCTCGAGGAGACCCCGATCGAACGCGTCCTCCACGATCGGCTCGCGGGGCTCGGCGTGACGGAGAACCAGATCCACACCGCCCTCCTGGAGGCGGGGATGGACCCGCGCCCCTCGAAGTGGACCGCGGAGGACGCCCTCCGGCTCTCGAAGCGGATCCTCCAGCGGGGGAAGCCGATGATGGTCGCCGCGAACAAGGCGGACATTGCTCCCGCCGAGGCGATCGAGCGGCTGACGAAGGAGGCGGGGACGATCGTCGTCCCGACGGCCGCCGCGTACGAGCTCGCGCTCCGGCGCGCCGCGAAGGCGGGGCTCATCGCGTACGAGCCCGGGGCGCCGTCGTTCCGGATCCTGGACCCCGGGAAACTCTCCGCGGAGCAGCTCGCGGGCCTGAAGAAGATCGAGGCGTTCCTCGGGACCCACGGGTCCACGGGGGTGCAGCCGTGCATCGAGCGCGCGGGGCGGGACCTCCTGAACCTGATCGTCGTGTTCCCTGTGGAGGACGAGACGCACTGGACGGACAAGAAGGGGAACGTCCTGCCCGACGCGTTCCTCGTCCCGCGCAGTGTGACTGCGAAGGATTTAGCGTTTCGCGTGCATACGGACCTCGGAAGAGGGTTCATCCGCGCCATCAACGCCCGCACCAGGATGGTCGTCGGGCACGACTATGCGGTCCAGGATGGCGACGTGATCAAGATCGTGGCGAAGGCATGACGGAGTCCTGGGACGTTCGGATACTGACGGCGTCGTACCGCCGGGACGGGCCGCAGGAGGAGCCCGTGATCGAGCTCTTCGGGCGGACCCGGGAGGGCCGGTCGATCGCGGCGGAGTACTGGGGCTTCAAGCCGTATTTCTACGCGGTGAGGCCCTCGCAGGTCCTCCTCAACTACCTCCAGCGGGACTCCGAGGTCCTGAAAGTGGAGACCGTCGAGCTCGAGGTCCAGGGCCGCAAGGCGCCGTGCGCGAAGGTCACCCTCCAGCACCCGTGGAAGACCCCCGAATACCGGGAGCGGGCCCGCAAGCACGGGTCCGAGGTGATGGCGGCGGACATCCCGTTCGCGCATCGCTTCATCTACGACATGGACATCGCCGCGTGCGTCCGGATCCATGGCGCGCTCGCGAAGGGCCGGTACACGACGGACCTCGTCGTCCGGGCGGAGCGGTTCGAGCCCTGCGAGGTGTTCAACCCCGCCCTGAAGGTCGTCTCCTTCGACATCGAGAACACGATCACGGACCCGACGGTCCTGTGCCTCGGCCTCGCGTGGCGGGAGGACGGCGCCCTGAAGACGGACATCCTCACGGGAGACGAGAAGGAGATCATCCGTCGGTTCATCGATTTCATCACGAAGATGGACCCGGACGTGATCACGGGGTACAACATCGACGGGTACGACCTCCCGATCCTCGAGCAGCGGGCGCGTGTCCACGGGATCATGAACCTGCCGCTCTCCCGGGACGGGCAGGGGATCAGCAACATCAGCGAACGGTTCTGGCGGGCCCACGGGCGGATCATCGCGGACGCGTGGTGGGCGGTGAAACTCGAGCTCCACCCGAAGCAGGAGACCCTGGACGCGGTCGCCCGGTGGCTCCTCGGCGAGGGGAAGCACGACGTGGACCGGGTCCACATGGAGGACGAGTGGGCCCGGAACCGGGAGAAGGTCCTGGAGTACTGCAAAAAGGATGCGGAGCTCGCCCTCCGGGTCCTCGAGAAGGTCGCGCGCCTCGACAAGGCGATGGACCTCGGCGTCGTCTCGAAGCTCCCGGTCGACGACACGTTCAACAGCCGCACGTCCACGATGATTGACTCGATCCTGATCCGGGCCGCGGACCGGCAGGGGGTCGCGGTCCCGATGACCCGCTCGGGCTCCGGCGGGAAGTCGATCGAGGGCGGGTACGTCCACAGCCTGGAGCCCGGGCTCTACGAATGGGTGATCGCCCTCGACTTCTCTTCGATGTATCCGTCGATTATTATCGAGAAGAACATATGCTTCACGACCCTGAGCGACGCGGGGACCGTCGAGAGCCCCATTGGCGTGCGCTTCCTGAACGCGCAGCAGCGGGTCGGCCTCCTGCCCACGATCCTCGGGGACCTGATGCGGCAACGACGGGATGTGAAGGCGAAACTGAAAGCCGAGACGGACCCGGAGAGGAAGAAGTATTATGGCCGTCTCCAGGACGCGGTGAAGGTCCTGATGAACGCCTTCTACGGCGTCCTCGCCTCCTCGTTCTACCGATTCACGAACCCCCAGATCGGGGCGAGCATCACCGCCTTCGCACGGGAGAACATCAAGTCCGTGATCAGCCAGCTCGAGGCGGACGGAGTGCGGGTAATCTACAGCGACACGGACTCCATCTTCCTGGAAAGCCCGCACAAGGACAAGGAGAAGTCCCTCGAGTTCGGACGGAAGGTGGCGGAGCGGTTCAGCACCGCGAACGTGAACATGGAGCTCGAGCGGATCTTCCGCACGTTCTTCAGCCACGGGAAGAAGAAGCGGTACGCCGCGAAGACCGCATGGCCCGTGGAGGACGAACTCATCGTCCGGGGGTACGAGATCCGGAGGACGGACGCGTTCGACCTCCAGAGCGAGGCCCAGAAGCGGGTGTTCGACCGGGTCCTCGAGAACGACATCGAGGGGGCCGTGCGGCTCGCGAAGGAGCTCGTCGCGGAGATCAAGACGGGCCGGATCCCGCAGGACATGCTGCCCGACGACGGGGACCCGTTGGAGCCCCTCGTGATCTCCCGCACCGTCGCGGAGGACAGCCGGTACGTGAACCCGGACTCGATGTCGAACGTCCTCGCGGCCCGGAAGATGAAAGAACTTGGGTACGAGGTCGTCCCCGGGATGAAGGTCTCCTGGGTCGTCGTGGACGCGAAGAAGGCCCCGATGCACGTGGAGCCATGGGTCTCGGGCCGCCCCTTCACGTCGAAGCCGGACTGGGAGTACTACGCCCGGCGGGTCGCGCAGACCCTGTCGTACGTCACGGAGATCTACGGCTGGGACGAACGGGCCCTCCTGATGGGCACGGTCCAGGCGGACCTGTTCCACACGGGGTTCGAGGGCGAGGAGGAGAAGCCCCGGAAGCTGGAGGTGCAGAAGACGAAGAAAGAGCTCACCCTGGAGGACTTCTTCTGACCTCCGTCCACGACGCCGTGTGCCGGTTCTGCGGGTGGGAAGGCCCGAACCCCTCCCGGGACGCGCACGGCTCCATATTCTGCCCGGAGTGCGGGCGCCCCGCGGACTACAAGATCGTCGTCGAGGAGTTGAAGAAGCAGGGACTCTGGCGGGAGTGAGGGGAGGGTGGCCCACCCGCGGTTCGATGTCGTGGCGGTGGGCGACGCGATCCTCGACATCGTGAACCCGCCCCTGCACCCCGCGGGAGCGGGGGACCGGCAGTCCCGCGTGGAACGGTTCCGATACCTTCCCGGCGGGAACGCAACGAACTTCGCCCTCGCGTTCGCGGCCCTCGGAGGCCGCGCGGGGCTGGTCGCGTCCCTCGGAAAGGACTGGGCGGGCGAGGTCCTGAGGATCGCGTATCGAACGGGGCATGTGCGGACCCGCCTCCGGGCCTCAGCGTCTCGCGGCACAGGGACGACCGTCGCGGTGACGTTCTCCAATGGCACCCGCCATCTGATCACCGCACCCGGCGCGAACGCGGACCTCCGCCTGCCACAGGTCCCCGCCTCGTGGATTGCGGGCACCCGCCATCTCCACCGATCGGGATACTGGTGGGCCTCCGGGCTGATCGGCGCGCCCACGGTGCGGCTCCTCGCCCGGGCCCGGGCGGCGGGCGCGACGACCTCCCTGGACCTCTCGACGGACCCCGAAGGGTGGCCGATGCACCGCCGGGAGGCGGCGCTCTCCGCCCTCCCGCACGTGGACACGTTCTTCGGGAACGCGGAGGAGGTCACCCGCCTCGCGAGCTCCCCCTCCCTTCGCGGGGCGGCGCGGGTCCTCTTGGGGAGGGGCGTGGGCGAGGTCGTCGTCCACGAGGGCCGCCGCGGGTCGACGGTGTTCACCGCGGCCGGACCCACCACCTCGCGCGGGTTCCGGGTCCGAGCCTTGAATCCAACGGGTTGCGGGGACGTGTTCAATGCGGGGTACGTCCGGGCCTCCCTGGCGGGGCGGACCCTGGGAGATCGTCTCCGGTTCGCGAACGCGGCGGCCGCATGGCACCTGGAGAACCCCTCGAAACCGTACCCGAGTCTCCGCGACCTCAGGGCCCGTTTCCAGATGTCGCTTGGCCCTCCCTAGACCCGGTCCCATCGCGAGGTACTTCACGGACCCAGGCACGGGCGAACACGCATCCGCACACCTTCATCCCTGGAGGCTATGGGATGGCGGGCGGTCTCCCACGGCAAGGGAATCGAATCTCCGCCGCTCCCTCCTTTTTCTGTTCCATGTGCTACCGAGAGGTCTGGCCGACCCGAATCAGGGATCCTTTCCGGGAGGGTCCCCGGCGGTCCCCGGGACGACCCCCGTGCCCATCGCGATCCGGATCCACGCCCCGACCCGCTTCGACGTCGCGAGCCAGATCCCCGCCAAGGTCATCCCCGCCCCGGCGAGGACGAGCGCATCGAGCCTCTCGTCGCCGACGAGGAACCCGAGGAGCACCGCGACGACCGGGTTCACGAACGCGATGTACGAGAGGGAGGTCGCCTCGATTCGCTTCAGGAGCCAGAGGTACGTGACGAACGCGACGACGGAACCCGCGAGGCTCAGGTACACGATCGCGAGGATCCCCGTGGGCCAGGAGGGCACGGCCCAGGTCTCCCCCGCGCCGAGGGAGGCTGCCGCCAAGGTGACTGCCCCCGCCCCCATCGAGAACGCGTTCAGGCTCACGGGATCCATGTCGTGGCCCCACCGTTTCACCGCGACGCTCGCGGCCGCGGCGCACGTGGCGGCGAGCACAATCGCGAGCATCGGGAAGAACAGGTCCGCGGACGCCGCCAGCTGGGCCCGGAAGATGAACGCGATCCCCGCGAACCCGAGCGCAATCCCGACGAGCTTCTGTGCGGAGAGCCTCTCCGTCTTCAGTAGCGCGTGGGCGGCGATCGCGGTCTGGAACGGGAACGTCGCGAAGAGGACCGCGGAGAGCCCGCTGTCGACGTGGTTCCCCTCCCCCCAATAGATCAGGCCGTAGTCCGCGCCGAACAGCACGACTCCGTAGAATGCGACGAGCGCCCACTCCGTGCGTCCCTTCGGGAGCTTCGAGCGGAACACGAGGCACGCGACAAGGAGGACCACGGACGCGACGACGAACCGGAGGGAGGCGGCGAGGAGCGGGGGCGCCCCCTGGAGGCCGATCTTGATCACGAGCCACGTGGAGCCCCAGATCGCACAGAGCATCGTGAACGCGGCGCCGTACGTGAGACGCGTGGCCACGCCGCGGCTACCCCGCCCGGGCGTATAACGTTGCACCCGCCAAACGAAGGGCGAGTACTTTCACCGCCCTTGAACGAAATGTGTCGTTCACTTTCACTCCCCTCCCCCGCCCGACTCCAAGTATGGACGCCCCTTGGACCTCTCCCACGATGAATGCGACGATGGACCGGCCGCGCGACCTCGCGGTCCCGGTCCTGAAAGGATGGGACGCGCTCCGCGACTACGACCTCGAGGCGACGACGCTCTGGGATTTCCCCGCCCAGAGCCCGGGCCCCGTGGACTTCGGGGACCACCGGTTCAACGGGGTGACGCCCGCATCCCTCGTGATGAACCTCGTGCGACGGTACTCGCGACCCGGGGACCTCGTCGTGGACGCAATGGCCGGATCGGGCACAACCTTGGATGTCGCACGCACCCTCGGACGCAGGGTTCTCGCCTTCGATCTCGCTCCCCGCCGTCCGGATATCGCGAGGAACGACGCCCGCCACCTCCCGCTCCCTGACGACTCCGTCGACCTCCACTTCGTCGATCCGCCGTATTCGGACAACGTGCGGTACAGCGACGAGGCCGCGTGCCTGGGGAGAATCTCCTGTCGCGAGGAGGAGTTCCTCGAGGCGATGGAGATGATCGCGCGGGAGCTCCTCCGCACGCTCAAGCCCCGCCATGCCCTCGGATGGCTGACGAGCGACGCGTACCGCCACGGCCGGTTCACGCCCCTGGGATTCCTCACGTTCGAGATGCTCGCGAAGTATTTCGAGCCCGTGGATGTGGTCTGCGTTGCCCGCCACAACGACCGGTCCGCGAATCCAATGTGGGAACACCGGGCGAGGCGGTTCGGCTTCTACCTTCGGGGATTCAAGTATCTCTTCATCCTGAGGAAGCCCGGTGCGCGACCGTCGGAGGGAGCGTTCGAATGACGGCATGGAAGCGCGCGGGGCGGGAACCCCGCCAACTGATCAACGAGTGGCTTGCGAGCCTGCAGAAGGTCGCGGCGGGACGCGGCGACCACGTCGTGATGCGGGTGAACCGGAATTGGATCGCGTTCCGGAGCGAGAACCAACAGCGGGCGTTCGCGGAGATCCGGCCGACCCGCCATCGGGTAGAGGTGTTCATCCTCCCGGAGCGGCGGAGTCTCTCGGACCCTGCGGGGATCGCCCGGCCCTCGCCGAGGACCCAAGGATGGAACTGGTTCCGCACGAAATTCCACGTCGTCGGGAACGGTCATGGAAAGGCCGCCCTGTCGTTGATTCGCCAGAGCTACGAGACTCCTGTCCGTACGCGCCACCGCGCGCGGCGCAGTCGGCAGGGCAGCGCGCACCAAGCCAGATTGCCTCTGGGCTAGGCGCGGACGTGAAGAGAGTTGGACGATGACGAGTGGAAAAGACCTAAAGCGACGTACGAGGATTTCGCGCTCGATGTCGCAAGAACCGTTGACGCGCTCCTCACTCGGGCGGGCGTTGTTCTTGATGTTGCGGAGAGAGTTGTCCCCGGACGACTACGAGAGTTTCGTGAAGCGCTGGAATTCGCGGCGGCAGACATCGACGGCCGATTCGCCGCCTTCGAGCGCCGATTGAACGGCTTTCGTCCCACCTGAGCCACGGCCCGTCCTTCGTCAGATAAAGGCGACAACGACGGCAACACCCCCAATCGCGAGTACTAGTGCCCAGTACCAGATGGTGACACGACGAGCGGCTCTCCGCCACGGGGTACTTTCCGGATGTTCGGGCGGTCCTTCTGGGCGATCTCGTCCTCCCTGGTTCAGGGCGGTGCGAAGGCGAAGCGCACTTTGAATCCCGTTGGACGTGAACGCGACGACTAGGGGCCAGAGGAACCCGGCGACGATGATCGTGCCGAGTATCGGGTTCCCCAGGGGCTCCGTCCCGAATCGCAACGGGAGAGTCGGGACACCGAGCAGCAGGAGGACCGCGATCGCGACAGGGACCGTGGCCCAGTATCGCCGGCGGTCCTTCCGCCAGAGGGCTTCGACCCACGGCGGGTTCTCCTTCATGAAATCGACCTCCATGTAGCCCTCGCGCTCTCGTTCGAGTCGGATCTGGCGTCCGTGGGCCTTCGCGCTCAGGAAGAGAAGGACGACGCCAAGGCCGAGCTCGATCCAGAACAGGCCGGGGACCGCCATGGCAGGAATCCGACCCTCCGGAGGCCCGGCCCACCCGATATGGATTTCCGTTTGCAAGATGGATAAACGGCGGGAGACCCGGGCGCGGCCAAAACGCTTTATAGCCCGCCCCTCTTCGACCCCGCTACCGCCCCACGGGGCGGCGACCCTGGTCGGGAGATGTGCCTCCGGGTGAATCCGCAAATCCAGGGGTGAGCACCATGCCGGACGAGAAGCCGACGGAGCCCGTCTCGATCACGGGCGAGGAAGCCGAGAAGACGCCGAAGAGGCCCCGGAACCTGTACGGGTACGTGCGGCAGGCGTGGAAGATTCCTTCGAAGTCCTACGTGAAGGAGCTCGCCTGGCGCCGCCAGATCGAGTGGCGCCGGGGGCCGTCCTTCGTGCGGGTCGAACATCCTCTGAGGATCGACCGCGCTCGGGAGCTCGGGTTCCGTGCGAAGCCCGGGTACGTGGTCGTGCGGGCCCGCGTGCGCCGCGGCGGGCGGCGGAAGCCGTGGCCGATGGGCGGGCGCCACCCGAAGCGCCGCGGGATGAACAAGATCACGATGGGGAAGTCGATCCAGCGGATGGCGGAGGAGCGGGTCTCGAAGCGCCACCCGAACATGGAGGTCCTGAACTCGTACTGGGTCGGGGAGGACGGCGGCCACAAGTACTACGAGGTGATCCTCGTGGACCCGCAGCACCCCTCGATCAAGAACGACCCGAAGATCAACTGGATCTGCGAGCCCCAGCACCGCGGGCGCGCGTTCCGCGGGCTCACGAGCGCGGGCCGGAAGGGCCGCGGCCTCATGTACAAGGGGAAGGGCGCGGAGCGGGCCCGCCCGAGCATCGGGGCCCACGACCGGAAGGGCAAGTAGAGTTCAGGCGGACCGGATCCGAGCCGCGATCTCCCGGAGGCGGACGTCGTCGAGCCCGACGACGGGATGGAAGACGGGCACCTCGAGGGCCGGCTTCGTCGATTCGACCTCCGCGATTCGGGAGCCGAGGAACACGGCTTCCGAGCGGGACACCCGCACGAGCTCCTGGAGGTCTACGTCGCGCTCCCAGGAGAGGACCTTGAGATGGGGGTCCCACCGCCGGAGGGCGTCGTGGGCCTTCGTCCCGTTCGCGGCGGCGACGGTGACCTTGCACCCCCGCTTCATCGCGAGCCACGCGGCGACCATCCCCGCGTCGGAGTCCACGAGGGCAAGGCCGCGACCCTGGCTCCCCAACGGGAGGCCTCCGGGCCCGTCCACGATCTCCGTGAACACGAACCCGCGGTTCTCCCGCACCTCCGCGTGGATCTCGACCTCTGGCGCGTTGAGGTTCACGGTCGCCTTCGGTACCGCGTCCTGAATCCGCCGGCCGAGGAGTTTCGCCAGGTCCTGGCTCGTGTACGGGTGGGTCCCGGACCTCCTTGCGCGGATCGCGAAGCTCCCGCCATCCCGCAGTCGGTCCTTCGCGAGCTCGAGGACCACCTTCGCGATGTCCTCGGGGTCGCTCGTCGTCTCCCGTGCGGGGCTGAAGGACACGATCCCGAAGACCCGCCTCAGGGCCGAGGATGCGGCGGGGATGTCGTCCACGTCCACGTAGACCCGCGCATGGTCCGCCCGGGTGAGGCACTCGATTTCGTCCACGGCGAAGAGGTCCTGGATGTTCGCGACGAGCCGGTCCCGGAGCTGGCGCCGGACGTACGGGCTCTTCAGGGCGAGCTCCCCGAACCGGACCAGGAGGACCATCGCCCCGTGGAACCCCCCGCCCTCGATAAAGGGTCGCGCGAGTCTTTATCTGAGCGGGCCGAATCCGCGCCGCCGTGGACCCCGCCGTCCTCCTCCTTCTCCAGATCGCCCTCGTGTTCGCAGTCGCGTTCATCTACTCGAACCTGGGCATGGGGGGTGGGCTCCTGTTCGTCCCGATCCTCCTCTCCACGGGGGTCACGCGCAGCGACGTCGCGGTCCCGATCTCCCTCACCTTGACGATTGCGACCGCGGCCTCCTCCGTGCTGAACCATCACCGGAAGGGCCTCGTCGACTTCCGCCTCGGCCGGTCCCTCGTGGCGGGAGCGCTCGTCGGCGCGGTGATCGGGACCCTCTTCACGATTTACGTCCTCGTCGACGAGCGGACGTTCAAGGCGTTCTTCACCGCCGTCCTCATCGTCTTCGGCGCGTACATGGTCCTGGACTGGGTCCGCAACGCGCGGGACGTGGACCGGGACGACGATACGAAGTTGACCCCGTCGCGGCTCGCCGCCGTGAACGCCGCGACCCTCGGCTCCGGGTTCCTCAGCGGGAGCATGGGGATCGGCGGAGGAATCCTGAACGTCCCCCTGCTCGTGTACGGTCTGGGCCGGAAGACGCGGAAGGCAATCGGGACCTCCTCCCTCCTGATCATCCCGACCGCGACGATGGGGTTCGCGGCGTACCTCGTGAGCCATGCGCTCCAGTCCGGCGGGTTCCCGTTGCCCTCCGAGCTCGTCCTGATCCCGATCCTGTTCCCCGTCGTGTTCGCGGGGGCGTACCTCGGGTCCCGTTGGGGGCTGCAGGCCCTCCGCACCCGCCCCGTCGCCCTCATCTTCGTCCTCGTCCTGTTCATCGCCGCCGCGAAGCTCGTCTACGACCTGTTGGCGTGAGCCGCGACAAACGTTCATATCCATCTCGGACGTGCGGCGCCCCCGGGATGGGATGGGTCGACCCTCGAGCAACGGCCAGAAGTGGTTCTACGCGTACCTCCCGAACGGGATGGCGGGCGGCGCGACCTCGCCCCTGATCCCCCTGTTCACCCGGATCCTTGGCGGGTCCGTTGCGGATGTCGGGGCCGTCGCTGCCGCATCGAGCATCGCGTCCGTCCCCGCGTTCATCGGATGGGGGAATCTCTCGGACCGCCTCAGCCGCAGGAAGGTCTTCGTGCTCGTGGGGTTCCTCGGGACCGCCCTATCCCTCCTTGGGATGGGGCTGAGCCGGGGCGTCTCCGACTTTTACCTAGCGAACTCCTCGCGGGGGTCCTGGGGGCCGCGAGCGCCCCCGTCGGCACGGTCCTGATCTTGGAGACGACGAAGCAGGAGGGATGGGCCTCCCGCATCGCGGTCTTCTCTCGAATCGGCGGCGTCGGATGGATCACGGGCCTCGTTCTCGGGGCCGCGTGGCTCGTCCTCGCCCCGCTCCCGGAGGCCGGCGGGATGCGGGCCCTCTTCGTGATCGGGGCCGCCCTCGCCCTCCTCTCCGCCCTCCTCGCATGGCGATGGATCCGCGAGCCCCCGGAGAAGGTCGACCGGAAGCGGCTCGACTTCGTGGACCTCCACTGGCGGGTGGAGCGCGTCCGGTACCTCCCGATGCGGATCCTCCACCTCCTCGACCTCCGGAACCACGTCGGCGGGTCTCGGAGGTACTCCGGCGCCCTCCGGAGATACCTCATGGTCGTGTTCCTCCTGTTCTCCGGGTTCACGGCGTTCTACGCGATCTTCCCCGTGTACCTGCGGGACGTCGTGGGCCTCTCCACGCCGCAGGTCTTCGCGGTCTTCCTCGCGAGCCAGGTCGCGTCCGCGATCGCGTACGGGCAGGTCGGCGGATGGATCCGGAACCGGGGAGGGCGGCGCGTGCAGCTGTACGCGTCCGTGGCCCGGGCCGGGCTCTTCCCTGCCTTCCTCCTCCTGCCCCTCCTCCCCGGGGGGCCCCTGGCGATGTTCGCGATGATCCTCGGGTTCCACGGGCTCGTCGGTCTGTGCTGGGCCGCGATCAACGTCGCGGGGTCCACGATCGTCTCCGAGCTCGCGCCGGCCGGGGAGCGGTCCGGCGTGATGGGCGCCTTCAACGCGGTCCAGGGGTTCGGTGCCATCCTCGGCCCGCTGACGGGGGGCTTCGTCGCACACCTGTTCGGGTTCGCGGCGGGAATCTTCGCGTCCTCCGCGTTCATCGTCGTCGGCGCTTTCCTCCTGGGCCTGCCCGGTTCGACGTCGTAGGACGGGTGCCTCCGCGCCATCCTTATCTAGAAAGTCCATGATGGGCGGCCCGCAGTGTTCCGGAGCCTCGTCACCCGCCGCGGGAAAACCCACGCGTACCTCCGGGTGCTGTATCTCTCGAACTTCATCCTGCGCCTCGCCTTCGGGTTCGTCCTCCTCACCCTCCCGTTCTACGTGAGCCCGGACCCGCGGTTCAAGTACAACACGCTCCTCCAGGTCGCGATCATCGCGGTGCCGTATCCGTTCGCGGAGATGCTCACCGCGAACTGGTTCGGGTCCGTCTCCGACAAGCTCGGCCGGAAGCGCGTGATCGTGAGCGGCTCCGTGTGGGCGATGCTCATGGTCCTCCTGTACCCGTTCACCCAGGACACCCTCGCCCTTGCCGCGATCCACGGGCTCCACGGGATCGGGGCCGCCGCCACGGTCGCGCCGTCGATCGCGATGATCGCGGACTATGCGGACCCCCACGACCGCGGCCGCCAGATGGGGTTCTACGATTACTCGACGTTCGCGGGCTACATCATCGGGGCCGTCTTCGCGGGCATCCTGATCGTCCTCTTCGAGGGGCTCGGGTATAGCCAGTTCGGCGCGGTCCGCCTGACGTTCTTCCCCGTCGCCTTCTTCCTCGGGCTCTCCGCGATCATCCTCCAGATCTACGTCCGCCGGGAGAAGGTCACCGCGGTCCGTGCAAAGCTCTTCGACTTCCGGGACCTCCGAGAGGTCCTGAAGGTGCGCGAGATCAGCGTCCTCCTCCCGGTGTGGCTGATCATCTCCACGATCCTCGGGATCGCCCTCACGTACCTGCCGCGGGTCCTGTACGAGGCGAACGTCCAGGCCCTCGACATCGCCCTCCTGTTCGGCGGGGTCGGCTTGGCCCTCCTCTTGCTCCAGCCCCTCTGGGGGAAGATCTCCGACATCGTCGGCCGGGTGCCCGTGATGTTCTACGGGATCCTGAGCATCCTCGGCGTGATCCTGATGGCGGCCCTGTTCTGGGAGCGTATCCTCGCGCGCGAGCCCCTGTACCTCGCCCCCGTCGGACTCCTCGCCCTGGGGTCGGGCGCGTTCGTCCCGTCCGCCCTCGCCTTGATGGCGGACACCGCCCCGCAGACGAAGTACGGGGCGACGATGGGCCTGTACTCCTTCGCCCTCGGGTTCGGGTTCTTCGTCGCGGAACTCAGCGGGCTCGTGATCATCGCGGTGTACGCGTCCTCGCTCCCGCCAAACCCGTCCGTCGACGAGGTCCGCAACGCGATCGGAGGCGCCCTCCAGGGATTGTTCTTCCTGTCCCTCGGCCTGATCGCCCTCGCCGTCCTCCTGATGGTGCGGTTCTTCGTCCTTGGGCGGAAGAAGGAGCGGGAGCCCGTAGGCGCCGTCCGTGGGCTCCGGAACGGGCCCCGGTGAGAGGAATGCGGCGGCCAGGATTTGAACCTGGGAACCCCTGCGAGATCAGACCCTGAATCTGACGCCTTTGACCGGGCTTGGCTACCGCCGCACGGGTGGCGCTCCATGCGCGGGGTCTGCAAGAACGTTGCGGTGGGGATTCCGTGCGAACTCTATTCCCACCCCCGGCATGGAGGGAATCGTGGTCAAGGTGCGGTGCGGGACTCGCCCCGGAGTGGAAGGCGTGCCCGTGCTGCAGCTAGGCGACGACGGGGAACGTTCCGCCGCCTACGCTTTCTTCATGATCTTGAGGAACCCGTTCGACTCGCAGACGTGGAGGTTCCTCTTCAGGAGGACGTCCGTGAACTCCTCCCAGCTGATGATCTCGATGCGGCCGTTCCGCCCCTTCGTGAACTGGATCGCGCCGTCCGTCCCCTTCACCCGTCCGGGCTTGAGCCCCGCCTTGCGGGCCTTCTCCTTCGCGGCCTCGACGCTGATCGGTTCCATCACCATGTGAACGCCTCCGCGGGTCCTCGACCGGGGATGGCGATGCATTTGAGGGTTCCTATTTAACGATTCGGAGGCGAGTCGCGGATCCGGCAACGAGCGCGCCCGCGCTCCGGTGGGCAAGGGTTTTGAGAGCGGGGCGGATAGACCCGGCGTGCGGCTGTTCGGTTCCTCGGGGATCAGGGGGATTGCGAACGTGGACGTGACGGCCGACCTCGCGATGGCGGTGGGCCGGGTCCTGGGCTCCGTGCACGGGTCCGCGATCGTGGGTCGCGACCCCCGCCTCACCCTCGAACGGAAGTCGTTCGCCCACGCAGCATGGAACAAGGTCGGGACCCGCCATACGCGCGGGGACCTCGCGGAGCTCCACAAGGAATCGATCCTCGCCGTCGTGGGCCACGCGGCCCTCAAAGTCGTCGTGGACTGCGGGAGCGGCGCGACGTCCGAGATCACCCCCGCCGTCCTGAAGGGGATGGGGTGCAAGGTCACCGCTCTGAACGCCGAGCCGGACGGGCACTTCCCCGGGAGGGACCCGGAGCCCACGGAAGAGAACCTCGAGCTCCTCCGCAGGACCGTCCGCGCGCTCGAGGCGGACATCGGGATCGCGCACGACGGGGACGGGGACCGGATGGTCGCGGTGGACGAGAAGGGGCAGTTCGTCGGCGGGGACAAGCTCCTGGCGGTGTTCGCGAGGCGGGAGGTGAAGAAATCCGTGGTCGTCCCCGTGGACACCTCGATGGCGATCGACGAGATGCTCCCGAGGGCGAAGGTGTACCGCACGCGGGTCGGGGACGTGTACGTCGCGCAGGAGGTCCGCCGGCGGAAGGCGGACTTCGGCGGGGAACCCTCCGGGACGTGGCTGTTCCCGCGGGTCACGATGTGCCCGGACGGCGTGTACGCGGCCGCCCACCTCGTCTCGATCGTGAAGGAGACCTCGCTCTCCGAGCTCGTCGCCCAGGTCCCCCAGTTCCCGATCCTCCGGGGTGGGGTCCCGTTCCCCACCGCGGAGCGTGAGTCCGTCGTCGCGAAGCTCGACGCGGCGCTGCGGCAGATCGACGGGAAGCTCGAGACCGTGGACGGATGGCGGCTGGGCTTCGAGGACGGCTGGTTCCTCGTCCGGGTCTCCGGGACGGAGCCCAAGGTCCGGATCACCGCGGAGGCCCGCACGGAGGTGCGGGCGAAAGAGCTTTACGAACTCGCCTCATCGAAGGTGAAGGCGGCGACATGAAGGCGTGGATCCTGAGCGCGGGGGAGGGCACGCGGATGCGCCCCCTCACCGCGAACCTTCCGAAGCCGCTTCTCCCCGTGGCGGGGAAGCCGTTCCTCGCGCACACCGTCGAGGCCCTCCGGGATGCGGGGGTCACGGAGCTCGCCGTGCTCATCGGGTGGCAGGGCCGCCGTGTGAAGGAGTACTTCGGGCGCGGGGACGCCTTCGGCGTGAAGCTGTCGTACGAAGAGCAGGCGGAGCGGCTCGGCACCGCCCACGCGATCGGGATGGCGCGCGATCACGTCTCGGGCGACTTCCTGAGCGTAAATGGGGACGTCGTGTTCTCCGCGAAGGCCGTGAAGGGCCTCCTGGAGTTCCACAGGAAAGTGAAGGGACCCGTGATGGCGGTCGCGGAGGTCGGGAACCCCGCCGCGTTCGGGGTCGTGGAGATCGAGGGAGACCGGGTCGTCGGGCTCGAGGAGAAGCCGAAGGCCCCGAAGTCGAAGCTGATCAACGCAGGCGTGTACCTGTTCCCCGCGGACATCTTCTCGTTCATCGACCGCACCACAAAGTCCCCGCGCGGGGAGTACGAGATCACGGACACGATTCGCCTCCTCATGGAGAACCGGGACGTGTTCGCGTACCGGCTCCCGGACCCGTGGATCGACGTGGGTCGGCCGTGGGACCTCCTCGAGGCGAACGCGATCCTGATGCGGGGCCTGAAGGGCCGGATCGACGGCGAGGTGGCGAAGGGCGCGAGCCTCGTCGGCGAGGTCGTCGTCGAGTCGGGCGCCAAGGTCCTCGACGGTGCGTACGTCCAGGGCCCGACGTTCATCGGGAGGGATTCGGAGATCGGACCGAACTGCTTCATCCGCCCCGCGACGACGATCGGGCGGAAGTGCAAGGTCGGGAACGCGTGCGAGGTGAAGAACAGCATCCTGATGGACGGCACCCACGTACCGCACCAGAACTACGTCGGGGACTCGATTCTCGGGGAGCGGTGCAACCTCGGGGCAGGGACGAAGGTCGCGAACCTCCGGCTCGACGAGGAGAACGTGAAGGTGTCGTGGCGCGGCGCGATGATCGATACGGGACTCCGGAAGCTCGGAGTGATCATGGGGGACGACGTGAAGACGGGGATCAACGCGTCAATCGACGTCGGGACGATCATCGGGGAAGAGACGTTCATCGGGCCCGGCGCGGTCGCCCGGGGGGTCATCGCGCCTCGCAGCCGGATCTACTGATTCCATGCGGATCGTCCAAGTGTGCCCCTGGTTCGAGCCGTACGTCGGGGGCGTCGAGACCCACGTCGCCACGCTGTCCTCGGAGCTCGTCCGCCGCAGGCACGAGGTGACCGTCCTCACGAGCCGGGCGGACCGCGGTCTGCCCGAAAGGGAGGATCTCAACGGGATCCACGTCCGGCGCGTGAAGACCCGCGCGGTCTGGCTCCGCACGCCGATCGCTCCCGCAACGAAGGCCGCGCTCGCCTCCATGGAGGCGGAGGTGGTCCACGCCCACTCTCCACCGCCCCTCACGTCGTATTACGCCGCGAGGGCGAGTTCCCGGCTGCGCCTCCCGTTCGTGATCACGTACCACTGCGACATCGAGGCCCCCTCTGTGTTCGGCCCCCTCGTCGAGCCCGTGTACCGCCATACCCTGGGATACTCGACGATTCGCCGGGCGGACCGGATCATCGTGACGACCGCGACGTACGCGGCGACGAGCCGCGCGGTGTGGGCGTATCGTCCCGCAGTGATCCCGAACGCGGTCGACCTGGAGCGGTATCGTCCGGAGAATGACGGGAGCGCGATTCGCGCCCGCCACGGGATACGCGAGGGAGAATCGGTCGTCCTGTTTGTCGGCCGGATGGTCGCGCACAAGGGCATCGAGACCCTCATCGAGGCCGCGAGGTCCGTCGCCTACGCGAAGTTCCTCCTCGTCGGCGGGGGTCCAGAGCTCGACTCCCTCCGCCGCGTCGCCGCTCGCCTCGGGGTCGCGGGGCGGGTCATCTTCACGGGCCAGGTCTCCGGGGAGGACCTGCCCTCCTACTTCGCGGCGTGTGACGTGTTCGTCCTGCCATCCGTCTCCCGCCTGGAGGCGTTCGGGATCGTCGCCCTCGAGGCGATGGCGTCCGGGAAGCCCGTCGTCGTCAGCGACATCCCCGGCGTCCGAGAGGTGATCGCGGACGGGAAGGAGGGGCTCCTCGCGGACCCCGTGGACCCTGAGAGCGTGGCGGGCAAGATCCGGATCCTCCTCGCGGACGACCGCAAGCGATCCGCGATGGGGCGGGCGGGGCGGGAGACCGTGGAGAGGAACTTCTCCGTCCGGACCGTCGTGGACCAGATCGAGCAGGTGTACCGGGATCTCGTCGGGCAGGGGGAGTCTCCCTAGGGTACGACCTCGAGCGTCACGGGACGCCCCGTGTTGTCCCACGCGGCCCACGTGGTCTCGTCGTACGGCTTCCCCGCGATGATGTGGACGCCTCCGAACTTCGAGAAGAAGTGCCGGTCCTCATCCGACGGGTGGAACGCCCCGCTCGGGTGGCTGTGGACGGTGCCCACGACGCTAAAGTCCGGAGGCATGTTGTGCAGCCGGAAGATCGCGTGGCGGTTCCCCCCGATCGTCCCGGGGATCAGGAGGAGCTCCGTGATCACGCCGTTCTCCGCCCGGAGGATCGCCCCGAACTCGTTCGGGTATGCGTCCTTCGACGCGCCGAGGATCATCCGCAGGGTCTTCCGCCGGATCGCGGTCGGGCGCTGGAAGGCGGGCATTTCGTCCTCACGGCTTCGCGAGCTTCTGCTCGATGCGCTGGTAGAAGTCGTCGCGGAACCGGATGAACCTGGCGGGTTTCTCGCTCGCGGTGAACGCGAGGTCCGCGGTCCCCGAGAGCGGGACTTCCTTCTGGCCGTCCAGGACGAGGAGGCATTCCTTCGGCTTCGTCAGGCGGACCTTCACCGTGCTCTTCGGCGGGAAGACGATGGGCCGGAAGTACGGCGAGAACGGGGCGATCGCGGACACGATGAGGGCGTCCACCCGGGGGTCCACGATGGGCCCGCCGACGGACATCGAGTACGACGTGGAACCCGTCGGGGTCGCGACGATGATCCCGTCCGCTCGGACCCGCGCCGCGACCTGGCGGTCGACCTCGATTTGGAACGCGCGGATCTTCGAGACGTGGGCCGTGTGGACGACCCCTTCGTTCAGGCAGTCCGGCATCCGGCGGCCGTCTACGCTCACGCGGACCCGCATCCGGGGCTGCACGCGGTACTCCCCGGCGAGGACCTTCGGAAGGTACGCGTCCACCTCGTCCGCCATGATCTCCGCGAGGAACCCCAGGGAGCCGCTGTTGATCCCGAGGAGGTCCCCGTCCGCGAGCTGGAACGCCCGGAGGATTGTCCCGTCCCCGCCCACGGCGAGGATCACGTCGAACCTCTCCCCCTGGAACGGGACGCCCTTCGCCTTCAGCTGGTCCGCGATCTCCTTCTCGAGGACGACCTCGTGCCCCTTCCCGATGGACTTCACGATCCGCAGGCAGAGCTCCATCGTCCCCGGGATTTTCGGGTTCGCGGTGATCCCGATCCTCATGGGAGCATCCCCAGGATCTGCGAGTCCCCGTACGCGATCACGTTCGCCCGGGCCTCCGGGCTGAGGTCCATGTCGAGGGGCTCCCGGTCGAGTCCGACGACCTCCCCTCCCGCCTCCCGGACGATGAGGACGCCCGCAGCGACATCCATCGCGCGCAACTCGTGACCGACCTCAGTGCTATGGAGATAATAAAGGTCAACGGCGCCCCTCGCGACCATGCACAGATCGAGGGAGGCGGCGCCGAGGTTCCGGACCCGGCGTGCGGCGTTTGCCACGAGGAGTGCGTCCGTATGCGCCTTTTCCCCGAGATACACGTCAAAGACGGTGTCCCGTGCGGCGAACGGATTCCGGACGCGGATCGGCCTCCCGTCGAGGGACGCCCCCTTTCCCGCCTCCGCGAAGTACGTGTGGCTTGTCACGAGGTCCCGAACGAGTCCGGCGGCGACATCCCGGAGACGTTCGACCTTCCCCCGCCTCCCCCGCGGGACTGCGGCGATCGAGACCGCGTACGCGGGAAACCCCCGAACCGCGTTGTGCGTGCCGTCCACGGGGTCGAGGACGAGGGTCCACTCGCCCTCCCCGTCCACCCGCCCCGCTTCCTCGCTCACGACCGTGTATGGGAGGCCCCGGTCCCTGAGGAACGCGAAGGCGGCCCGCTCGGCGACGAGGTCGATCCGCTGGGTGTCCGCCCCCGTCGCCCCCCTCCCGACAATCTCCCCGAGGTCCCCCGCGAACCCGCGGATCGCGGCTTGGATCGCGTCCGCGGCTCCCTCCAGGACGGCCTTCACGGGAGGACGAGGGAACCCCGGGTAAAGAACCCTCCCGAGGTGAGGGACATGCTTATATAGAAGTCCTTACTTAGTTCGGCCGACTCAGACGTCGGAGGAGTCGCTTTATGATGCCTGCAGGAACGCAGATCTTGGTATTGAAGGAAGGGACGCGCCGGGAGAAGGGCAAAGGGGCCCAGTTCAACAACATCGCGGCCGCGAAAGCGGTCGCGGACGCGGTCCGGAGCACTCTCGGCCCGCGGGGGATGGACAAGATGCTCGTCGACTCCCTCGGGGACGTCGTCATCACGAACGATGGCGTGACGATCCTGAAGGAGATGGACATCGAGCACCCCGCCGCGAAGATGCTCGTCGAGGTCGCGAAGACCCAGGACGAGGAGGCCGGGGACGGCACGACGACCGCCGTGATCCTGGCGGGGGAGCTGCTGAAGAAGGCGGAGGACATGATCGAGCAGAACATCCACCCGACCGTGATCGCGGGCGGGTACCGGCTCGCGAGCGAGAAGGCCCGCGAGGTCCTGGACAAGATCGCCACGAAGGTGTCGATGACGGACACGGACGTCCTGCGGAAGGTCGCAATCACCGCGATGGCTTCCAAGTCGTCCAGCGGCCACCGGGATCTCCTCGCGAACGTCGTCGTGAAGGCCGTCACGATGGTCGCGGAGGAGCGAGCGGACGGCTCCCACTACGTCGATGACGACGACATCCAGATCACGAAGAAGCAGGGCGGCTCCATCGCGGACACGGAGCTCGTCGAAGGGGTCATCGTGGACAAGGAGCGCGTCCACCCGGGCATGCCCGCCCAGGTCGAGAACGCGAAGATCGCCTTGATCGACGTCGCCCTCGAGGTGAAGAAGACAGAGATTGACGCGAAGATCGAGATTACGGACCCGAGCCAGCTCCAGGCGTTCCTTTCTGAGGAGGAGAACATGCTCCGCCGGATGGTCGCCACGGTCCACAAGTCCGGCGCGACCGTCCTGTTCTGCCAGAAGGGGATCGACGATCTCTCGCAGCACTTCCTCGCGAAGGCGGGGATCTACGCGGTCCGTCGGGTGAAGAAGTCCGACATGGAGAAGCTCGCGAAGGCGACGGGCGGGAAGCTCGTCACGAAGCTGGACGAGCTCTCGAAGGACGACCTCGGACATGCGAAGCTCGTGTACGAGAAGAAGATCGGGGACGACCAGATGACGTTCGTGACGGGTTGCAAGGACCCCCACGCGGTCTCGATCCTGATCCGCGGCGGGACGGAGCACGTCGTCGACGAAGTGGAGCGGTCCCTCGAGGACGCCCTCAGCGTCGTCGCGTGCGCGGTCGAGGACGGCAAGGTGATCACGGGAGGCGGCGCGTCTGCCGCGGAGATCGCCCTCGGCCTGCGGGACTACGCGTCCACGGTCGGCGGCCGCGAGCAGATCGCGATCGAGGCGTTCGCGGACGCGGTCGAGATCATCCCCCGCACCCTCGCGGAGAACGCGGGACTCGACCCGATCGACACCCTGATTGCGATCCGCAAGGAGCACAAGAAAGGCAGCAAGCACGCCGGCGTGAACGTCTTCACGGGGAAGGTCTCCGACATGCGGAAGGAGAACGTCGTGGAGCCGATCCGCGTGGGCGCGCAAGCGATCGCCTCCGCCACGGAGGCGGCCGTGATGATCATCCGGATCGACGACGTTATCGCCGCGAAGGCGGGCGGGGCCGGCGGGGGCGCCGGCGGCCCGAAGGGCGGCGAGGACGGCGGCGGAGACGGAGAGGAGTTCTAGGGTCCCTGCAGGGCCCGGGATTCCCATGGACGGTGAGGACGGAGCCCTCCGGTGGCCCTCCGTTCCGGAAGCGTTCCGGCGGCTCCTCGAGCGTCTCGAGCGCTTCGCGCCCCTTCCCCCCGGCACGGGCCCGATCCCACGCCTGGGACCCGGGGCCGTGAGCCTTGACCTTCATGGCCGAGAGATCGAACCCGTCACGGACGTGATCGAGGGAATCCACACAGTCTTCGTTACGATCGAGCTCCCCGGCGTGACCCGGAAGGACATCCACCTGAGAGCGACGGAGGGGACCCTCGTCGTCAGCGCGGACTCGCCGAGGCGAACGTACTCCCGGGAGATCCCGCTTCCCGCGCCCGTGAGGACGGACATCATCCGGGCGACGTACAAGAACGGGGTCCTCGACGTGTCCCTCGAGAGGAAGGATCGGAAATGGAACGTTCCTATCCGGTGAGGTGGGCGATGGCGAACGAGGCCCCGGACCCCGAAACGGCGGAGACGGTCGCCGCGTCGCCGGACGCGGTCCGGCTCGAGGGGGAGCTCGAGGAGACGAAGAAGCGGTTCGAGGAGGTCCTCACCCGCCTCGCGTACCTCCAGGCGGAGCTCGAGAACACCCGGAAGCGGGCGGCGCGGGAGATGGACCAGGCGGTCCTCTACGCGAACGAAGCCCTCGTCGCGCGACTCCTCCCCGTCCTCGACGACATGGACGCGGCGGTCCAATCCGCAAAGGGGAAAGAGGGGAAGGGTTTGGACATGATCCGGGAGAACATCGTGAAGGCCCTGAGAGAAGCCGGTCTGGAGGAGATCCCCGCGGAAGCGCGGCCCTTCGACCCGTTCGTCCACGAGTGCATCCAGCTCGTGGAGGACAACACCCTGCCGGACGGCCAGGTGAAGGAGGTCGTCCAGAAGGGGTACACGTTCCAGAAGAGGGTACTGCGACCCGCCCGGGTCGCGGTCGTGAAGCACAAGACCACGGAATCCGAAGGTGATCAAGATGGCTAAGATCATAGGAATCGATCTGGGAACGACGAACTCGGAAGCCGCCTACATGGAGGGCGGGGCGCCGAAGATCATCCCGAGCGCGGAGGGCTCGACGTACGGCGGGAAGATGTTCCCGTCCGTCGTCGCGTTCACGAAGGACGGGCAGATCCTCGTCGGCGAACCCGCGAAGCGGCAGGCCGTGCTGAACCCCGAACGCACGGTGATGCAGATCAAGCGCAAGATGGGGACGGACTTCAAGGTCACGATCGACGGGAAGTCGTACACGCCGCAGGAGATCAGCGCGATGATCCTGCGGAAGATCAAGACGGACGCGGAGGCGTTCCTCGGGGACAAGGTCACCCAGGCGGTGATCACGGTCCCCGCGTACTTCAACGACAACCAGCGTCAGGCGACGCGGGACGCCGGGAAAATCGCGGGACTCGAGGTCCAGCGGCTCGTGAACGAGCCCACGGCGGCCGCCCTCGCGTACGGCCTCGACAGGAAAGGCGAGGGGAAGATCTGCGTCCTCGACCTCGGGGGCGGGACGTTCGACGTCACCCTCATGGAAATGGGGGACGGAGTGTTCGAGGTCGTCTCGACGAGCGGCGACACCCAGCTCGGGGGGATGGACATGGACAACGCCCTCGTGACGTGGCTCGTCTCCGAGTTCCGGGCCGAGACCGGTGTCGACGTGTCCAAGGACCGCCAGGCGATGCAGCGGATCCGGGACGGGGGAGAGAAGGCGAAGATCGAGCTCTCCAGCACGCTCGAGACGACGATCAACCTGCCGTTCCTCACCCAGAAGGGGGACAAGCCCCTCCACCTGGAGAAGCGGCTCACCCGCGCGAAGCTCGAGGAGCTCGTCGAGCCCGTGCTCACCCGCCTCGAGGGGCCGATCAAGCAGGCGTTCAAGGACGGCGGCTGGAAGTATTCCGACGTGAACCACGTGATCCTCGTCGGGGGCCCGACGCGGATGCCCGTCGTGCGGGGGCGGTTCGAGAGGATCCTCGGCCGGCCCGCGGAGCGGGGCGTCGACCCGATGCAGTGCGTCGCCCTCGGCGCCGCAATCCAGGCGGGGATCCTGAGCGGCGAGGTGAAGGACATCCTGCTCCTCGACGTCACCCCGCTGTCCCTGGGCGTCGAGACCCTCGGCGGCGTCTTCCACAAGCTCATCGAGCGGAACACGACGATCCCGACCCGGAAGTCGGAGATCTTCACGACCGCCGCGGACGGCCAGTCCACGGTCGAGGTCCACGTGCTCCAGGGGGAGCGGTCGATGGCCTCGGACAACATCAGCCTGGGGAAGTTCTACCTCACCGGGTTGCCGCCCGCGCCCCGCGGGTTGCCGCAGATCGAGGTCACGTTCGACATCGACGCGAGCGGGATCCTCACGGTGACCGCGACGGACAAGGGGACCGGGAAGTCCGAGAAGCTGACGATCATGGCCCCGCAGCGGCTCTCGAAGGACCAGATCGACCGCGCGATGCGGGACGCGGAAAGCCACGCGGAGGACGACCGCCGTGCGAAGGAGCTCGTGGAGACGCGGAACCAGGCGGACTCCCTGATCTACGCGACGGAGAAGATGCTCCGCGAGATGGGAGACAAGATCTCCGAGGCGACGAAGAAGTCCGTCCAGGAGCGCGTGGAGGACGTGAGGAAGGCGCTCGACTCGAAGGACCTCTCGACCCTGCGGAAGGCGATCGACGCGCTGAACACGGAGGCCCAGAAGATCGGGATCGAGATCTACCAGCGGTCCCAGGCGGCCGCAGCCCCGCCGCCCTCCGGGGGGGACGGGTCCGGCGGCGGCTCCGGCGACTCCGGGGACGGTGGCGGCGCGAGCGGCCCGAAGGTCGTGGACGCGGACTTCGAGGAAGTCGACAAGTAAACACAGGTAGGAACCCATAAGGCATGGCGCGGGAATCGCAATCCGCGATGGGCAAGCGCGACTACTACGAGGTCCTCGGGATCCCGAAGACCGCGAGCGCGGAGGAGATCAAGAAGGCGTACCGTCGGCTCGCGAAGGAGTACCACCCCGACATGGCGAAGGGGGACAAGAAGGTCGCCGAGGAGCGGTTCAAGGAGCTCTCCGAGGCGTACGAGGTCCTCGCGGACGAGGGGAAGCGGAAGATCTACGACACGTACGGCCACGACGGCCTGAAGCAGCAGGTCTGGGGCGGCCAGGACTTCGACTGGTCCCGCTTCACCCACGCCGGGGACATCCGCGACCTCTTCGGCGACGAGCTGTTCCAGTCCTTCTTCGGCCGCTCTCCGTTCGGCGGGAGCCTGTTCGAGGACCTCCTCGGCGGCCGCGGCGGGCGTCGGCGGAGCCCGCGGCGGGGCCAGGACCTCCAGGTCGAGGTGGACGTCCCCCTCGAGGGGCTCGTCCACGGCATCCGTGAGGAGATCCGCGTCCCCCGGTCCGCGCCGTGCGATGCGTGCGGGGGGACGGGAGCGCGCGGGGGCAAGCTCGTGACGTGCCCCCAGTGCAACGGCCAGGGCCAGGTGAGCCGGAGCCAGAGCCGCGGATTCTCCCAGTTCATCAGCATCACGACGTGCCCGAAGTGCCAGGGGCGGGGCCGGTACCCGGAGGCCGCGTGTCCGACGTGCCGGGGCGCGGGCCGGATCCAGACGACGTCGACCCTGCACGTGGAGATCCCCGCGGGGGCTCCCGACGGCCTCCAGTTGCGGGTCCCCGGGAAGGGGGACGCCGGAGACCCCGGTGCGCCGCCGGGGGACCTGTACGTCGTCGTCCGGACCCGGGAGCATCCCCGGTTCCGGCGGGAAGGAAGGGACCTCCTCCTGGACTGGCCGATCTCGTTCCCGAGGGCGGCCCTCGGGGGAGAGGTCGAGGTCCCGACGCTCGACGGGTCCGCGCGGGTGAGAATCCCGCCGGGGACCCAGACCCGTACCGTGTTCCGCCTCCGGGGGAAGGGGCTGCCGGACCTGGAGACAGGGCGCCGAGGAGACGAGCTCGTCCACGTCACCGTCGTGACCCCAGAGCGGCTGGATGGGGAAGCCCGGAAGCTCCTGGACCGGCTCGACACGCTCGTCGGGGATCCGCGGCCGCCGGAATCCCGGCCCCCGTCCCGCGATCGGTGATCACGGGAACGGCAGGCCGGCGAGGATCGAGACGGCCTTGAAGAGCGCGTAGAAGCCGAGGAGGCCGCAGGCGACGATCAGTATGATCACGAGGTCTCGGCCAATCGTCGGCCGTTCCTGGACGATTTTCTCCGCCTGGGCCAGAGTCTCCCTCGGAACGCCCGCCGGATGGGGCATCCGTGTATGAATAGGATGTGAAACGGCTATCGACGCCGATTTTCACGTCCGTGAACATCGCGGCACGCTCGCAACGTTTTAGCCGCCACCCGGGCTTTCGAGGTCGATGCCGAAGGTCCTCGGGGTGATGACGGAGGACTTCCGCCTGTACCACGACCTCGTCGCGGAGCTGAAGGCCCGCGACATCCCGTTCGTCAGCCTCTCCTTCTCCCGCCGGATCCCGGAGAACGTCGGGGTCATCGTCACCTCCCCGAAGGAAGCGGACCGGGTCCGGAGGCCCCATGTCGTCGCGGAGGGGGACATCGGCGCGGCGATCGCCCGCGCGGTCCAGGTCCTCCATGGGAAGACGGAGTGGGAGGAGGTCCTCGTGGGGATCGACCCGGGCGAGGAGCCCGGGGTCGCGGTCGTGGGGGACGGACAGGTCCTCGCGACGTACCACGCGCCCTCGCCGGAGGCGGTCGCGGGGATTGTGCGGGACGCCCTCGGGACGTTCCCGTCCGCGAGGCGGCGGGTCCGGATCGGCCACGGGGACCGGACGAACCGGAACCGGATCCTGAACGCGCTCGCGCGGGAGAGCCTCCCGACGGAGATCGTCGACGAGGCGGGCACGACGGACCGGACCCAGGAGCCGGACATTGACGCCGCGATCAAGATTGCGTTCGTCCCCGGGGTGCGCGCGACCCCGCCGTACGACGTGGAGCCCACGCCGGGAGAGGTGCGGGAGATCCAGCGGAGGAGCCGGGTGTCGAGCGAGGGGGGCGTCACGATCTCGAAGGACCTCGCGTCCCGCGTCGCCCGCGGGGAGATCACGCTGGACGAGGCGATCCGGAAGCAGAGACACCTCGAATGAGGCCCGGGGTCATGGGCCCACGACCCGCTTGTAGCGGGCCTCGATCTCCTTTCGCTTCTTGAAGTACATCTCCTCCGCGATCTCCCCCGCCGCAAGCTTCGCCTCGAGGTCGTCCATCTCCCGCTGGAAGTCCTGGCGGAATCCGTCGTGGTGCTCCTTCGCCGCGCGGTCGAGGAGTTCGACGAGGTCCTTCCCCCGCAGCGTGACCTGGTACACGATCCGGGGCCGGCCCGTGGGCGGGAACACCGCGGCCCGGTCCACAAGGCCCCAGTCGAACAGCTCGACGAGCTGCTTGTCCACTGCCTGGCGGCGGATCTTCATCTTCTTCGCGAGGTCCTCGGGATGGTCGAACCCCTGCTGGAGCAGCTTCAGGATCTGGAGCCGGGTCGCGGAGGCCACGATGCGGATGAGCTCCAGGGGGTCGTCCGGCACGCGCCCGCATCGGCGCGGCGCAAATCAACCTTCTTCAACCCTCGGGTTGACGTTGTCCTCCGACGCGTGGAGGCTTTCTTCGCGCTCCGTGAAGCTCGCCTAAATACGCCCACGTGCTTGGTCTCTCTCATGTCCGGCAAGAAGTCGGTCGGAAAGGAACACGAGATGACGATCTACCTCGATGTCGAGGTCCGCCCACCCTTCAGCGTGGTGCTGCGGTGAAGCGGTCCGAGATCCTCCGGCGGCTCGAGGAGCGGCTCGCACGGGGCGAGATCTCCGAGAAGACGTACGTGGAGATCAAGGGCCGGTACGAGGCGGAGCCCGACGAGCCCGAGCCCCAGGAGTCCTCGCAGGTGGGGCACGCCGGGCACGCGGGCCACCCCGAGGACCTCGGCATGCTGATCGAGCGGACGATCCGCGAGTCCGTCGAGCCGATGCTCCGGGGCATGCCGGACCTCGAGCGGAGGATCCGCGAGTCCGTGGACCCCGCGATCTCCGGCATGCGTTTCGGGGACTTCGGCGAGGGGGTCCAGTCCCGGAACGGGAACGTGAAGATCGTCGGTTCGGGCGTCGTCTCGGGGAACCCCGTGCGCGCCCACGAGTTCAAGTCCGCGGGGTCCGGCCGGGTCGCCGGGGACCTCGAGGCGGACCTCGCGAAGGCGGCGGGATCCTGCATGTTCGAGGGGAACGTGACCGCGCGGGAGTTCCACACCGCGGGCTCCGCCAAGGTGAACGGGGACCTGAAGGGACAGGAGGTCCACAGCTCCGGCTCCCTCTCCGTCGGCGGGGACGTCGAGGCCCACGAGGTCCACGTCCGCGGAAGCATGAGCGTCGGCGGACGAACGACCGCGCAGGAGTTCCGGCTCGCCGGCGGGGGGAACTTCGGCGGCCCCATCGAGGCCCAGGAGGTCGACATCGAACTCGGCGGGGACGTGAGCGCGCCGGTGATCCACGGGACAGAGGTGAACGTCCGCCGGCCCGGCGGGTTCTTCCGCGGCCGCTGCGAACTCCGAGCGGACCGGATCGCGGCCCGCGAGGTGAACCTGGAGTGCACGATCGCGAACCTCGTCGTCGGCGAGGAGGTCGTGATCGGCCCGCACTGCCGGATCGGGGCCGTCGAGGCCCGCGACCTCACCGTCCACGAGTCCTCCGAGGTGAAGGAACGCAGGCCCCTGACCCGCGGGGCCATTGATGCTCAAGCGGGGTACCGAGGAAGCGGCGCACCTCCTCCGCCAGCTCCCGCGGCCCCGCCATCCCCGCCGAGTCCGCCCGCGCCTCCGGTGCCGCCGGAGGGCCCGTCCTCGGATTGACAATCGGGTGGACACTTTTATAAGGGTTGTCTGGGTTGGAATCTCGCGTGCCCGAAAGGGTTGTTCTCAAGGTCGCCGAAGCGCCCCAGTCCGACGTGGGCCTCGGCCGCGCGCGGGTGGACACGAAGACGCGGATGGCTCTCGGCGTGGACGTGGGCGAGATCATCGAGATCATCGGGAAGAAGTCCACCGCAGCGAAACTGTTCCGAGTGATGCAGGAGGACGAGGGCAAGGGGATCATCCGGATCGACGGCCTCGTCCGCCGGAACGTCGGCGTGTCGATCGGGGACAAGGTCGAAGTCCGGAAGGCGGACGTCTTCCCCGCGGAGCGGGTGACGATCGCGCCGATCATCTCCGAGGGCCACAAGATCAGCTTCGGCCAGGGGATCGAGAACTTCGTGAAGCGCGGCCTCCTGAAGCGCCCGCTCACGAAGGGGGACGTCGTGATCGTCCCCGGGATCGCGCTGATGGGCGGCGCCCTCCCGTTCATGGTGATCAAGGTAATCCCGAAGGGCGTCGTCCAGATCGTGGACGACACGATCATCGAGATGAAGGAGGAGCCCGTCCGCGAGGGCGAGGTCCTCACACCGACGGTCACGTACGAGGACATCGGCGGCCTGAAGGAGGAGCTCCGGAAGGTCCGCGAGATGATCGAGCTCCCGCTGAAGCACGCGGAGCTCTTCGAGCGCCTCGGCATCGACCCGCCGAAGGGCGTCCTCCTCTTCGGGCCCCCGGGCACCGGGAAGACCCTGATCGCGAAGGCGGTCGCGAACGAGGCGGGGGCGAACTTCTACTCCATCCAGGGCCCGGAGATCATGTCGAAGTACTACGGTCAGTCCGAGGAGCGGCTCCGGGAGAAGTTCGAGGAGGCCCAGAAGAACGCGCCCTCGATCCTGTTCATCGACGAGCTCGACTCCATCGCCCCGCGGCGGGAGGAGGTCACCGGGGAAGTGGAGCGACGCGTCGTCGCACAGCTCCTCACCCTGATGGACGGCCTCAGCGGCCGCGGGCAGGTCATCGTGATCGGCGCGACGAACCGGGACGAGGCGATCGACCCCGCGCTCCGGCGGCCGGGCCGCTTCGACCGGGAGATCGAGATCGGGGTGCCGGACCGCATCGGACGGAAGGAGATCCTCCAGATCCACACCCGAGGGATGCCGATCGAGGGGACCGAAGAGGAGCGGGACGGGCTGCTCTCGGACCTCGCGAACGTGACCCACGGTTTCGTCGGGGCGGACCTCGCCGCCCTCGCACGGGAGGCCGCGATGAAGGCTCTGCGGCGGTACCTCCCGGACATCGACCTCGAGAAGCCGATCCCCGCGGAGATCTTGGAGAAGATGCGGGTGCTCACGGAGGACTTCAAGGGGGCCCTGAAGGAAGTGGAGCCGAGCGCGATGCGGGAAGTCCTCGTCGAGGTGCCCCACATCACCTGGGCGGACGTCGGCGGCCTCGAGGACGTGAAGCTGAAGCTGAAAGAGGCGGTCGAGATGCCCCTGAAGGACCCGGACGCGTTCAAGCGGATGGGGATCCGCCCGCCCCGCGGCATCCTGCTCTACGGTCCCCCGGGGACCGGGAAGACCCTCCTCGCGAAGGCTGTCGCCACGGAGAGCGAGGCGAACTTCATCTCGATCAAGGGCCCCGAGGTGATGTCGAAGTGGGTCGGGGAGAGCGAGAAGGCGGTCCGCATGATCTTCAAGAAGGCGAAGCAGGTCGCACCGTGCGTCGTCTTCCTCGACGAGATCGACGCGATCGCGCACCGACGCGGGTTCGACGCGGACAGCGGGGTGAGCGAGCGGGTCGTGAACCAGCTCCTCACGAGCCTCGACGGCCTCGAAAGCATGGAGGGGGTCGTCGTGATCGGCGCCACGAACCGGCCGGACATGATCGATCCGGCACTCCTGCGGAGCGGACGGTACGACCGGATCATCCTCGTCCCCGTCCCGGACAAGAACGCCCGCCTCGAGATCCTCAAGGTCCACACGAAAGAGATGCCCCTGGAGGGGGTCGACATCGAGGAACTCGCGGTGGAGCTCGAGGGGTACACGGGCGCGGACATCGAGGGCCTCTGCCGGGAGGCCGCGATGCTCGCCCTCCGGGAGAACAAGAAGGCGAAGAAGGTCACCATGGTCCACTTCCAGGAGGCCACGAAGGCGGTCCGGCCATCGATCGACGAGGAGACGATGAAGTTCTACGAGCGGATCGGCCGGGACCTCGAGAAGGGGATCGCCCGCCGGAAGGAGGAGCTCGCTCTCGGGTACTTCCGGTGAGCCCGCGGCCTCCTCCCTCCCGCACAATCCTCAAATAGACCCCCGACGGATGCGGTCCCAGCGTCAGAAGGGACGTGATGGGATGAAGAAATTCGCTACGGAGCTGAAAGGCAAGACCGTCATGACTCAGGACGGTCAGATCCTCGGGATGATTGAGAACTTCATCATTGACACCCGTTCGGGCAAGGTGGAGAACGTTCTCGTCGTTCCCGCGGAAGAGGTGGAGCCGAGGATGTTCAAGACGGACCCAGCGGGCCGGATCATCCTCCCCTTCAACGGGATGAAGGCGATCAAGGACGTCGTCGTGATGAACGTCGGCGGCGGGACGTAGGCCTCAGCGGGTCGGCCGGAACAGCCCCATCGCCTTCGTCATCGCCTGAGGGTCCTCCAGCAGCGCCTCGAGCACGGCTTCCAGGAGGGCGGCCGTGTTCCACACCTCGACCATCAACTCGGGGTCCTGCCCCGGACCCCATTCGGCGGACGCAATCCTCACGCGGAACACCCCTGCACAAAGGAAGAATGGGACGCCGTTACGGCGTCCCTTGACGCCCCGCCTACTTGACGACGTCCTTCAGCTTGCCCGCGAGCTCGGACAGGTCCATCCCCGTCAGGCTCTTCACGAGGGCCGGCGCCGTCGCGGCGATGTCCACGACGCTGCTCACGAGCTGGGACGGCCCGCGGTCCCCCATGATGATCAGCTTCTCCGTGGACTCGAGGGACCTCGCGGCGTTCGCGACGATCTCGGGGAGCTTCTCGACGATCATCTGCGTGATCGCGGCCTTGCCGTATTGCTCCCACGCCGCCGCCTTCGCCCGCATCGCCTCCGCCTCGGCGAGTCCGGTCGCCTTGATCGCGTAGGCGTTCGCCTCGCCCTTGAGCCGGATGATGTCCGCCTCCGCGGTCCCCTCCTGGCGGATCCGCTCCGCTTCGCCTTGGGCGACACGAGAAAGTCGCTCCTTCTCGCCCTCCGCCACGAGGATTGCGCGTTCCTTCTCGCCCTCCGCGGTAGTCACGAGCCGGCGCTTCTCGCCGTCGGCCTCCGCCGCCACCGCGTCCGCCTTCGCCTTCGCGGGGACGACCTGATCCGCGGCCTGCTCCTGCTGACGCCGGAGGACTTCCTGCGTCTGGACGAGGACCTGCTGCTCCTTCTGCCGGATGTCGATCTTCGTCTGCTCGACGACGAGCTCCTGGTTCCGGCGGGCGGTCTGCATCTGGAAGGCGATCTCCCGGTTCGACCGTTCCGTCTCGACTTCCGTCTCCGCCTTGAACCGAATCACGTCGCGGTCCCGGTGATATTGGGCGACCTGCGCCTCCGCGTCCGCGTTCGCCTTCTCCGCCTGCTGCGCGGCGATGGCCTCGGCGATCGTCGCCTCCCGGTTCGCGTTCGCCTTCCCGACGCGGGCGTCCCGCTTCACCTCTTCCGTCCTCTTGATTCCGAGGGCGTCGAGGTAGCCGTGTTCGTCCTCGATCTCCTTGATCACAAAGGAGCGGATCTCGATGCCCATGTTCTTGAGGTCCTCCCCCGCCATCGTCAGGATCTTTGACGCCATCGCGTCCCGCTCGCTGTTGATCTGCTCGATTGTGAGCGTCGCGCACACGCCACGGACGTGGCCCTCGAGCGTCTTCAGGGCGATCTCGTTGATCTCGAGGTCAGTCTTGTGGAGGAGCTGCCCCGCCGCCGTCCTCAGGACGTCCGCGTCGTCGGAGATCCGCACCTGTGCGACGGCCTTCACGTTCACCCTGGCGCCGCTCCGCGCGACGTCCGTGACGAGCTCGTTCACGTTCACGTCCAGGGTCCGGATCCCGAGGGGGAGGAAGCGATAGCTCTCCAGAATCGGGACGATGAACTTCCCGCCGCCCCTCCGGACGTCGTATCCCTTTCCTCCGAATCCCCTGCCGTACACGACCATCGCCGCATCCGGCGGGACCTTCTTGTAACGGGCCGCGTACGCGCCGACCAGTCCCAGGAAGGCCAGGATGCCCAGTATGCCCACCACGATCAAGATAGTCTCTTCGCCTGCCATGCCTTCACTTCCCCCTTCACACCTTCTCGACGATGAGGGAGCTTCCCTCCATTCCGGTGACTTGAACTCGGTCGCCCGTCTTCAGGCTGTCCTTCGAAACCGCGGAAATCAGGGTGCGTCCCGCCGCCTCCGTGACGACGAGGACCTGCCCCCGGTTCCCGGGTCCTACGGGCACGGTGATCTCTCCGTGAGACCCGATGAGGTCCTTGAGCCGGTACTCGCTCGTGGCCTGGGTCTTCACGAAGACGTTGACCATCGCCCAGTACACGATCGCGGTGAGGAGCGCGGAGAGGACGCCCGCTGCGAACGGCACGCCGTACGTCGGGAGGAATCGGGTGACTTCCATGACGGTACCGAACACGCCGAAGAAGGTCCCGAAGACGAACAGGATCGGCAGGCTCAGAGGGGAGATCCCCGCACCCGCGAACTGGCCCTGGTCCGTCGCGAGGTCGTGGCCGGCGCCTCCCACGTCGACGCCGCCCGCATCGATGCCATGGCCGATGTCGAGGTGGATGTCGAAGACTCCCCCCAGCCCTCCGAGGAACCCCATCGTGATCAGGAGGATCGAGAACACGATCGTAATTACCAGATAGACGAACACCGGATCGACGGCCATCGGATCACTTCTCCTCCGAGTACTCCTCCCACGTCTTCCCCGTCTCCTGCCAGTCCTTCACGACTTTCTTCGCTTTCTTCGGGGGAAGCTGGACCTTCTCCGCGGAAGGAGGCGTCGGCACGCTCGACCCCGTGAACCTCGCTCCGCAGTTCCAACAGAAGGCGTCTCCTTGCCACGAGCGGGCGCCGCAGTTCGGGCAGAACCGGGAGGCCGAACCCGTGGTCGGCGCGGTTGGCGGCGCTGTCTTTGGAGGCTGAGGGGCGGCCGTTGTCGGCGGAATCGCCCGCGGTGTCGGCGATGGTGGATAAACGCTAGAGGCGGTCGCACCGTCACGCTTCGTGGCGGGGGTTGTCGTTGGGGCCGACGCCCTCTCGAAGTCGGAGGTCATCATCGGCGACGCTTTCATCACCCCGACCAGTTTGGGCTTCTCGAAGACGGCCCCGCACGCGTCGCACGAGGTCGCGTCCACAGACACGATCGCGTCGCACTTCTCGCACACAAACCCGCGGAAGAGGACCCCCTTTTTTCCGAATCCCAGGTCCCGGTCCGGGTTGAAGACGAGCTCGCGGTTCATGTCGAAGTCGAGGGGGCGGTCCAGGTCGAACTGGAGCTCCCGGATGTGGTAGAACCCGAGGTCCCGGTTCGAGTTGAAGTTGAGAAGGTTCGGCACGGCCCCTTCACTCCGTCAAGCTCCTTAGGGGGAGGCTCCCCCTTAAAAGTTGTGCATGGAACTCCCGGGGACCCCCGGGTCTCCCCATAGGAACCGGCCTAGATCGGCGACCGTTTCTCCTGCTTCACGACGTTCAGGACGACCTGCGTGTACGTCCGCTCGACGTTCTCCATCGCGACGAGCCGCTTGATGAACGCGTCGAGCTCCTTCGTGTTCTTGAAGCGCGCGATGATCACGCTGTCGTACTCGCCCGTGACGTCGTACACGTCGACGACCTTGTCCTCCCGCCCGATCTTCCGCTGGACCTCGAGGAGCTTCCCCTTCGAGATCCGGATCCCGATCACGGCGAGGACGTCGTACCCGAGCTTCTTCTCGTCGAGGACGGGGATGTAGCCGACGATGATCCCCTCCTGCTCGAGCCGTTTCACGCGGTTGCTGATGGTGCTGATGCTCACCCTCAGCTCCCGCGCGATGTCCCGGAAGCTCTTCCGCGCGTCCTGGTTCAGCCTGCGCAGAATCGCGACGTCGAGTTCGTCGAGGAGTTTCACGACCACGGCGGGCCTCCGAGTGGACGGAGGTTACTTAGCCTTTCCCCGGAGGGCCCCTGGAGGGCTGCTGCCAGGGCTCGTCAGTACGTATCCTGCCCTTGAGCGAGGAGGCGGAGCTTTCGGATCCGCTTGTCGACCGGCGGGTGGGTCGACTGGATCCGGGACAGCCAGTTCCCCGCGAACGGGTTGACGATCCACAGGCTGGAAGAGGAGGGGCTTCCGAAGTCCATCGGGTTCAGGCGGTTCCGGTACTCGAGCTGCTCCAGCGCGTCCGCGAGCGCGTCGGGCGCGCCGATCGTCTTTGCCCCGACATAGTCGGCCTTGTACTCCCGGCTCCGAGAGATCGCGAGCTGGATGAGGACGACCGCAATCGGCACGAGGATCAGTCCCACGATCGCAAGGACCCACATGAGGGCGTTCCCCTCCCGGTCCCGGCGACCCCCGCCGAACAGCGTGCTCCAGAACGCCCACCGCGCGAGGATCGTGAGGGCGCCCGCGATCGTGGCCGCGACAGACATCACGAGGATGTCCCGGTCCTTCACGTGGGCCATCTCGTGCGCGATCACGGCGGTGAGCTCCCGTTCGTTCAGAACCCGGAAGGCGCCCTCCGTCACCGCGACCACGGCGTGCTTCGGGTTCCGCCCCGTCGCGAACGCGTTCGGGGTCGCGGAGGGCACGGTGTACACCCGGGGCATCGGAAGGTTGCTCATTGCGGCGACCCTCTGGACGACCCGATAGAGGGCCGGTGCATCCGCCTCCGTCACCGGGCGGGCCCGGTACGACCAGAGGACGATCCGGTCGGCGAAGAAGTACGAGATTCCGTTCATCAGCCCCGCGAAGACGAGGAAGAGGAGGACGGTTGAGAGCCAGTTCCCGAAGAACACGCTGCCGATGATCCAGCCGAATCCGACGAAGATCATCGTCAGGAGCAAGAAGAGTCCCGCGGTGCGGAGTCGTGCGCCCATGGCACCGGTTCCTACCGGGGCGAGGTATGAGAACCTTTGCCGGGAAGCCCCGCCGGTCAGCCCGCCGCGTCGAGCCCGAGTTCCAGGCCATGGACCTTCAGGATCGCGAACCCTCCTGACGGGAGGACGCGGGAGACCTCCTCCTCGGGAACCTCGAACGCCTTCGCGAGGTTCGCGACGAGCCGGTCGCGGTCCATTTCCCCAGGGCGGAGGACGACGTACCTCGTCGATCGCGCCGCGAGGGCGCTCACGGGGCCCCCCATCACCTTGCGGTGCCCTTCGACCTCGACCTCGCCGACGGCCATCTGGACGGGGATGTCGTGGACGTAGTTCCGTTTCCCCCGCACGACGAACCCGCCCCGCGGAAGGAACTCCCCGCTCTCCGCCTGCTTGCTCACCTGTTCCGGGAGGACCCAGAACGCACTCCCGCTCGAGAGCCCCGCGGGCCACGCCTTCGAGTAGATCAGGGCGAACTCGCACGCCTCCCGCAGGGTTGCCTCCCCCGCCTTCGCCCCGTCCTTCACGACGACGCTCGGGGCCCCGTGGACGTCCGCGTGCGCGTACCGGTCTCCCTCCTTCAGGTGCTTCCGGACGAGGGCGTCGTTCGTCTTCGCGTCCCGCCCGCCGAGGATCAGGAATCCCTCCGAGGAGAGGGTCCAGCGGTACGCCTCGAACCACAGGCGCCTCGTGGGCTTCACCTTCGGGCGCTTCGCCGCGCGCACCGCCTTCTTCTCCACGATGCGGACCTCGTCCTCCGCGGCCTGGATCGCCTCCACGACGCGCTCCGCCTTCCGGAGCGCCTCCCGCCGGGCTTCGTATAGAGCCTGCGCGTTCCCGTTCACGTCCTTGTCGTAGTCGAGCTCCAGGTCGTCGAAGTCCCCGATCGCGACGGTGACCGTGTGCCGCTCCTTGTCCACGCCCTTGATCTGGGCCCCGTCGAACGCGCGGCCCTCCCGCGCCGCCCGGAGGAGCTCCTCGAAGAGGGGGAAGTGGTTGTACAGGAACAGCGCCTTCGCCTCCGCCGCCATCGCCTCCCTCCGGAGGGACTCAAGGTTCTCCTTCAGCTGCTCGATCCGATGCCGGAGGGTGGCGGTCGCGTCCTTCGTGGCGACGGAGGGTTCCGCGGCCAGCGAGGAGAGGTAGGACGAAAGGGCGTCGTTGAACGTGGGAGACTCCCGCCGTTCCTTCCCCGCGTGGATCAGGAGATCGATCGGGACGGCATCGATCGGCTTCCCGCCATCGAGGATGACGGCGGGCCGGCGCTCCTGCTCCACCGCCACGGCGAGGTTGTTCAGGGCGGTGAAGAGGGCGTCGAAGTCCGCGTCCTTCAGGGAGGCGACGGTCGCGTCCTTCGTGACGCCCGCCCGGAGGCACAGTTCCTCCGCGTACGTGCCGCCGAGGTTCAGGGGGGACGCGAGGACCTTCACGATCTGCCCTTTTGCGGACCGGACCGCCTTGTGGAAGCCTTGTCGGTCGAGCTCGAGAGGGTTCGTCCCGGGAGGCGGGAAGTCGTACGCGATCCCGGGCCGGATCTGGCGGCCCTTGAAGGACTGCGTCCGCATCGCGGCGACCGTGTTCCCGCCCTGGACGAGGATGATGTTCCCCTTCCCGAACATCTCGAAGACGAGATCGTACGTCGCCCCCTTCTCGAGGCGGAGGATTGCGACGCGGTCGAAACCCGGCTGCTCGATTGCGGTGATGCGGGCGTTGTCGATCGTCTTCCGGAGGGCCATCGCGAATGGCCCCGGGGTCTCGCGCTTCTCCTCCGTCTTGTGGAGGCCGAGCCACTTCCCCGCCTTGCAGTACAGCTCCGTCCGCTCTTCCCCGGGGACGTTGAGGCGGAGGGTGACCTCGTCCTTCGCCTGGTACACCTTGTCGACGAACCCTGCGACGAGGCCCTGCCACTCCGCGACGAGGGCCATGAGGTCGAAGGACGTGAGGGCCTCCTTCATGGGACGGTTCCGAAGCGGGTCGGCTTACTTATAGATGCGGCGGGTCTCCGCTCCGGACCAAGATGTTGGTCTGTTTCCCGCGCCCCCAAGGTTCAAGTCCAATCCCGGAGTCGCGCGGGGGATGATCACGATCCGGAAGCCCGCGGACATCTACCTCGCGAGCGGCGTCATCGAGGACGGCACGTTCCTCGGCCGGTGGCACTTCAGCTTCGGCGAGCACCACGACCCCGAGAACATGGGGTTCGGCACCCTGCGTGTGTTCAATGACGACACCCTCTCCCCGGGCTCCGTATGGCCCCTCCACCCGCACCGGGAGATCGAGGTCGTCACGTACTGCGCGGAGGGGGAGTTCCGCCACGCGGACGAGCACGGCGTCGGCGGGATCCTGAAGAAAGGCTGGGTCCAGCACACGACCGTGGGCCGCGGGATGTGGCACTCCGAGATCAACCACAAGAAGAACGTGGAGATGCGCTTCATCCAGATGTGGTTCCACCCGGAGAAGAGGGGGCTCGATCCCTCCGTGGAGCAGAAGGCGGTGGAGCGGCCGGAGCGGACGAACCGGTGGCTCCCCCTCGTCTCGAACACGCACCCGGGTGCGCTCCCAATCCGTCAGGACGCCCAGGTCCACGCGAGCTTCCTCGAGAACGGCCGCTCGCTGGAGTACGAGATTGCCCGGGACCGCGGCGCGTACCTGTACGTCGTCGAGGGCGGGCCGATCACGGTGGCGGGCAAATCCCTCCCGCAGTTCGGGGCCGCGAAGATCGTGGACGAGGAGGACGTCACCACCGTTTCCGACGCGGACGCCGAGCTCCTCCTCATCGATGTCGTCGTCTCGTAGGGGCACGGGGCGGGATCGATCGTGTTTTTCAACCCCGGGGTTGCGGGTGTCCCCCCATCGGTAGACCCTCTCGCCCCCTCCCTTGAGGCTCGCCTAAATAGCCGCGGGCATCTCCAGAGGACTATGTCCCGCGACAAGTCGGTCCGAAAGGAAATCGAGATGACGGTGTACCTGGATTCCCACGTGCGCTCGGGGTTCGCCCCGCTCATCCGTTGAGCCTCGCGGATCCCCGGACCCGAGGGGAGGTACGCCGCCTGAACGCCACGACGGAGCCCACCGCACCGAAGACGCCCCGCCTCCGTGGAATGCGCGCGTTCACCCTCGTGTGCGCGGGCCAGACATTCTCCCTTCTCGGCACGGGGATGACGGGCTTCGCCCTCGTGATCTGGGCGTACCTCCAGACGGGCCAGGCGACGACCCTCGCCCTCGCGGCGTTCTTCCGCTTTGCACCGACCGTAATCTTGAGCCCGATCGCGGGCGCGCTCGTGGACCGGTGGAACCGGAAGCTCACGATGATGCTCAGCGACCTCGCGGCGGGGGTCGGCACGATCGTCCTCCTGGTCCTCTACCTCCCGGGGGCCCTCCAGGTGTGGCACTGGTTCGTCCTGGGGGCCTTCGAGGGCGCGTTCGAGGCGTTCCAGTGGCCCGCATACTCCGCGGCGGTCTCCACGATGCTCCCGAAGTCCCAGTACGGGCGGGCGAGCGGGATGCTCTCCACGGCCCAGTCGATCTCCGGCGTCTTCTCCCCGGTCTTCGCGGCCGCGATCCTCGGGGTCCTCCTGGTGGGGCCGGGGATCGCGGTGATCCTGGCGATCGACATCGTCACGTTCGTGATCGCGGTCTCCATCCTCCTCGCGGTCCACATCCCGCAGCCCGCGGTCACGGAGACGGGCCGGAAGGCCCGCGGCAGCCTCCTCTCCGAGAGCGTGTACGGGTTCCGGTACATCGCCGCCCGCCGGAGCCTCCTCGGGCTCCAGCTCGTGTTCTTCCTGATCAATTTCATCTTCCCCCTCGGGTTCATCGTCGTCACCCCGATGATCCTCTCCCGCACGGGCAACGACGTCGTCGTCCTCGGCGCCGTGAACTCGATTGCGGCGATCGGCGGGGTCGCGGGCGGGCTCGCCCTCAGCCTCTGGGGCGGGCCGAAGCGGCGGGTCCACGGGGTCCTCGGCGGGATGGCCCTCGCCGGGATCCTCGGCTCGATCCTGATGGGCGTCGGACGGGAGGTCGCGATCTGGGGGATTGCCGCGTTCTCCGGGTCCTTCCTCCTCCCGTTCATCAACGGCTCGAACCAGGCGATCTGGCAGGCGAAGGTCGCCCCGGACGTGCAGGGGAAGGTGTTCGCCGCTCGGCGACTCATCGCGCAGATCACGGCGCCCGCCGCGATGGTGATCGCCGGCCCCCTTGCCGACGGGGTCTTCGAGCCCGCGATGGCGGTCGGCGGGAGCCTCACCGGCGTCTTCGGGTGGGCGGTCGGGACAGGTCCGGGCGCCGGGATGGCCCTGATGCTGATCGTCTTCGGCGCCCTCGGGGCGATCGTGGGGATCGGCGGGTACTTCGTTCGCGCGGTCCGCAACGCGGAGACGATCCTCCCGGACCACGACGCACCCATGTCGCCGTAGACGAGGGATGAGGTGCGCCCTACGACGCGGAGTTCGGAACGTGTCGAGATCCGGATCCGGCCCAGGCGCCAAACGGGGGCGATCTCTACGGCTCCTATGCCGCGGCCCGCTTGGTACGCTTCATGTCGGCTAGGGGATGCTAGCGACTTCGATGGTAGGGAATGCAGTACACGTTCGAGCAGTGAGCCACTTTGAGGTCGAGGTTGTTGGAATCAAAGTAGCTGATGAGCCCAAACCCGTCCGTCCCAATCGTAACGGAACTAAACCAGCCCACGTCGACCGGGTCGTCGACAGTCACGCTGGTCGTCGCGGTGCAGAGCACGTTCGAGCAGTGGGCCACTTTGAGGTCGTACCGGAGGGCCTCGTAATAGTAGGAGATGAGTCCGAATCCGTCGGAACCGATCGTCACGGAAAGCCCCTGGCTGAACCGACTGGTGGAATCGACCGTTGTGATGTTAGCGGCGGTGCAGGCCATGTCCACGCAATGGGCGACCTTGACGGCGCGATTCGTGTCATCGAAGTAGGCGATGAGACCGAGTCCATCCCGCCCGATTGCGATGGAGGTCCACCAGCCCACCGAGCCGGCGGAGTCGAGAGTCACGTTGGTCGCGCCCCCGCAGGACACGTTGATGCAGTGCGCGACCTTGAGGTCGCTGTTCGTGGCGTCCCAGTAGCTGATGAGTCCGAGCCCGTCGACACCGACTGTTATGGAGCTGCCCGTGCCCACGTTCGCCACGGGATCTCCGTCGAGCGTTCTGATTTCCGCCGTCGTGCAGCCGACGTTGGAGCAGTGGGCCACCTTGAGGTTCCCGCTGCCCTCGTAGGTGATCAGCCCGAGTCCGTCGGCGCCGATTGTCACGGAAGTCCCGCCGCCGATTGCCGCGCACGTTCGAGCAGTGTGCGATTTTCAGGTCGTGGTTCGTGAGGTCCTGATAGCTGATTAGTCCGAGCCCGTCCGATCCGATCGCCACGGAGGTGGACAGCCCGACGTCGCCCGCGGTGTCGATGGCTGTGACCGCGAAACCAGGACGCTCGAGGCCGAAACCCGCCGGTCCTTGGGGTCCGGCGGGTCCTTGGGGTCCGGCGGGCCCACCCGGTCCCTGGAGTCCGTCCGACCCTGGTGGTCCTGTGGGGCCTCCAGGGCCTGCGGGTCCCTGTGGTCCCGTGTCGCCCGCGGTTCCTGGTGTTCCAGGATCTCCTCTTGGACCCGAGATTGCGATCGATGTGGCGATTGCGATCACGGCCAACACGACCGCAAAGGTGCTCAATGCATTGCTCAAGCCGGACGAACGAGATCCGTCCGCAGAGGACGCGCCTCCCTCATGAGATACCATGCGTCCGCATCGTGTCCGCTCGTCTAGAACCTTTCCCGCGAAACACGCGTGAGGGCCGGGTGGTCACAAATCACCGCACAGCACAAGAACATGGACCGCACGTCCGTGGGCATCGGAGACGCGGATGATCGCATGGCATCTCGGGCGCGCCCGCGAGCGGGAGATCCGTCGGGACGTCGCGGTCCAGCAGACGCTCACCGGGCCGCCCAAGGGGACCGAACCGCGGGGTTAAGCCCCTCCGCAGGGATGGGACCCTGGATGGAAAGCGAGGACATCCGAAGGGACCTCCGCGAGCTCCGGGAGCAGATCGAGTCCCTCCGGGAGGCGTTCTCGAGGGTGGCGAGGCCGTACGCGGAGCTCATCGGGTACGTCGAGCAGCTCCAGGGCCTCTCCCGGGGATACGTCCGGATCCTCGACCTCGTCCAGCGGTACGGGGGCGTCTCCCCGGGGCTCGCGGTCCCCGAGGTGAAGGACGACATCTCCCGCCACATCGTCGCGGTCCTCCTCGAGCGGGGGGACCGGAACGTCTCCCAGGTCACGGACGCGGTGAAGGAGCGGCGGGGGACCGCCTCCCGCCGGATCGTCCGGAGGCGCCTCGAGGAGCTCGCCCGCCAGGGGTTCGTCCTCGTGTCCATGGAAGGGAGGAACCGCACGTTCCGGGTCTCCCCGGAGGTCGAGCGCCGTTGGTCACAAGTGCTCGGATTCCCTAAGTACGAGGACACCCCTCGGTCACGTACGAAATCGGACGGTGAACAGGATGAGTGAGTCGCATCGAACAAACGCAGAAGAGATGAAGGAGATGCTGGGGCTCTTCTCGGAGAAGGTCCCCGCCCTCCTGAACAGCCTCACGGACGTCCTTTACGGAAAGGAGTCCGCGGAGAAGTACGGGCAGGCAGTCGCGAACTTCTACCGCACCCTGAAGGACAGCGGGATGACAGACGACCAAGCGTTCCGTCTCACGGAGCAGTACATGTCCTCCCTGAACCTCGGGAAGATCATCGAGGGGGCGGTGGGGTCCGAGCGAGGACGCCACCGGGGCGGGGAGGAAGACCGGCGGGAGATCCGCGTGAAAATGAAGGGGAAGGACGAGGACGATGCCTGAGGGCGACCGGTTGCCCCTCGTGTTCGCCGTCCAGGTCCCCGCCCTCGCCCTCCGCATGGGGATGGGGTTCCTCCGGTTCCTCGAGAAGCGCCGCTCCGGCGTGAGCGCGTTCCGGACCACCCTCCTGGCGGGCGGGGTGCACCCTGAGCTTGCGGACCGCC
>JAIBJG010000065.1 GCA_020029475.1 Methanobacteriota archaeon | reverse complement strand
CGTCGCGACCCTCGTCGTCCAGGACTACCTGTACCTCGTCGACAACGGCACCTCCGTCGTCCTCCCGACGATCTGGACGGACGGCGTCGCGCGGGACCTCACCGCCGCGGACCTCGGGTACTTCGCGGACTCCGAGGGCTCGAACGCGGACACGATCGTCCTGTCCGTGGACCTCGCGAGCGCGGCGGCGCCCGCCTTCGAGTCCTTCCTCACCCGGGGCGTCTATCAGATGTACGTGTCCGCGGGGAACGTGTACATGGCCGGGGTGGAATGGGAGGCGAACCGGGACCGCACCGTCGTCGCGGAGACGAGCACGGTCCACAAGGTCTCCATCGACGGCGGGCCCCGCTACGTGTGCAGCGTCCGGGTCCCGGGGTCGATCCTGAACCAGTTCTCGATGGACGAGGCGTCCGGCGTCCTGCGGGTCGCGACGACCCTGGGCCTGTGGACCCCGGAGGGGCGCTCGACGAGCGCCGCGGTGTACACGTTCGACGACCTCCTCGTGAACCTCGGGAGCCTCACGGGGCTCGCGGAGGGCGAACGGGTCTTCAGCGCCCGCTTCCTCGGACCCCGGGCGTACCTCGTCACGTACCGCCAGGTCGATCCCCTGTTCGTCCTCGACGTCTCCGACCCGCGGACCCCCAGGGTCCTCGGGTTCCTGAAGATCCCCGGGGTTTCCGACTACCTCCACCCGCTCGACAGCACGCACCTCCTCGGCCTGGGGCGGGACGACCCCGGCGGGGCGGGGCGGCTCCAGGGCATCAAGCTCTCCCTGTTCGACGTCTCGGACGTCGAGCATCCCGCGGAGGTCGCGTCCCTCGTCATCGGCTCCGGGGAGGACGCGTGGGCGTGGTCCGAGGCCCTGTACGACCACAAGGCGTTCCTCCTCGTCCCCTACCCCTTCACTGACCCCACGCTCGTCGTGATCCCCGTCACGATTTACCGCTGGGGCGGCGGGTCGTCCTCGTACTGGCAGGGCGCGTACGCGATCGACGTGAGCGTCGCGGGCGGGTTCCACCTCCGCGGCACCGTCACCCACGAGGAGTCTGCGGACGGCTCGCCGTACGGCCAGCAGGTCCGGCGCTCCCTGTACATCGGCGAGGTCCTGTACACGGTCTCACCCTCCCTGATCCTTGGGAACCGGATGGACACCCTCGCCGAAGTCGCGCGGGTCCCCCTGTGACCGCGAAACCCTTTATGGCCGTCGCGGGCTTCCCCGCGCGATGCGGCTCGACGAGCTCACGAGCGCGGACGTCGCCCGCCTGAGGCGGAAGCCCGTCGTCCTCCTCCCCGTCGGCGCGGTGGAGCAGCACGGCCCCCACCTCCCGCTCGGGGCGGACCTCCTCCAGCCGATGCACGTCCTGGAGCGGGTCGCCGCGACGACGGGCGCGCTCCTCGCCCCGCCGATCCCGTACGGCCTCGTCGTGACGGGCCGGCCGTTCCCCGGGAGCGTGAGCGTCTCCTTCGACGCCCTGCGAGCCTACGTCCGGGACGTCCTCTCCGACCTGGTGCGGAACGGGTTCCGGCGGGTCGTCGTCGTGAGCGGCCACGCGGAGGGGGTCCACATGGCGGCCCTCCGGACCGCCGCGAAGGACGTCGTGGACGCGGGCGGCGCGGACATCACGGTCCTCTCGGACTACGACCTCGTGTACGCCTCCGAGTTCGCGGAGCCCGGGGAGGGGCACGCGGGGAAGATCGAGACTTCCCGGGTCCTGTCCGCGCGGCCGGACCTCGTCCGGGGTCGTGGGCCGCGGGGCGCGAACCGGATCCCCCGCCACGCGGTCGTCCGGGACGCGCGGCGGTACTGGCCCGGGGTCACGGGGGATCCGCGGAAGGCGTCCCGCGCCCTCGGGGCGCGGATCGACCGCCTCGTGGAGCGGGAGCTCGTCGCGATCGTCCGCGCGGCGGCCCGGAGGCGGGTGGGATGACCCCCGACGTGGAGGCCCGGAAGCGGGCCGCGGCGGAGGCCGCGGTCGCCCTCGTGAAGGAGGGGAACATCGTCGGCCTCGGCACAGGGTCCACCGCGAAGTACGCGATCCTCAAGCTCGGGGACATGGCCCAGGACGGCTTCGAGGTCCGCGGGGTGCCGACGTCGATCGCGACCGCGAACCTCGCGAAGGAGCACGGGATCCCGTTGACGTCCCTCGAGGAGTTCCCCGAGATCGATTTGACGATCGACGGCGCGGACGAGGTGGACCCCCACCTCGACATGATCAAGGGGATGGGGGGCGCCCTGTTCCGGGAGAAGCTCGTCGCCGCCGCCTCGAAGACCGTCGCGATCGCGGTGGACGCGTCGAAGCTCGTGAAGACCCTCGGGTCCCGCGTCCCCGTCCCCGTGGAGGTCCATCCCTTCGGGTGGAAGGTGTCGAAGGCCCGCCTCCAGGCCCTCGGAGGCGCTCCGCAGCTCCGCCTCGCGGGGGGCGTGACGTACCGGACGGACAACGACAACTACGTCCTCGACACCCGGTTCAAGGCGATCCGGGACCCCGCGGCGCTGGAGCGGGAGATGAACAACGTCCCCGGCGTCGTCGACAACGGGCTTTTCGTCGGGGTCGCGACGGTCGTCCTCGTCGCGGACGCGAAGGGCGTGAAGGCCCGGAAGCGCTAGCCGAGCTGGCTCCGCATCTTCCGGATGTTCGATTCGATGTCCTCGATCTTCGCCCGCTCCTCCCGGGCGATCATGTCGATGATCGCGTCGAACGGCACCGCGAGGCGGTACGCGTGGACGGGGCGCCCCTTCCCCTCCTTCTTGATGTCCCGCTTCTCGACCCACCGCCGCCGCCGGAGCTCCTGCATCGCGATGCTCACCTCGGGCTGCCGGAGCCCGGTCGCCTTCTCGATCTCCACGGACGTCGTCTCGTCCCGCTTCGAGAGGAACACGAGGGTTTTTGCGATGTTCTTCGACATCCCGGTCCGGACGAGGAGGTCCACGAGGGACTCGTCCCTCCGGCTCAGGCGGGCTTCCTTCGTCATTTGAATCCGCGTCGCGTAATATTATTCTGGGTGTATATATGTATTCCGATTAATGTCGGACGGACCGCGGGGGAACGGAGCCGCGAGGGGCTCTCGCGGGCGCGACGCGGCCCCCCGCGCGGCGCGAGGAACCGTTCCGCCATGGAGGGAACGGGCCCGGGATCGCGGCCCCGCTCGACAATCCTTTAATAGCGGTTCCCCGTTCGAAGGGCCCTTCGGTCGTTCTCCCATGAAGATGCCGCGCGTGATCCGGGGGTACTGCCCGCACTGCAACAAGCACACGGACCTCGAGGTCGAGCGGGTGAAGAACCGCCCGAGGTCCGAGATGCGGCGGGGGCAGCGGCGGTTCCGGCGCGTGACCCGCGGGTACGGGGGCTTCCCGAGGCCGAAGCCGGAGGGCCGGGAGAAGCCCACGAAGCGGATCCACCTCCGATACCGGTGCAAGACGTGCAAGAAGGCGCACCAGCGGCCCGCGTGGCGGGCGAAGAAGTTCGAGCTCGTGGAGGTCCACTAGGGATGATCCCCACGCCCGCGTCCAGGTTCCTCAGGGTCAAGTGCGAGGATTGCGGCAACGAGCAGGTCGTCTTCGACCGCCCCTCGATCGTCGTCCTGTGCCAGGTGTGCGGGGCGACCCTCGCGAAGCCGACGGGCGGGAAGGCCGTGATCCGGGGCGAGGTCCTGGGGGCCGTGGAGTGAAGGCGGGGAAGCGCGGGGAGTACGAGTGGCCCGAGGAGGGCGAGCTCGTCGTCTGCACGGTCAAGAACGTGAAGAACTTCGGCGCCTTCGTCGCCCTCGACGAGTACGACGGGAAGGAGGGGTTCATCCACCTCTCCGAGGTCTCCAGCGGCTGGATCAAGTACATCCGGGACTACGTGCGGGAGGGCCAAAAGCTCGTCTGCAAGGTCCTCCGGGTGGACCGGGACAAGGGCCACATCGACCTCTCCCTGAAGGCGGTGAACGAGCACCAGAAGCGGGAGAAGATCCAGGAGTGGAAGAACGAGCAGAAGGCGGAGAAGCTCCTCTCGATCGTCGCGGAGCGTCTCGGGAAGCCCGTCGACGCGCTCTGGCAGGAGTTCGGGTACAAGCTCCTGGACACGTTCGGGACCCTGTACCGCGCGTTCGAGGAGTGCGTGATGGACGAGGGCGCCCTCGCCGCGGAAGGGTTCAAGGGGGACTGGGTCCCCGTGTTCATCCTGGTCGCGAAGGAGAACATGAGATCCAGAAGGCCGCGGCCCGCGTCCTGAAGCACATCGAGGCGAAGGGCGGGACGGGGAAGTTCCTACGGAAGGAGTAGCCCGCGGGAATGGGGAAGGCTTTACTATGCGCACGTTCATGCGATTCTGTCGCGGTTGCCGCGCGTACACCCTGCGGGACGCGTGTCCCCGGTGCAGCGCGGCGACGGCGAGCCCGATCCCGCCGCGGTACTCGCCCGAGGACCGCCACGGGCGGTACCGGCGGCAGCTGAAGAGGGAAGAGGGCGTGTCATGGAAAACATCGTCGTGAGGTACCTCGAGCACCCGAAGCTCACGGACCCGATCTTCATCGAGGGCCTGCCCGGGATCGGGAACGTCGGGAAGCTCGCCGCGGAGCACCTGAAGGACGAGCTGAAGGCGGTGAAGTTCGCGGAGATGTTCTCGAAGTACTTCCCGCCCCAGGTCCTCGTGCAGGAGGACGGGGTCGTGAAGCTCGTGAACAACGAGTTCCACTACGTGAAGCGGCCCGGCGGGCGGGACCTCGTGATCCTCGTCGGGGACTACCAGGGGCTCACGCCGGAGGGCCAGTACGAGCTCAGCGACCGCGTCCTGAAGGAGATCACGGGGCTCGGTGTGAAGCTCGCGTACACCCTCGGCGGGTACGGGATGGGGCGCATGGTCACGAAGCCCCGGGTCCTCGGGGCCGCGACGGACCTCGAGCTCGTGAAGGAGATGGAGAAGCACGGCGTCGTGTTCTCCCGCGGGGAGCCCGGGGCGGGGATCGTCGGCGCGAGCGGCCTCGTCCTCGGCCTCGGGAAACTCGCGGGCGTGCGGGCCGTGTGCCTGATGGGGGAGACGAGCGGGTACTTCGTGGACCCGAAGAGCGCGCAGGCGGTCCTCGGCGTCCTCACAAAGGTCCTCGGCGTGGAGATCAGCTTCGAGCAGCTCGAGTCGAAGGCGAAGCAGATCGACCAGATCACGTCGAAGCTCCGGGAGGCGGAGGCGCAGCCGGAGACCCCGTCGAAGGAAGACCTCGGGTACATCGGCTGAGCCGCCCGCATCCGGGAAAGCTTTTACCGCCCGCGTCCGTATTCCGCGATGGACTCCCCCGATGGCGAGCGACCGGAAGCGCGCCTACCTCGAGGCCCTCGAGGCGGGCATGAAGTACGTGTGGAACGAGGTGATTAAGATGGCCTCCCGCGGATACTCCTCGACGGAACTGGGCGTGATGGCGAAGACCCGCCTCGCGACGATCCACCGCGACGTCGAGGCGGTCGCCACGAAGCTCGACGAGAGCGGCGTGCCCGTCGGAGGGGAGGAGGGCGAGGTCTCCGAGCGCGGTAGCTACCTCGTGAACGAGGAGAAAGCAGATGCCGTGTACGGCCACTTCCGCGACCTCCTGAAGGCGGGGGCCCGCGGCCTTGCGATCACCCGCACCCATCCCGCGGACGTCGCGAAGAGGTTCCAGTTCGGCGACGTCGAGTCGATCTGGCTCAGCCGCACCGCGGACACGGCGAAGGCGGGGGACGTCGCGATCGCGGACCCCACGAACCTCGTCGCCCTCGCGGGCGCGGTGATTGCGTTCCTGGAGGCGGGCGGGAACGCGGCGGTCGTCCTCGAGGGGCTCGAGTACCTCGTGAGCCTGAACGGCTTCGGCTCCGTGCTCCGGTTCCTCCAGACGCTGAACGAGAAGGTCGTCGTGAAGGACTCCTACCTCCTGATCTCCGCGAACGCGGACGCGCTGAAGGAGCAGGAGTACAAGCTCCTCGCGAAAGGGATGGCGGGCGAACTGTAGCCCACAAAGGCTTTGTGCCCCATCCACGTACGAGCCGCCGCGCTCCCGTAGTCTAGCCCGGTCAAGGATAGAGGCCTTTCGAGCCTCGGACGCGGGTTCGAATCCCGCCGGGAGCACTCTCTTCTCGGTCTACCGGGGGGGCCGGTGATATCGCGGTGCCAAACTTCAAAAACGACCATCTGATGCCGTGGCGAACGGGAGGCGGGGAGCTTGGCGGACCTTGACACGTTTCTCGCCATGATCGCGCTCTTGCTCCCGCCCTTGGTCGTCATCCTCGATGTCGTCTTCATTCTCATCGTCCTCTTCGTCGAGAGGGACGATCCGACGCGTGTGCTCCACTGGTTGATGATCCTCATCTTCTGGCCGATCGTCGGCGTCCTTCTCTACGTGTTCTTCCATCAGGACTACCGCCGCAAGCGGAAGACATTCGAGAAGAAAGCGCGAGACTTCCTGAACATGGAGATTCCGGAATCGACGACCATCGCTCCCGGAACTCCCACGAGCCCGCCACCGTCCCGATCGGGAGTGATCCTCGAATACGGCGAGCTGTCCCGCCTCGCGACGCGCGCGGATCCCCATGCGATCCTCGCGGGCCACAACCGGGTCCGCCTCTTTGTCGACGGGAACGACAAGTTCCGGTCTCTCCTCGAAGACCTACGGGCCGCCAAGGAGCACATCCACCTCGAGTACTACATCGTAAGGAACGACGCCCTTGCCCGGGAGATCCTAGGAGTCCTGTCGGAGAAGGCGAAGGCCGGCCTCGAGGTCCGATTGCTCGTCGATGCGATGGGGGGCCGCGCAATGAGGTTGCTCGGCTCCTTGATCGCGGGGAGCGGGGTGCAACTCGCCTACTTCTTCCCGAGGCTCTCCCGTTTCAACTACCGGAATCATCGCAAGATCGCCGTCATCGACGGGCGGATCGCCTATTGCGGTGGGTACAACATCGGCGAGGAGTACCTGGGCCGAGGCCCCTTGGGCTATTGGCGCGACTGCGCCGTCCGGATCGTGGGGACTGGTGTGGATCAGCTCCAGATCCGGTTCCTTCAGGACTGGCTATTCGCTTCCGAAGAGAAGATGACGAACCCGTTCCAGTATCTCCGGTCCGTCCCGGAGAAGTCCTCGGCGGAGCTCCAGCAGGTGTCGTCGGGCCCGGACACCTCGCAGCAGTGGGTGAAGCAGTCGTACATCAAGCTGATCTCGATGGCCCGGGAGTCGTGTTACATCCAGACCCCGTACTTCATGCCGGATCCGAGCGTCCTCGACGCGCTGCGGGTCGCGGCCGCCTCGGGCGTGGACGTCCGCGTGATGATCCCCTGCAAGCCCGACCACATGTTCGTGTTCTGGGCCTCCCAGTCCTTCTGCGCGGACCTTCTCGAAGCCGGGGTCCGGTCGTTCAAGTACGACAAGGGGTTCATCCACGCCAAGACGTTCGTCGTGGACGGCAAGGTCGGCTCCGTGGGGAGTGCGAACATCGATCCGCGTTCGTTCCGGCTGAATTTCGAGACGAACGTGATCGTCTTCGACGAAACGTTCGGCGGCCAGATGAAGGACGCGTTCCTCGCGGACCAAGAGGTGTCCACGGAGATCACCCTGAAGTCGTACGCGAAGCGAAGCTGGATCGTCCGGTTCAAGGAGCCGTTCTGCCGTCTGTTGTATCCGATCACGTGACCGGGTAGGCCAGTCACTCGGGCTTCGTTCGGGTCCTCGATGCGCCCGCCGCCTTTCCCCGCACGAACCGCCGGACCCGGGGCAGGTTCTGTCGAACGTGGACCGCGAGGGACGGGAGTGTGTACGGGACGAACCGGGTCATGAGCAGGGCGGCCGTGAGGCTCTTGTCGATGAGATTCTTCTCCCGCCCGATCACGAAGGTGCGGCGGTGGACGATGTCGCTCAGGAAACCCTCCACGTCGCCGGATCCCCCGCACGTGAGGACGTTGCCCAGATCCCTGAGGATGTGCCCGTCCGTGCCGCCGACGAGCCCGAGACCCTTCTTGACCGCCAACTCCGAGGCCTTGCGGTTCACGGTCCGCGTCATCCCGCCATTGATCACCTCGATGGCCTCGAACCGAGAGAGGGTCTCTTGGTTCAGATATCCCTTCTCGATGCATTTCGCGACGCCCCTGTTCAATCCGAGATATCCGTACGGATGGGCGGCGGCCCGGACGCAGTTGTACCGCGACGTGCACTCGAGAAGCTCTTCCGTGGAGAGGGTCGTCGCCATGTACGGGCTCTTGCCCTTTCGCCCTTCGATCTCCCGGTGATAGAACTCCACCATCTCGCCGAAGTCGTAGAAGAACAGGAGGATGTGCGGCCCATCTTTCGCGCTGACCTCCATGCCAGGGATTAGGAGGACCCCGCCCCGCATCCGGTGCGCCTCCAAGGCCCCGGACGGGGTGTTGTGGTCCGTGATCGCAAGGCCCACGCCTTTCCTCTTCGCCAGGGCCAGCGCGGAGCGGACCCTCGTGTACGCGTCCGAGTGACGCGTGTGGAAGTGCATGTCCACCGCATGGAACCCCGAGTCCCGGATGTGTTCGACCATCGGCCTTTTGAAATGGACCTGCTCGAGGACCGAGACGCCCTTCATTCCCGCCTCCGATGCGCATCGGACCCGGCGAATTTGAAGGATTCGATTGGGAGCGGGCCGATCCTTCCCGCGCGGGGGAGGGCGTCGGAAGCCCACGCGGGTCCGTGCCATGGAAACCCTCTTGTATTCCGCGCCGTTGCCCCGGCGCGGAGGCCCGGAGGGAGCGTGGCGAGCGGAGAGGGAACGAACGAGATCATCCTCGGGATCCTCCTCACCGCGATCGGGTTCGGCTCCATCATCCTGCCCGTCCCAGTCGTCTGCTGCGGGTTCGCGATTTTCGGCCCGATCCTCTTCTTCGTCGGATTGTACAAACTCCTCCGAGCGCCCCAACAACCCGTGACGTATTTCCCGTCCGGGTACCCGCCGTCCGGCTACCCTCCGGCGCCCTACGCACCGCCGACCTACGCACCCCCGCAGCCGCCTCCCGCACCGGCGCCTGCGGCCCCCTCGAGGACGTGCACGTCCTGTGGCTCCGAGAACCGCGGGGACGCGAAGTTCTGCACGTCCTGCGGGGCCCCGTTCTAGCGGGAGTCCCGCCCGCAACTTTCTTGTACCGCGCGCCTCGGTGCCGTTGACGGCGGAAGGCGGATGGAGGGAAGGGACGGGACGGTCGAGCTCGTCGTCGGCGCAATCCTCTTGTCGGGCGGCGTCACGTTCTATCTCGTCTTCGGCCCCGGACTCCTATCGTGCGGAGGCATCATCTTCGGACCGATCCTCCTCATCTTCGGCCTTCTGAAGACGGACCGGCGGCCCGTGCTGCCGATGAACCTCCCTCCCCCGTATCCTCCCCTCCCGAGGCCCCCGCGATTGGGCCCGCGGGGATGGCTCTCGGGGAAAGCCTGCCCGCGCTGCGATTCGAGCAATCCGCCGAACGCCATGTTCTGCATCGCGTGCGGAGCGCCGTTCTAGGTGGTCGTCACGCGGCCTTCGTGTCCTTCCACGCCGGGAACTCCCTCGCCATCCGGACCGCGAGGTCGAAGTTGTGGACGCTGATCTCCTCGATGTTCACCCCGAGGGGGACGGGCTGGCGGGACCTCGCGTTCGCGTCCCGGATCCGCGTCCAGATCCGCCGGGCGACGTCGAACGACGCGCGCCCCGCCTCCCGGCCCCGCTGCGCGACGAGGGCGTCCTCCGTCTCCGGGGTCATCGTCGCCCCGAGCCACGCGAGGAACTCGATGTCCTCGTAGTCCGCGACGGGCGCGAAGCTGAGGAGGACCGTGGCGGGCGGGATCCTCGCGACCGCGCACGCCTCCCCGTACTCCCGCAGCACCGGGGAGATCGGCTCGGGCTCGAACAGGACCTGGGTCGTGAAGAAGCGCGCCCCCGCGCGCGTCTTCCGGAGGAGCCGCTCCACCTCCCCCGAGCGCTCCGGGATCGTGATGTTCCCGCACACGATGTCCCGGCGGCCCCGCGCGATCTCTCCCAGGATCTCGTTCGCGGCGACGACGTCCGGCCCGGGGTACGCGACCCGGCTCGAGGTCCCGCCCACGAGGACGAAGTTCCGGAGACCGTCCGCCTCGATCGCCTCCCGGAGCCACTCCGCGAGGTCCTCCCGCCCCGCCGCGTGGACGACGACCTTGTTCACGATCGCCTCGACCCCGAGGCCGTCGTTCAAGCGCTGCGCGAACGCGCGGGGCCCGAGGTTCCGGTAGAACGGGAGGCCCGCGTGGTTCTCGTCGAGGACCTCCGGGATGTTCAGCGCGTCGAGGTGCGGGATCGAGCCCACTGCGTCCTGGACCTTCTTCACGAGTCCCGCGAGGGCCTTCTCGCTCGCCCTCCGGTGGGGAGGGACGACCTCGAGCACGATCGGGAACGCGGAGAGCCGCTCGGCGAACGCCACGGACGACCTCGTGGGCGGGTGGAAGCACGGCTCCCGCCATAACCCTTTTCGGTTCCTCCGGGAGGCACGTTGAAAGTCCCGGAAGCGTTCCGAGTTCCATCCGATGCCGCCTCCGGATCGCGCCGCATCTCCCGCTCCCAAGGAAGGCCGCGGGCGGTTCACGGCGGCGGAGTGGCGACTCATCGGGCGCCTCCGGACCCCTGCCAAGGTCCAGGCATGGCTCCGCGGCCTCCCGTACAACCACGAGGAGCGCGGCGAGACCCTCCGCACGTTCCGCTCCGTCGCCCGGCTGGGCACCGCGCACTGCCTGGAGGCCGCGCTCTCCGCGGCGACGATCATGGAGGCGCACGGGTACCGTCCGTGGGTCTTGGACCTGGAGTCGATCGACGACCTCGACCACGTCGTCTTCCTGTTCCGCGAGGGGGGCCGGTGGGGCACGGTCGCGAAGTCCCGGGACCCCGGCCTCTTCGGGAGGCGGCCCGTGTTCCGGTCCCTCCGGGACCTCGTGTGGAGCTACTTCGACCCGTACATCGACATGACGGGCCGGATCAACGGGTACGGGGTCCTCGACCTCCGGACCCTCCGGCGGGTGGACTGGCGGCTCTCCGGGGGGAACGTGTGGGCGGTGCAGACGGCCCTGATCGAGATGCCCCATCGGCGGCTCCGCTCTTCGGACGCGCGGTACGCGCGGTGGCACCGCCGGTACGAGGAGTTCCGTCAGCGATTCCCGGACCGGAAGCCCGTGTACTACTCCCGTAAGGAGACGTGGATCTGAGGGCGAGGGTACCTTTATCCCCGGGGCCGCCTAGCGGGCCTCGGACCCGGATGCCCGGCCACGTCCCGTCCCACCCGGAGGAATGCCCGAAGTGCGGGAAGCTCACCCGCCGCTGGTTCTACGCGGGGAACACGATGTACTTGGAATGCGAGCACTGCGGGTACGCCGGGACGAAGTCGAAGTTCGCGATCCGGATGTGAGCCCGCCTCGATGCGGGCGCGCATCGTCCGCGATCGTCCACGGGTCCGCTACGCGAGTTTGACCCCGCAGAAGACGCAGAACTTCCCGCCCGCGTGCGTGTGCGGCGTGACGTTCCAATCGAACAAGGTCCCTCGAGCCGCTCCGGAGGGCGCCACCCCCGGGGCGCCGGATCGCGTCGCCCGGTCCATGAGACCGCCGAGCGCCCCGAGGCCCACGATGCTCAGCGTGATCAGCAGCAACGGGATCCACAGGGCGATCAGCACGGAGACGACCGTGATCGCCTCCACCCGGAGGGCGACGGCGAGCACGGTGAGGGCGACCGCGAGGACCAGCGCCACACTCGACGCGATCGTGAACCGGCCTTCCCAGGTCATCTCCCGACCACCGAGGACTGCATCGATCCCGAAGCGATAAAGTCTCGCCCGGGTGGCCCTCCCGTACACCGCCCCGTATGTGCGGGCGAGCGATGTCGTCCTCGGGATCGAGGGAGACGTGGGTCCCGACGGGAACTCCAGGATCATCGAAATCGGGCTTTGGGACACCGTTGCCGAACGACTTCTCACGTTCGCATGGACGCCGACGGGGTGGGCCGGAGAGGATTTTCGAGTCGAGCCAGGTTCGGCCCTTTGCCTTCGAATCGTCTCGGACTTCACGTGGACACCCGCTCTGATCTCCCCGGAAGAGCCTTGAAAGAGCGCGCACCGCTCCCGACCCTCTAGTCTTGTCGTTACGCCGGTCATCTAGGGTTGCGTCCACCGGAGTCGCGCGGCACCCTGGCTTGGGCGGGTCACTTCGCGAGGGACTCCATGACCTTCGGGAACGCGACGGCGAACTTCTCGCACTGTTCCGTCGGGATCGTGAACGAGACCCGGACGAACTTCGAGCCGAACCGCTTCGACAGGTAGCCGCCCGCCCGCACGTGGATCATGTGGTCGTGGAGGAGCCGGTCCTCGATCGCGTTGGGGTCCGCCCCGGTCGCGGAGACGTCGATCACGAACATGTTCGCCTTCGACGGGTACACGGGCAGGGAGCACCCCTTCACTTTCTTCACCGTGTCCCGGATGATTTCCTGGTTCCGGTTCACGACCTTTCGCACCGTCGGGAGCCACTCCCCCTTGCACTCCAGCGCGGCGAGGGCCGCCCGCTGCGCGAGCACGTTCGTCCCGAGGACGTTCGTGTCGTACCGCTTGATCCCCTTCATCGCCTCGGGCATCCCCACGAGGGCGCCGATCCGCATCCCCGCGAGGCCGCACCCCTTCGAGAAGCTGTACGAGATCAGGGTCTTCTCCGGGTAGACCTCGGACGCGAGCGCGTGGTCCGGGTGGAAGTCCCGGTACGTGATGTCGTCGATCAGCCAGAGGTCGTGTTCCCGGGCGACCTCCGCGAGCCCCTTCACCTCGGAGCGCGTGTAGCCGCTCCCGAGGGGGTTGTTCGGGTCGATCAGCAGGAGCATCCGCGTCCGCGGGGTCACCGCCTCGCTCGCCCAGTCCGCGCGGAGCTTGTGGTCCTTCCGGTAGATGTCGATCTCCACGGTCTTCGCGCCCGCCATCGCGACCTGGTCGTGGATCGGAAGGAAGCTCGGGTCCGTGGAGACGACCTCGTCCCCGGGTCTCAGGAGGGCGCGCGTCGCCATGTACTCGCCCTCGATCCCGCCGTTCGTGATCAGGACCTCCTGGTCCTCGAGGCCGAGGTCCTCCTTCACCGCCTCGGGGAGGCCGAACAGTCCGCGCTTGAACGGGTACAGGTTGTACTCCGACTCCTCCACGCTCCGGAGGATCGCGTCCGTGATCCGGCGGGGCATCGGGATCGTGTTCGTGTTCTGGGACATCCACACGACCTCCCGCCGGTGCCGGTGCGCGAACTCGAAGTTGTCGATCGAGGCCATGGGCTCACGCCACCGTCGTGAACTGCATCAGGACGCCGGTCCCCTTCAGCTTCGACTGCACGCGGTCCACGAACGTGATCACGGTCTCCGGGGTCACGTCCCGGTCCTTCCAGCGGTACGCGAAGTCGTGGTTCCCCAGGGTCGTCTCGAACCCGAGCTCCTTCAGCATCCGGGTGACCTCGGAGGCCTTCGCCCCGTCCGCCGCGACGTACAGGTGACGTACGTGATCATGCGGGACACGGTCGCCTGGTCG
>JAIBJG010000064.1 GCA_020029475.1 Methanobacteriota archaeon | reverse complement strand
GGAGGCCCCGGTCTTCTAGCCGCGCGACGTATGGCCTCGCGAGGTCTCGCCCTCGATCAACGAGACGAAGGACTTCAGGACGGCCGGTGAACAATACCATCCCCGTTCGACCATTCGTTCCACTGTTGTCACGGCCTCCGCGGCCGTCATGCGCCCGACCTTGACGGACGAGGCGAGCAGGAAGAGCGTACCACCGACCTTCGCGCCCGCCGCACGCGCGGCCGCGCGGAGGTCTCGCTCATCGGTCACGATGCGAGCGTTGAGTTCTAAGGCGAGGGAAAGGGACGCCGCGTCTGCCGGGGAGAGGCGCGGATTCTCTCCGATTCTCTGCAGCAGCTGCCGATTTCGTACCTTGGCGCGTTCAATCCTCCCCTCCCGAAGGAAGCGCTCCACCGAGGAGGCGTCAGGCGCCCCGACTCGCCGGCCCTCGACGACCACCTCCTGCTCGCCCTCCTCGGCCATGACGAATCGAAAGTCCAGCCGGAGCACGGTCTCAAGCGAACCGGCGGCTCCCAAGGCGATCAGTGGCGTCGCGTCCAGAACCAAGACGGTGCGTTTCGCCATCGGCCCTTCCCGGGTCAGCGCCCATGGAGGACTTCCCGAACATCGTCGAGTACATCGTCGCCAACCCAGACGATGCCCCTCTCGCGCACAAGGTCAAGCATTTCCCAGATCGTGACTCTCGCGACTTGGGCGGCCTTGGAGAGGGTAACCTTTCGCTCGGACAGCAGGCGCAAGGCACGCTCTCGACGGTAGTTCTCGAGGCCGAGGTGCAAGAGCTTCCGGAGGGCCGCGGACTTTTCCAGATGCTCCTCGCGCATCAGGGCCTCCACCTCGTTCTCCATCTGGTGGGGGATCCGTGCCGATACCGTAACTTCCGTCATGTTTTCAACGTATGCATTGCACACATATCAACCTTGGCGCCCGATTCTCACGGTCTCCCCGGCGTCACACCGCGCCGCGCGACCGGAACGAATCCCGCTTCTACCCGCTACGGGCTTCCTTGTACAGGTCCGCGTACGCCTTCGCGGACGCCCGCCACGAGAGGTCCCGGGTCATCGCCTGCTGCTGGAGGGACCTCCACCCGCGCCGCGTCCGGAAGAACTCCACCGCGCGGCGAACAACGTCGACGAGCGCTCCCGCCTTGTACTCCTGGAACACGAAGCCGTTCCCCTCTTTGGAATCCGTAGTCACGTCGACGACCGTGTCCGCCAGCCCTCCGGTCTCCCGGACGATCGGGATCGTCCCGTACCGCAGGCTGATCTCCTGCCCGAGACCGCAGGGCTCGAACTTCGAGGGCATCAGGAAGAAGTCGGACCCCGCGTAGATCCGGTGCGCGAGGGGCTCGTCGTACTTCAGGTACGCCACGAACCCCTTCCCCGCCGCCGCGAACGCCTCGAGGGGCTCCTGGTACACCGCCTCGCCGGTTCCGAGGAGGACGACCTGCACGCCGAGGTTCATGATCTCCGGGATCGCCGGGATCAGGATGTCGAACCCCTTCTGCTCCGTGACCCGGGAGACGATCCCGATCAACGGGACCTTCGATAGCGCGGGAAGGTCCGCCTCCTTCTGCAGCGCGGCCTTGTTCTTCCCCTTCTTCTCCAGGCTCGACTTCGAGTACTTCTGGGGGATGTTCGAGTCCCTCGCAGGGTTCCAGACGTCGTAGTCGATCCCGTTCAGAATCCCGGAGAGCTTCGCGGCCCGCGACCTCAGGAGTCCGTCGAGGCCGAAGCCGAACGCCTCCGTCTGGATCTCCTTCGCGTACGTCGGGCTCACCGTGTTCACGCGGTCCGCGTACACGATTCCCGCCTTCAGGAAGTTCATCTTCCCGTAGAACTCCACGCCCTCGGGGTCCCAGGTCTCCGCAGGGAGGCCCGCCCAGTCGAAGACGTCCCTCCCGAAGAGCCCCTGGTGCTGGAGGTTGTGGATCGTGAGGACGCAGCCGATCCGGCGGTACCGCTCCTGGGCCGCGTACGACGTCTTGAGGTACGCCGCCGCGAGCGCGGAGTGCCAGTCGTTCAGATGGACGACGTCCGGCCACCAGTCCGCGGCGGGGAGGAGGTCGAGGACCGCCTTCCCGAAGAACGCGAACCGCTGACCGTCGTCCGGGTACTCGTACACCTTCGTGCGGTCGAAGAGGGGAGCGAAGTCGACGAGGTACACGGGGACCTCGCCGAGGCGGAGGGTCCGGAGCTTCGAGTCGTGGTCCGCGCCGCCGATCGAGACGGGGAACGAGCCGAGCTCCTTTGTCGCCTCTCGGATCGTCCCGTACCGTGGCATCGCGATCCGCACGTCGTGGCCGAGCTCCCGCAGCGCCTTCGGGAGGCTCCCCGCGACGTCGCCGAGGCCGCCGACCTTCGCGAGCGGGTACGCCTCCGCGGCGGCGAACAGGATCTTCATGGACCCGCTCCGACACGAACTCGCTACTTAAACGTGCGGCCCGCGGACGCCGCCACCGGAAGACTTATGACGGGAGGCTCCGTGGAGACGCAGGTTCGAGCGATGCCTGCGACCGGGGAAGAAACGGTCCAGCGAAATGCGGTCACGATCCGCGACTTCCAGCCGGAGGACTACCCCGCCCTCGTGGAGATTTCAAACCTCCTGTATCCGGACAACACGACCACGGTCGAGGAGGAGCGGTTCGAGGATGAACGGTTCGACCGCGGGAAGATCTTCCACCGGCGCCTCGTCGCGATGGACCCTTCGACGAAGACCATCGTCGGGAGCGTCTCGTTCAGCCACTTGCCGTGGTCCTTCCACCCGGACCGGTACGCGGTGTGGATCGGCGTCCATCCGCAGTGGCAGGGGCGTCGCGTCGGAGGCGCCCTCGCGGGCCGCCTGATGAAGGAGCTCCGGCAGCGGAAGGCGAAGGCCCTCCGGTCGTGGGTGCGGGAGTCGATGACGGAGAGCGTCGCGTGGCTGCGCCGGCGGGGGATGCAGGAGCTCCACCGGAGCTGGGAATCCCGCCTGGACGTCCAGGCGTTCGACCCCTCCGCCTTCGCCGCGGACGCGCGGGTCCCGGATGGGATCGAGGTCGTGACGCTGAAAGACGAGCTCGCGGAGGACCCCGAGCGGCTCCGGGACGTCTTCGAGATGGACAACGTCCTTTCCCTCGACGTGCCCCGGGTCGATCCCTTCACGCCGCCTCCGTTCGAGATGTTCCGGGACCACACGTTGGTGGGGCCTCGGGCCCTCCCGGAGGCGTTCTTCCTCGCGAAGGACGGGGACCGGTACGTCGGGGTCTCGGACTTCGAGCGGCTCGAGTCGATGCCGGACACCCTGTACACCGGGTTCACGGGAGTGCGGCGAGAGTACCGGGGCCGGGGGATCGCGGTGTGCCTGAAGCTGCGGGCGATCGACTACGCGAAGCGTCGCGGGTTCCGGTGGATCCGGACCGGGAACAGCACCTTGAACGCGCCGATGCTCGGGATCAACATGAAGCTCGGGTTCGTGAAGGAGAACATCTGGATCGTGATGGGGAAGGACCTCGCCGGGGCGTGACGATGCCTCGGACGCCGCCCCGTGGGCCCGACGGATCGCCCGTCGGTCACGTCGTCCTCGTCCTCCACACCCACCTGCCGTGGGTCCTGGGCCACGGACGTTGGCCCCATGGGGAGGACTGGCTCCTCGAGGCCGCGGCGGAGTGCTACCTCCCGATCCTCCGGGTGTTGGACCGGATCGCGTCGGAGGGCGGAAGCCCGCGGATCACGGTCGGCCTGACCCCGGTCCTCTGCGAGATGCTCGCATCGCCGCGGTTCAAAGAAGATCTCATCGCGTACATTGACTCCCGCCAGGAGCTCGCGGAGAGGGACCGGGAGGCGTTCGAGGCGATCGGGAACCGGGACGCCGCCCGCCTTGCCGCATCGTGGAGCGCGTTCTATGGGGACGCGAGGCGGGACTTCGTCGAGCGGTATGACCGCGACCTCCTCGGGGCCTTTCGCAGGCTCCAAGAGGGCGGCCACCTCGAGGTGATCACGTCCGCCGCGACCCACGGTTACCTCCCGCTTCTCGGGAGCGATGCGGCGGTGGACGCTCAGATCGCGGCGGGGGTCTCCGGGTACCGGCGGCACTTCGGGAAGGCGCCGCGGGGGATCTGGCTCCCGGAGTGCGCGTACCGCCCTGAGGGCCGGTGGTCCCGCCCCGCGGGGCCCGCGCGCGCGTGGAACCGTCCGGGGCTCGAGGACGTCCTCGCCCTCCACGGGCTCCGGTACTTCTTCGTCGACACGCACCTCGTGTCCGGGGGGACGCCCCTGGGAACTTACGGGGACCGCTTCGAGGAGCCGGAGCCTCCGACGACCCGACCCGGGACGGGCGTGTCCCCGAACGAGGCCCACACTCTCGTGACCCGCGGGAAGAAGCGGGTCGCGGTCCTCGCCCGGGACCCGAAGTCGAGCGTCCAGGTGTGGAGCGCGGACTACGGGTATCCGGGGGACGGCGCGTACCTCGAGTTCCACCGCAAGAAGGGGCAGGGCGGGCTCCGGTACTGGCGGGTCACGAGTCGGGCACTCGCCCTCGACGACAAGCTCCCGTACGACCCGAAGGCCGCGGAAGAGCGGGCCCGCGCGCACGCGGAGCACTTCGTGGGGACGGTGCGCGAGACGCTCCGGGCCCATCGGCAGTCGACGGGCCGTCCCGGCGTCGTCGTCGCGCCGTTCGACACGGAGCTGTTCGGCCATTGGTGGTTCGAAGGCCCCCGGTGGCTGGAGGCGGTGCTCCGGGGACTCCGGGCCGAGGTCACGACCGCGTCCGAGCATCTCCTCCGGTCCCCGCCGACGTCCGTGATCCGGCTGCCGGAGGGATCGTGGGGGCAGGGCGGGCACCACTGGGTGTGGCTGAACCCGGACACGATGTGGGTGTGGGACCTCGTGTACCGTTCGGAGGACGCCCTCGCCGAGATTCTCCGGGAGACCCGCCGACCGCGAGGGACCGTCCTCCGGATCCTGAAGCAGCTCGCCCGCGAGCTCCTGCTCCTCGAGTCCTCGGACTGGCCGTTCCTGATCACGACGGTCTCCGCCCGCGACTACGCGGAGGCGCGGGTGAAGCTCCACGCCGCGGCGTTCGACCGCCTCCTCTCCCTCTTGAAGGCCGCGACGGCGGGGGCCCTCGCCCCCGGGGACGAGGCGTGGCTCGCCGAGGTCGAGGCCCGGGACGCCGCGTTCCCCGACATCGACCCCGACTGGTGGGCGGGGACGACGTGAGTCGATGACGACCCTGTCGTTCCATCTCCACGGGTACCAGCCCGGGGACGTCGTCCGATGGATCGAGCCGGACCCCCTCAAGCCCCCGAGGTCCGAGGAGCGGGTCTCCCCCGTCGCCGTGCGCATCGGGGGGGACCGCGTGGCGGGGCGGAACTGGACGGACGCGATGCTCCGCGCGTACGGGCGGATCGAGAAGGTCCTCGAGCGGGAGGCGGGGGTTGCTTCCGTGGACGTCGAGCCCCAGACGCTCGTGTGGCTCCTCGAGAAGGATCCGGAGGCGTATCGACGCACGGTCGCCGCGTGGCGGCGGGGGACGGCGGGGTTCGTGATGACTCCGCCGTTCCACCCGATCCTCCCCCACCTCCATCGCGTGGAGCGGGAGGCGCTGTTCGAGATGATGATCGACTTCTCCGCGCCCCTCCTCCGCGAGCACGAGGGACCGGTCGGGCTCTGGCTCCCGGAGTGCGCGACGTCCTCTGAGACCCTCGAGAGCTATGCCGAGTCCGCGCGCCGGTTGGCGGGAATGTACGAGGGAATGCCGGACCTCCTCGCGGACGTCCACCTCGTTCTCGATTCCCGCCAGCTCGCAGCGATGGAAGAATCCACAACCGCGTGGGGGAAGACAGGCCTGGATGGCGGGCTCCGGTTCGCGGCCCGGGACCCCGGACTCAGCGCAGAATTCTCGTTCGGCGCGACGGACCCCTCCGGGTTCGCCGCCTCCGTCGCGGCCCGGGGGGCGGATTCCCTGCTCGTCGCGAGCGACCTCGAATCCCTCCTGGCGAACCCGGCGCAGGCGGACCGGTTCGTGGGGATCGTCGAGGGTCTCCGCGGGAGCGGGGTTACGGTCGCGTCTCCGGCGCCGCCCGCGCGCCCAATGGCCGCGGACGTCCTGGACTACTCGAGCTGGTCCGACTACGACGAGCATCTCCTCCACGGCCGGACCTCGGACACCCGGTGGACGGGGATGCGACGTTCCGACGGCGCCGTTGTTTCCCGGGTCCACCGGGGAGCGCCGATGTCCCAGCTCTGGAAGCACGCGTTCACGCTCGTCACGGAGGAGGTCGAGAACGCGGTCCGTCGGACCGCCCGCCAGATCCTGAAAGGGCTCGACGTCGAGCGTCGGCCCGCGGTCCTCCGACGGCTTGCGGTGGCGTACGCCCGCCACGTGTTCCGGGGGCACTATCGCGCACAGGGGTCCTCGGCCGCGGAGGTGGACTTCGAACGGGCGGCGGGCCCGATCCTCCGCGGGAAGGTGGACCTCGAAGTCGCGGGGTTCCTCGCCCGGGGCTACACGATGATGTTGATGGGGCTGCGGTCCGACCCGCGGTTCTGGGACAACCCGGACACCCGGGTCACGTTCCAGAACGTCGGGTGCCTCGCGCAGGGCCTCGTGGACATGTCCGAGGCGTGCACGCTCGCGGGGGAGTCCGAACGCGGGGTTCGTCTGCTCAAGCTGCTCCGTGCGGCGCTCCTGGAGTTCCCGGAGTCGTACGCGCGTCTCTCGCTCTCCGAGCTCCGCGGGGCGGGGTCCTGGGAGGCGACGGAGGACGCGTGGGTCCGGTCCCTGCAGTCCGAGGTCCCGCCCCGATCGGAGGACGACGTGATACGGCGGGCCACGCTCTTCGCGATCCCCGAGGGGCGGGCGAGGGACGGTGGAGCCCGTCGCGAGGTTGTCGTCGCGGACACGGGCCATATCGCGGGGGAGGGCCACGGCGAGTGGGAGAACCGGGAGTGGTGCGAACACCGCGCGCCATGACGGAACGCCGGGGCGAGGAGAATCTGGCGCGGTGGACTCGCATCTAGAGATCGACCGACGTGCCGCCCCAGACTTCGGGCGCGACGTCGGCGATGGACTGGGAGAAGGTCCAGACATGACCCGCGAGGTCCTCGACCGTGTACTGCCGCTCGCCGTACGGGTAGTCCGCGGGCGGCTGGAGGATCCGAGCGCCCCGCCCTCGGGCCCGCTCATGATGGCCGTCGACATCGTCGATGCGAACCATCACGGAATCGACAGGGTCATCGGGGGCTTGCGAACGGGAACCCTTCTTCGGGGCGCGCCCAGTGACCGCGACTACACCCGTTCCGACGTTGAGCTGGGCGCGATGGCCTCCAACCCGCCACCGCACCGTGAATCCGAACGTCTCGCAGAGCCACGTGATCGCCTCCCCGACGTCCGGATAGCCCAGGACGGGAATCACGTGACTCCGGGGCATCGAGCGGTTCTTCAGCGTGGGGTCACCGCCTAGGAAGGGCGTGAAGCCTTGGCCTCGCCGTAGCGGCGGGGGGCCTAAAAAGGCATTCTTCCCGCCGCCCCCGGCCCGAGGCGTCGTCGTCCGGGCTCGATCGCGCGGGCCCACCGGAACCTTCATCGGGGGCGAATGGGGTTCCTCCCAGCGAATGAAGACGACGATCTTCACGTGGGAGTTCCCGCCGAACATCTACGGCGGCGCGGGCGTCCACGCGAAGTACATCGCGACCTCCCTCGCGAAGCTGATCGACGTGGAGGTCCGCACCCTCGAGGAAGGCCCGGCACCCGACCTCCCGGGCCTCTCGGTGCGGCGGTACCGGCCCACGCTGAAGCCGATCGGCGTCCCCGATCCGAAGGTCGCGAAGGCGCTCGAGGTCCTGAGCTTCAACATGAACATGGTCGCGGACCCGATCGACTCCGAGATCGTCCACACCCACACCTGGTACACGAACTTCGCGGGAGCGCTCGCGAAGAGGGCGTACCGTGCGAAGCTCGTCGCGACCGTCCACTCCCTCGAGCCCCTGCGGCCGTGGAAACGGGAACAGCTCGGCACGGGCTATGACCTGAGCTCATGGATGGAGCGGGAGGGGCTCACCGCATGCGACGCGATCATCGCGGTGTCCGCGGACATGAAGAAGGACATCCTGAAGAGCTACGATGTCCCCGCGAAGAGCGTCGCCGTGATCCACAACGGCGTGGACCCCGCGAAGTACCACCCGCAGGAGGGGACCGCGAGCCTCGGGAAAGGAACCGCGAGCCTCGCGAAGTTCAGGATCAAGGCGCCGTTCGTCTTCTTCGTCGGTCGCCTCACCCGCCAGAAGGGAGTGTTCGACCTCGTGGCCGCGATGGACCACGTCCCGAAGGGCACGACGCTCGTCCTCGCGACGGGGAAGCCGGATACCCCGGAGATCGAGGACGAGCTCCGCCGGGTCCTGAAGACGATGCCGAACGTCGTGTGGATCCGCGACATGCTCGAGGACCCCGACCTCGTGAGCCTGTACAACGAGGCCGCCGTGTTCGCGTGCCCGTCCGTGTACGAGCCGTTCGGGATCATCAACCTCGAGGCGATGGCGTGCGAGACCCCGGTCGTCGCGACCCGCGTCGGGGGGATCAAGGAGGTCGTCGTGGACGGGGAGACGGGCCTCATGGTGCCCCCCGGGGACCCGGTCCGCCTGGGGAAGGCGATCACGAAGATCATCGAGGACCCGAAGCTCGCCGCGAAGATGGGGAAGGCGGGGCGGAAGCGGGTCCTGCAGCACTTCACCTGGGACCGCATCGCGGAGAAGACCCTGACGCTGTACCGGTCGCTGACGTGATGGCCTCCCGGTTCGCGCCCGCGATCGACGCCGTGGACGACGCGATCCGCCACTCGATGCATTTCCGGGAGTGGCTCCGCTCCCGCCGGTGGTGCGGGGAGGCCGTCGGGCTCCGGTCCGAGATCGCGGTGAAGGACCGCGCGCTCCTCGTGGAGTCCGGGACGGAGGCGGTCGTCCTCTTCCTGGCGGTGGTGCGGCTGCCGGAGGGCCAGACCGTCCTCCATCTCCCGCTGTCGATCTCGGAGGCACGGCTCGAGCCGGACGCGTTCGAGGTACCCGCGGGCCCGGGGCGGGCGTTCGCCTCCGACGCGGAGCGGCGGGAGGCGTACCTGCGGTTCATCGCAGACGGGTTCGAGCAGCAGGCGAAGGCCCCCACGGAGACGGGGGACGCCCTGCGGTTCCACGGGGATCCCTCCGGTGGCTTTCGCGCGATGGGCGCACCGATCGCGGGGGATTCGACGAACCTCCTCGTCCGGTTCTCCACCACGAAATCGGAGGTCGTGTTCAAGAGCTACAAGCTCCCGGACGTCCGGAACCGGGAGCCGGAGATCCTCGAGCGGCTGCACCGCAAGCAGTTCCGGAACACGCCCCGGTATCTCGGGGAGGTCGCGCTCGGCCAGGGCCCCGCCCGCCT
>JAIBJG010000063.1 GCA_020029475.1 Methanobacteriota archaeon | reverse complement strand
GTGTATCTGTTCCGCCGAGAGGGCCAAGAGGCCCAAGCCCAGGCGGAGGCGTTACTGACCCTCGCACACGAGCACGGGTTTGCATTGTGGTTGGGCGTTGGTACAGCCCCTGCAGGGCGTTGAACGCGACGTCTCCCAGGATCATCGTCCCGATCCCCGCGGGTGGCGCCGTCCCCGCGTCCACGACCCCCCACAGAGCGCCGTCGAGGCGGACCTCCTGCGTCCTCGTGCAGCGGTTCGCGCGGACCGTGAGCTCGTGCCACGCGCCCGCGGGGACCGCAGGGAAGATGGCGTTTCCGTTCCAGCCGCTGAACCGGGTCTCGGAGGGTGTGAACATCATGAACGTGCCCGGTTCCGCGCGGCCCTGGGAGCCGCGGTCCCAATTGTACACGACCTCCGCGACGTTCGTGCCCTCGGAGGGATAGACCCAGGTCGTCCAGAGGTAGCTCAGGGCCCCGGAGTCGAAGTCCTGGTAGATCGCGGAACCGATCGAGCTGCTCCGGGTGTCGACCTCCAAGGCCCACTGTCCCGTGCGGACGATCGCAGGCGGGCTCACGAGGTGGGAGTCATCGGACGTCCGGGTCCAGAAGCCCACGGAGGGCGGTGCGGGCGCGGTGGGGTACGGTCCCGCCAGCGTGCCGGACTCGAATCCCCCGTCCACGAGACCTGCGGCGGCCGCCGGACCGCTGAGCGCGACGAGGGCGGCAAGGCCCAGGACGACGGTGATGGTCATGGACAAACCGGCCCGGTGGTGGCGACGGGTGCCCCCCATTCCAATTCCCCGCGCCTCCATTGGCGAGCCCTCGCTTAATCCTTTCATCGGGGCGTCGCGGGCGGATGTGGCGCGCCCGGGTCCCTGGGCGTGAATCGAAGGAATGAATAGGGACGATGTCCTCAAGAGGGCGATCGGATGCCGAAGTCCACCCTCATCACGGGCTGCACGGGCCAAGACGGTTCCTTCCTCGCGGAGCTGCTCCTCTTGAAAGGGTACACGGTCTACGGCCTCGTCCGGCGCCTCAGCTCCCCGAACGTGACGAACATCGAGCAGGTGAGGGACCGGATCCATCTGTTGGATGGGGACATGACGGACCAGAGCTCGATCCTCACCGCCGTGAAGGAGTCGAAGCCGGACGAGATCTACAACCTCGCGGCCCAGTCGTTCGTCGCGACCTCGTTCCGCCAGCCCGTCCTCACGGCGGACGTGGACGGCCTCGGGGTGATCCGCCTCCTCGAGGCGGCGAAGGAGCTCGTCCCGGACGCGCGGATCTACCAGGCGTCGACCTCCGAGCTGTTCGGGTTGGTGAAGGAGACTCCCCAGAACGAGCACACCCCGTTCCATCCCCGCTCCCCGTACGGCGTCGCGAAGCTCTTCGCGTTCTGGGCGTGCGCGAACTACCGGGAGGCGTACGGCATGCACGTATCGAACGGGATCCTGTTCAACCACGAGAGCGAACGCAGAGGCCTCGAGTTCCTGACCAGGAAGGTCACCCACGGGGTCGCGAGGATCGCGAAGGGGAAGTGGGACCACATCGAGCTCGGGAACATGGAGGCGAAGCGGGACTGGGGGTACGCCCCGGAGTACGTCGAGGCGATGTGGCGGATGCTCCAGCAGCCGAAGCCGGACGACTACGTGATCGCGACGGGGGAGTCCCACTCGGTGCGGGAGTTCGTGGAGCTCGCATTCCGCGAGGTCGGCATCGAGGACTGGGAGACGTACGTCCGCACGGACCCGAAGCACATCCGGCCCGCGGAGGTGTACACGTTATGCGGGGATTCCTCCAAGGCGAAGCGGATCCTCGGGTGGCAGGCGAAGACGAAGATGCCCCAGCTCGTGAAGATCATGGTGAAGGCGGACCTCGAGCGGGTCGGCGCCTAGAGGCACCGCTCGACCCCGACTCAGAGTCCCGCCCGAGATTCGCTACAGGAAGAGGACGCTGTTCTCCCCGACGACAAGTTGCTGACCTCGGGGGAGACGTCCCTCTGCGGACCCGATCACCGCGTGGCGACCGATCAGGCTGTTCACAATCTTGTTCCTCGTCTCGATCACCGCGTCCCCGATGACGATCGAACCCTCGATGTCCGCGCCAACGAGCCGGGATCGGTCTCCGATCGACGTGTACGGGCCGACGTACGAGGCGGGTCCGATGACGCAGCCCTCCCCGATCACAGCGGGGCCCCGGATCACCGTCCCGCGGGCGATGACGGTGCCCTTCCCGATCCGAACCCTTCCGGTGATCTGCACCCCCTCCTCCCGGGTTCCCTCGTCCAGGGGCTCCAGGTCCTCCAGGATCAGGCGGTTCGCGTCCAGGATGTCCTCGGGCCGCCCGGTGTCCTTCCACCAACCCTTCACGACGTACGCGTGCACCCCGCCGCGCTGGGTTCGGAGCCCCTCGATCGCGTCGGTCACCTCGAGTTCGTTCCGCCAGGACGGCGCAAGCCGGTCGATGATCCCGAAGATCGAGGGCCTCAGCAGGTAGATCCCCACGAGGGCGAGGTTCGACCTCGGGTTCTGCGGCTTCTCGACGAGGCTCAGGATGGACCCGTCCTCCGAGACCTCCGCGACCCCGAACCATTCCGGATGAGCCACGGGGCACAGGAGGATCCCCGCCTCACGGCGCGCCCGCTCGAAGTCCTGGACGATCGCGCGGATCCCTCCCTTCAACAGGTTGTCGCCGAGGTACACGCAGAACGCGTCGGCCCCGACGAACGCGCGGGCGCATCCGATCGCGTGGGCGATCCCCCGCGGAGCGCCCTGCACGATGTACGTGAACCGGACCCCGAACGCGGAGCCGTCACCGAGGAACTCCTGGACCTTCTCCGGCATGTTGTCGCCGAGGATGATCCCGATGTCCGTGATCCCCGCATCGCGAAGGTCCTCGATGCAGTACAGGACGTTCGGCTTGTTCGCGATCGGGATGAGCTGCTTCGGTCCCGTGTGGGTGAGGGGCCGGAGCCGCGTCCCGTGGCCCCCGGTTAGGACGACTCCCTTCATTCCGTCCGCCTCAGTTCGTCGAGTGTTTCGTGGAACGGGGGGACCGGGATATTAGGGAATCGCTCGAGCCTCCGCGACGTCAGGCAGGACAACCGGGGCCGCGGCGCGACGAGGTGTGCGTCCTCGAGCGTCGACGGGATCAGGAGGGAGGCCGGCAGGCCGAACGCGCGGCAGACGGCCTCCCCGATCTCGAAGCGGGAGAGGCATCCTTTCGTGGCCACGTGATAGATGCCGGCCTCCTCCTTCTCGAGCAGGTCGAACGCGACGCGGGCCACATGGGGCGCGTAGGATGGGGAGACGCGCTGGTCCGTGAACAGGGGGAGGGCCTTCCCCTGGCGGAGACCGCGGAGGATCCACGTGACGCTGTTTTCCTTGCTGCGAAGGCGATTCCATCCGAAGTTCGCGCACGTACGGACCACGAGCGCCTCCGAGTCTGCGGCGAGCACGTTCCGCTCGCCCTCGAGCTTCGTGCGTCCGTACGCGTTGATCGGCTTCGGCGGGGTCGACTCGTCCGAGGGAGCGGACCTTCCGTCGAAGACGTAGTCCGTCGAGACATGCACGACGCGGGCGCCGACCTCCTTGGACGCCCTTGCGATCTCCCCCGGCGCGATCGCGTTCACGCGCTCCGCGACGTCGGGGCGGGACTCGCACCCGTCGACGTTCGTCATCGCCGCGGCGACGACCACGACCCCCGGCCTCACGCGGGACACGAGCTCCCGGGCCGCGGCGACATCGGAGACGTCGAGCCGGAGGAAGCGCGGGACCGGCTCCGTGGAGTATGTACCCTGGGCTCGGTATCCGCGGGTCGTGGCCTCGCGCAGCAGGTGCTGTCCGAGGAGACCGCTCCCGCCGATCACGAGGACGTCGTTCACCGCCGCGGAATCGCAGCGGACCGTGAAAGAGTTTGGCGTTACCACGACGTCCCCCGACGACTCACCTAGGAGCCCTTATCTACGGAGCGTGGGTATCGCGCGTCGTGCGGCTCCTGGTCACAGGCGGTGCCGGTTTCATCGGGTCGAACTTCGCACGGATGGCGGTGCGAAAGGGCCACGACGTGGTCGTTCTGGACAGGCTCACGTACGCGGGGAACCTCGCGAACCTGCGGGACCTCATCGACGAAGGACGCATCACGTTCCTCCGTGGCGACGTGTGCGATCCAGCCGCCTCGGCGGAGGCGGCGCGCGGTTGCGATGGGATCGTTCACTTCGCGGCGGAGACCCACGTGGACCGTTCCGTCCTCGACGCGGGGGAATTCGTTCGGACGGACGTCCTCGGCACCCAGGTGATGCTCGAGACGGCCCGGAAGGCGAACGTGGACCGCTTCGTCCATGTGTCGACCGACGAGATATACGGGGAGAGCGGGAGCCGACCCTCGCGGGAGGATTCCCCCCTGAACCCGAGGAGCCCGTACGCGGCGAGCAAGGCGGGTGCCGATCGGCTGGCGTACGCGTACCACGAGACGTTCGACGTGCCCGCCGTCATCACCCGTTGCGTGAACAACTACGGTCCGTACCAGCACCCGGAGAAGGCGATTCCGCTCTTCGCGATCTCCGCCATCGCCGGGTTCCCGCTGCCGGTGTACGGCTCCGGGACGCACCGGCGGGAATGGATCCACGTGGAGGACCACTGCTCCGCCCTGTTCGCGCTCCTCCGAAAGCGGGGGATCGACGGGCAGGCGTTCAACATCGGGACGGGAGAACGGAGGTCCACCATGCAGGTCGCACGGGCCGTCCTAGGCGCTCTCGAAGGACGACCCGACCTGATCCGGAGGGTCGCGGACCGGCCGGGTCACGTGGCGAGCCACGCGGTCGACAGCAGGAAACTCCGCCGCACGACGGGCTGGAAGCCTCGCCACACGTTCGACCGGGACATCGATCGGACGGTGCGGTGGTACCGGGAGAGCGCCGATTGGTGGCGCCCGACGGTCCTCGGGAGCGCCCGGTCGTATCTGGAGGAGCGGTATCCCGGCCTCGTCGCCGCCGTGGAGGGGTGGGGACGGCAGTCCCTCGCCGGCGCGGAATCTATTTGACACGGGGGCCATCCCGGCGGCGGTGTGCGGATGATCGAAGGCGTGAAGGTCCGGCCGTTGAAACCCATTCACGACGAGCGCGGGTATCTGGAGGAGATGCTCCGGTCCGACTGGCCCGAGTTCTCGAAGTTCGGGCAGGTGTACATCACGATCGCGTACCCGAATGTCGTCAAGGGATGGCACTACCACAAGGTCCAGACGGACAACTTCGTCGTCGTGAAGGGAGCCGCGAAGGTCGTGTGCTACGACAACCGGGATGGTTCACGGACCCGCGGGGAGGTGGACGAGTTCTTCCCGGGCGAGGGGAACCCCATGCTGATCCAGATTCCCCCGTTCGTGGTCCACGGATTCAAGGCGATCGGTGGGAGCTCCGCATACCTCGTGAACGTCCCGACAGAGCTGTACAACTACAAGGCCCCGGACGAGTTCCGGATCCCGCACGACTCGCCGGACATCCCCTACGACTGGGGCCTCAAGATGAAGTGACGGACGCGGCGTCGAGGGTCTTGCGCAACCCCTTCTCCAGGGATGTGCGGGCCCGGAAGCCGAGGCGCCGGGCCGCCCGGCGCGGGTCCGCCCGAGATTTCCGTACGTCTCCCGGTCGAGGGGGCCGCCGGACGACCTCGAGGCGGGACCCCGCAAGGGCGCGGACCGCGTCGATGAGCTCCAGGATCGAGGTCTCGCGTCCCGAGCCGATGTTGAACACCCCGCCCCCCGCGCCGGGCGCGGTCGCCGCACGGTCGAGTCCCTCTGCGACGTCCGCGACATACACGAAGTCTCGTGTCTGGCGGCCGTCCCCATGGAGGGTGAGCGGGGCGCCGTCGGCCGCACACCGGATGAACCGCGCGACGACGGAGGAGTACGGCGAGCCCGGGCTCTGCCGGGGGCCGTATACGTTGAAGAGCCGGAGAGCGACGGTCTCCGGGCCGTTCCCGGACCCGACTCGCAGGAGGTGCTCGGAGGCGAGCTTCGTCACCGCGTACGGGGACAGGGGGTCCGGCGGGGTATTCTCGCCCAGGGATCCCGAGGTCCGGCCGTAGACCGCGCACGTCGACGCGAAGACGAGGCGGCGGGCCCCCGCCGATCGGGCCTCGGACAGAACGTGAAGGGTTCCCGCCACGTTCGTCTCCAGATACGGGAGCGGCCGTTCGATGCTCTCGGGGACGGACGTCAGGGCGGCGAGGTGGAAGACCACGTCCGCCCCCTCGAACGCTCGCGCGACCACCTCGGAGTCGAGAATCGAACCGCGGACGACTTCCACCCGGTCCCGGGCCCGCGCAAGATTCTCCAGGCGGCCCGTGACGAAGTTGTCGAGCACGACGACATCGTTCGAAGGCGCGAGGCGTTCAACGAGGTGGGAACCGATGAAGCCCACGCCGCCGGTGACGACGACGCGCTTCCCGCGAAGCATCGCGCGTCGAACCCGCGACCGGCGTTAAAGGTTCGCCTGTCACGGCCAGGTGACGGAGGCGACCCTGCCGTCGGACGCGATGACGATCACGAGGTCCTCCGGGGAGAACGCGTTCTCCGTCCCCGAGAACCGGGTCATCGCCTTCCGCACGGGGTCGAAGTACCCGAGCCACCAGGACCCGTCGGGCAGTCGCGTCGCGTTCAGGGCGACGGCGTACGCGTTCAGTGTAAACGCCGTGAAATCCAGCGTGGATTCCGCAACGATGCGGGCGGGGTCGAGGCCTCCGGGAGAGCCGTTCACCCGGAGGAGCGGGTAGGTCTCCAGGAAGAGGCGGGAGGGTCGGCCTGCCTCGACGAGGGAGACCTCCAGGCTCCCGTTCGGCAGGCCCCGCCACGTCCACCACGTCTGCGGGTTCTGCGTGGGGATCACCGTCGCTCCCGGCTCCGCGGCGACGACCTCCGCCTTCGTCACCCCCCGCAACGCGCCCGTCGCCAGGACGACGACGAGGAGGACCGCGATGAGCCGCGTCCGGAGCTTCGGCGGGCCGAGCTTCCACAGGGTCAGGACGAACAGCAGGCTCGAGACCGCGAGGGGCGCGATGTCGATGAAGTAGAACCAGTCGAGCTGGAACCGGCTCGCGGAGAACGGGGCGAAGAGGGCGGGCCCTTGGATCGTGAGGGCGTCCATCAGAATGTGCAGGAGGACCCCCGCGAGCACCGGGAGCACGATCGTGCGGTCCATCGGGAGGGCGACGTCCACGCGGAACAGCCGCCGCCACACGCGGAGGATCGCGGCCCTCTGGAACACCCACGTCACCGCGAGGGCCCACGGGAGCCCGAGGAGGAGGGAGTGGGAGAACGTCCGGTGGTCCAGGAACCAGAGCTGCGGGGCGACGAACAGGATTGGCGTCAGGAGCGCGTCGAGGTCCGGGGCCATCGCTCCGAAGGCCATCGCGAGGGCGACCTTGCGGTGGGAGCGGAGGGCGAAGGCGATCGCGACCGCGGTGAAAATATGGGTGAACCAGTCCACGGTGACGGTAACGTCCGGCGGCCAAAAAGACAACGGGTAGCGTACACGCAATACCCGCCTTACTTCGCTCGCGCTGCGGATGGGAGTCCCCATGGACCGATGGCAGTGGATCGCGGACCGGGTGCCGGCGCCCGAGGACCAGAGGAACCTGGCCCTCCTGGCGCGGGTGATCGAGATGGACTTCGGCGGGCGAGTGGAGCGGGAGAAGGACCTCACCGCGCTGATGGCGGTGCGGTACCGGTGGGGGAACAAGACGACCCGGAGGCGGGCGATGCGGCTCGCGGCGGTGGGCGTCGTCCGGTGGACGCGGAGCGAGCGGGACCACTGGACGAAGACATACGAGCTCGTCCCGGAGGCGGACCTCGAAGTCTCCCCTCGGACCCCCGTGGAGGCCGTGGCGGGGGTCTAGCGCTTCTTCGTGCTCTTGATTTTCTGGATCGACTGCAGGAAGTCCGTCGACCAGAACGCGCGGAACGAGGTCATGAAGAAGTCGCACGCGCTCAACGCGAGGATCTCGTCCGGGCGGCCCCGCATCGACCGATGGCGGAGGAGGCCTTCCTCCCGCTCCCTCAGGAGCGTGAACGGCACCTCCTCGTACCGGCTCCGGCGGGCGACCTTCTCGAACAGGGATCCCTTGCGGGCGATGAGCCGGCGGTGGAGCGGATGCTTCCGCGGCCGGACGAACGCGAGGACGACGGCCTCGGGGACCACGGGTCCGAGATCGTCCCATCCCTCCGGGTCCGTGATGAACCCGAAGAACCCGCCGACCCGCGCGCCGTCGATGCTCCGCCACCACAGCTTCCCGTACAGGCCCCGGTCCCGCACGTCCCGCGTCTCGAAGTTCTGGCGGATCCTCCGGAGGGGGATCTGCATCCGCCGCATCGCGAGGGCGAGGGGCCGCGTCCGGACGGCGTTCCGGGCCATCGGCCCGCCCACCGCTCCCCCGCATTTGTAGTTTCCGAGGAACGGTCTCCGAGTCCTCGGCCGGTTATCCTTAAGTAAGGATAACTCGCCCCGGGACTCTGCGTTCGCGCCGGCGCACTCTTAAGGCGTGCCCGAGAATCCCCCGCCATGGCGGCCCGATGGAAGAGCCGGACGTTCCTGCTGCTCGGCGCGCCCGTTCTCCTCGCGGGGATCGCCCTGTTCCTCTGGGAGCGGGTCCAGCCCGCGAAGATCGAGCTCGTCGCTGCCCCCGTCCTCCTCGTCGGGTTCCTCCTCCTGTTCGAGGGAGTCCTCGCGCGGCGCCGGGAGCGCATCACCGGGGATAACCCTAAATAACACGCGCCGATTCGAGCCGGGAACCGTGGGGACGGGGGAGCGCATGGAGTCCTTTCTGTTCTGCAGAGCGTACACGATCGGCGCGTTCGACAAGGTGTTCGCGGAGGAGTCCGCGCCGGAGCACTTCCCCCGGGACCGGACGTTCGACCTGCGCCACATCCGCCTCGACATCGCCCTCGACATGGAGAAGCGGGAGGTCCGCGGGAGCGCGACCCTCCTCCTCAGCTCGCTGAACGACGGGCTCCGCGAGATCGACCTCGACGGGGAGGACCTCCACATCCGGAAGGTGTCGGACGGGGAGGGCCGGTCCTTCGAGTTCGAATACGACGGGAAAAGGCTCCGGGTCCGTCTCGGGCGGGCCCTCAAGGCGGAGGCGGACCTCACCCTGAAGATCGCGTACGACGCCCGCCCCCGGAAGGGGATGTTCTTCGTCCGGCCGACGAAGGAATACCCGAAGCGCCCGTGGATGGTGTGGACTCAGGGCGAGCAGGAGGACAACCGCGCGTGGTTCCCGTCGTACGACGCCCCGAACGAGCGGATGACGTCCGAGGTCGTCGTCACCGTGCCCGAGAAGCACGTCGCGATCTCGAACGGCCGGCTCCTCAAGGAGAAGCACGACGAGGCCCGGAAGACCCGGACGTACCACTGGCTCCAGGACCTCCCCCACGTGAACTACTTGATCACGATCGTGAGCGGGGAG
>JAIBJG010000121.1 GCA_020029475.1 Methanobacteriota archaeon | reverse complement strand
GTGGTGATCGGCCTGTTCTGGGTGATTGCGACGGGGCCGATGAACCTCTTCGGCTCGTTCGGCCTGTGGGACGTCGTCCTCCAGACGATCGTGATCCTCGTCGCGGCGCTCATCGGCGCGGCCGCCGCGATCGGGCTGTTCCTCCTCGCGATCATGAAGAGCTGAGACGGCCCGCTCCCGCCCCGATTGCGGGAAGGTTTTATCTCGGTCCACCCTTTGTCCACCGATGGCGCCAGACGTCCTCATCGTCCTCGGGAGCAAGACGGACGCCGAGGTCGGGAAGAAGGCGGAGGCGATCCTGAAGGAGTTCGGCGTGCCCCACGAGATGATCGTGTCCTCTGCCCACCGGACCCCGGACGAGCTCCAGCGGATCGTGAAGACCACGGACGCGAAGGTGTTCATCGCGATCGCGGGGCTGTCCGCGGCCCTCCCCGGGACGATCGCCGCGCACACGACCCGCCCCGTCGTCGGCGTGCCCGTGAGCGGGAAGCTGAACCTCGATGCGATCCTCAGCATCACCCAGATGCCGCCGGGGGTCCCCGTCGCGGGGGTCGGCCTGGACCGGGGGGAGAACGCGGCCCTCCTCGCCGTGGAGATCCTCGCGGTCGGGGACGAGGGGCTCGCGAAGAAGCTCCGGGAGCACCGGGAGGCGATGAAGCGCTGGGTCCACGAGGACAGCAAGTCCCTCGGTGAGTAGCGTGTTCGACGCGAAGGGGTTCATCGAGGAGCAGGTCGCCGCGATCCGCGCCGCCGTCGGCGAGGGGCGGGCGATCATCGCGTGCTCCGGCGGGGTCGACAGCACGACCGCCGCGGTCCTCGCGAGCCGGGCCCTCGGGGACCGCCTCCTCGGCGTGTACGTGGACACGGGGCTGATGCGGAAGGGGGAGACGGAGCAGGTCTCGAAGACCCTGAAGTCCCTTCGCGTGACGTCGAAGGTCGTCCACACGGCGGACACGTTCTTCGGGGCCCTGAAGGGGGTCACGGACCCGGAGCGGAAGCGGACGATCATCGGGGAGAAGTTCATCGAGGTGTTCGAGCGGGAGGCGGAGGGGTTCCGCGCCGGGTTCCTCGTCCAGGGCACGATCGCCCCGGACTGGATCGAGAGCGGCGGGCAGCTCCGGGACCGGATCAAGACCCACCACAACGTCGGCGGCCTCCCCGCGGTGATGAAGCTGAAGCTCGTAGAGCCCCTGCGGGACCTCTACAAGGACGAGGTCCGCCAGGTCGCGCGGGCCCTCGGCGTCTCCGTCTCCGAGCGGCAGCCGTTCCCGGGGCCCGCCCTCGCGGTGCGGTGCCTCGGCGAGGTGACCCCGGAGGCGGTGGAAATCGTGCGGGCCGCGTGCGCGATCGTGGAGGAGGAGATTGAGGCCGCCGCGAAGGCGGGCGCGATGTCCCTCCCGTGGCAGTACTTCGCGGTCCTCCTGCCCCTGAAGTCCGTCGGGGTCCACGGAGACCTCCGGGTGTACGGGCGGATTGTCGCACTGCGCGCGGTCGAGAGCGTCGACGGGATGACCGCAGCGTACTCGAGGATCCCGCACGAGGTCCTCGACCGGATTTCCGTCCGGATCACGAACGAGGTCCGGGACGTGAACCGCGTCGTGTACGACGTCTCGAACAAGCCGCCCGCCACGATCGAGTGGGAGTAGGCCTCACGGCGGGGGTGCGGCAGGGGGCGGTCCCTGCGGGGGCGGCACCGGCGGCGGGTACTGGGGGGCGTACTGCGGGTACGGGGGCATGTACGCGGGCGGGTACATCACGGGGGGCGCCGCGCGGAGCTCCCCCCGCTTGAACCGGTCCAGGACCCCTCGGTACGTCATGTACCAGAGCGCAAGGGAGACAACGGAGATCCCCGCGGAGATGATCCCGGGGATCAGGAAGACGAAGAAGTTCCCGATTTGGGTCGGGTTCGTGGGGATCGGGAATGTCGCGAGGAGAACGAGCGAGGCGGCCCCACCCGCCGCCCCCGCCACGAGTCCCAGCACGAGGGCGATCATCGCCCGCGTCCGCAGGACCGGGGTCGTGAGGGCCTCCACGCTCCAGAGGAGGAACAGGCCGACGAGGAGGGCCCCGAGGACCCCCGAGGCGAGGCTCGTGGCCGCGGCGACCAGCGTGAGGCTAGGTGAGAGCCCGACGGCTCCGCTGCCGATGGCCCCGGTGCTCCCGATCGCGCCAACAACGAGGGGGATGAAGATTCCGAGGATCAGGACGATGATGCCCCGGTCGATTTTCTGCGCGTGGGCGGGGCCGAACTCGTCCCGCCCCTTGTGGAGCGCGATGAGACCGATGAGCCCGAAGATGAGGCCGATCACGTACACGAGCACGAGGACGCACACGAGGGCGAGGAAGGCGAACGCCGCGGCGATCAGTTCCGGGCCCGGCGCCGTCCCGGGGATCAGGACGGCCGCGATGATTGGGAAGAGGGCGGCGAGCAGCCCGATGACGAGGACCTGGACGATGAGGAAGATCACCATCGTGATCGAAATGTTCCGGATGCCCTTCTCCGTCTGGCTCGGAAATCCCGGGTACGCGTACACTCCCGCCACCGCCGCCCCGGGGCACGGGGCCGGGCGGTCTTAAAGGGTTCGACGGGTCTCCCCGAAACCCTTTTCGAAGGGACCCCGTATGGACGACACGATGCGGGTGTACGTCGTCGACAACGGGGGCCAGTGGACCCACCGGGAGTGGCGGGTCCTGACGTACCTCGGGGTCGAGTCGAAGATCGTCCCGAACACGACGCCGTTCGACGAGATCGCGGACGTGGACGGCCTCGTCCTCTCCGGCGGGGCTCCTCGGGTCGGCGTGGACGCGAGCGCGATGGGGAGGAACGGGGAGTACATCGACCGCGCGGACTTCCCCGTCCTCGGGATTTGCGCGGGGCACCAGTTCATGGCCCTCCACCTCGGCGGGGACGCGAAGCCCTCGAAGGTGCCGGAGTTCGGGAAGGCTCGCCTCGTCGTGGACAAGCACGACACCCTGTTCGACGGCCTCCCGGGGACGTTCGACGTGTGGGAGAGCCACAACGACGAGGTCGCCGCCTTGCCCCCCGACTTCGAGCGGCTCGCGCATTCCGAGAACTGCGGCGTCCAGGCGATGCGCTCCCTGAAGCGCCCGCTGTTCGGCGTCCAGTTCCACCCGGAGGTCGAGCACACCCAGTTCGGCTCCGAGATCTTCAAGAACTTCCTGAAGGTGTGCGAGGCCCGCTGATGCGGTCCGCTCGGGACCTGATCGCGGAGGCCCTCGGGGACCTCCAGAAGGGAGAGACGATCGAGCGGGCCCTCAGCCGGATCCTCCGCCGGTATGGGGGGACGTACGAGGACTACGTCCGGATCATGAGCGACGTCCGGGACCTCGCGAGCAAGGAGAAGCTCTCGAACCTCGAGGCGGCGAGGCGGATCGCTGGACAGTAGCGACGAGAAACGGAAGTCGAACATGGATTCGAAAGCGGTGGAGGCGCAAGTCGCGAGTCATCGGAAGCGGGTCTTTGCCGAGTTGGCTACGACAGTTGCGCTCCTAGGCATGCTTGTCATCATCTCGCTAGGCGCGCTGTTCGA
>JAIBJG010000062.1 GCA_020029475.1 Methanobacteriota archaeon | reverse complement strand
CCTGACGTCCCTCCTGGAGAACGAGGACCGGATCAGCATGGCGTTCTCCCTGGAGGCGCGGGTGCCGATCCTCGGCCGGGGACCGGTGACGTTGGCGACCCGCATCCCTCCGGGGCTCCGGATGTGCGGGGGGATCCTGAAGTTCGTCCCCAAGAAGGCGCTCGGCGGCGTCCTCCCGAAGGAGGTGATCCACCACCGGAAGGTCGGCTTCTCCGTCCCGCTCTCGGGATGGTTGCGGGGCGAACTCTCCGGGCTCGTGGACCGGAACCTCTCGTCGAACGCCGTCGAGGAGACCGGGCTCTTCGATCCGGGATCCGTGGACGCCCTCCGGAGCGGGGAAGCCCGCACCCCGAGGGGCGCGATGAGGACCTGGGCGATCCTCGTCGTCCAGGAGTGGGCCCGCCAGTTCTTGGTCCAGGGGCACGGGCCGACCGCCTCGTAGCGGGCTGTGAACTACCAAGTAGGAGGGACGGTATGGTCCGCCGAGTGCGCGTTTCCGTGTCCGAGAAGAGCCCCGGGTCCGTCGCGGTGGAGGCCCTGGCCCCCTCCGGCTGGGGCCCGTGGCGGGACTGGGTCCGCGCCCGCAAGCCTTCCCCGTTCCACACGCCGGAATGGCTGACGATCCAGGCCCGCGCGTTCCGCGGGGAGCCGATCGCGGTTGCGATCCTCGAGAAGGGCGATGTGGAGGATGTGATTCCTATGGTGGTGCGCACCCTCGGTCCGTTCCGCGTGGGCTCGTCCCCGGTCCATGTCGGCACGCCGTATGGGGGGACCAACCGCCGTCCGATCGACGGCGGGACCGCGCGTGCCCTCGCCGGACTCGCGCGGACGGAAGGGATCTCGTTCCTCGACGTGTACCTCGACCCGAGGGTGGTCGTCTCCGCCCCGAAGCCATTCCACGTCGAGGCCCAGTCCACGTACGTCCTGGCTCTGGACCGGGAGGCGGAGGGGATCCTCGAACGCGTGGAGAGCCGATGCCGCCGGGCGATCCGGAAGGCGACCCGCCTCGGGGTGACGGCGCGGGCGATGACCGTCGACGACGTTCCCGCGTACGAGGCGATGGCCAAGGACACGTATGCGAAGCAGGGCCGGACCCCGCCCCTGCCGATCGACGTCGTCGAGGCGGTCCTGAAGGAGCCTGGCGTTCGCGGTCATGTCCTCGCCCTGATCGCGGAGGTCGAGGGTCGACCCCTCGCGGCGGGCGTGTTCCCCTGGGGCGGCGACACGATCTACTACGTGGACGGGGTGAGCTTCCGGTCCGGGCTCCGATACGCCCCGAACAACCTCCTCCATTGGGCCGTGATCGAGAAGGCGATCGGTCTCGGCCTGGCGAGGTACGACCTCGTCGGCGCGTCCGTGGGCAGCATCGCCCTCTTCAAGCGGAGCTTCGGGGCGAAGGTCGTCCCGCACTCCCGGATCCACTGGGGCACGTCCGCGGCCCGCGTGGCGTACCGGGCCTGGACGTGGAAGTCCCGGCCCTCCCGCAAGCGAGGTCCCGCAGCGTGACGCTCATCGCGAGGGAGGGGCCCCGGCGCGCGGTCCTGTGGGCCACCGACATGCTTCTCGGCCTGCGGACGGCCCGCCATCGAGTGCCGCGCCGGATGGACGTGGACGACGCGGTGGTCCATACGATGCCCTCCCGGGAGGAAATCGGGGGAGCCCTCCGGATCTTTGCGGAGTCCTTCGATCTCGCTTCGGAGACCCGGGTCCTCCGGCGGGTCGCCCGCGTATTTCCCTGGGCCTCCGTCGTCCTCGTCCGTGGAGGAGTCGTGGAGGGATACTGCTGGTTCCGGGTCCTTCCGCGCAAGAGGGCGATCCTGCTGTCGATGGCGGCGCGGACGGCGAGCCGGGGACGCGGGTACGGCCGCGCCATGCTGTCCTTCGGGCTGTCCGTCCTCCGGGACGCGGGGATCGAAGTCGTGGACCTCGATGTGGAGGAGGGGAATGAGCCTGCGGTTCGCCTCTACACGAGCCTTGGGTTCGCCCGCCGATCCATCGACCCGCGACGGAAGGTCGCGCGGATGCGGAAGGCGCTCGGCCCCTGACGGCAGACGCTCTGGTTTCAAGAAGCGCGGGGAAGGCCCTCGTACAGGGCGACGAGCTTCGAGGCCTCGTGAGGCCAGTTGTAGGCCCGCCGCGCCGCCGCGAGGCCGTTTCTTCCGAGCCGCTCCGCGAGGGCGGGATCGTCCCGCAACCGCTGGATCCCGTCCCGGAGCCCCTCCTTGGTGTACGGGACCGCCAGCCCGCACCCCTCCCGCTCCACGATCCCCGCCATCATCAGATCCTTCGTGACGATCGACGGGCGACCCGTCGCCATCGCCTCGAAGATCTTGTTCGGCAGGCCCACCTGGTTGATCCGGTGCGTCGGGTCGAACATCGTGAGGACCGCGTGGGAGTCCAGCGTCATCGGGATCACGTCCGCGTTCGGGACCATCCCGACGAAGACCGTGTTCGCATGTCGCGCGCACATCGCCTGGACCGTCGGCGTCAGCTGCTTCGTGCCCCCGATCACGAGCTTCACGTCCGGCATCCCCGCCACGACCTCGATGGCGGGCAGGAGGAACCGGCTCTTGTGGAGGGTGCCCAGGTAGATCAGGGTGAACGGCGGTCCCGGTGGCGGGCGGTACGATTCGGACACGACGTCGACGCAGTTCATCACGATCGACGCGTCCCCGCCCGTGACCCCGTCCACGTACTTCTTCACCGCCTCGTTCACCGCGATCACGCGGTCCGCGCGCGGGGCGAGCCGCCTCTCCATCCGGAACGTGTACTCGACGACGACCCGCGGGACGTCCGCCTCGATCATGTATCCGAAGACCTCGTGGGCGTCGTACACCATGGGGCGGCCCGTGAGCTCCTTCAGGCGCACGCCGATCGGGAGGGTGTCGAGATCGTGGCAGTGGATCGCATCGAAGGGGAGGCCGCGCGCGATGTGCACCGCTCTCCGCCACCAGACGGGGTTCCGGAACAGGTCCTTCCACAGGAGGCGCATCGACCCGCTCGTCTGGACGCGATGGATGCGGAGGCCGTCCCGCTCCTCCCGCTCGGGCAGGGTCCGCGACCGGTCCCACCCGATCGCGGTCACCTCGTGGCCTGCCTTGATCAGCGCCCGCGCCTCCTTCAGGACCCGGGGGTCGTGGACGACGTCGTTCGAGACGAACATCAGGATCCGCATCGGCTCACCCGAGGAAACGCTCCACGATGGCGGCGATCCGCGGCCCGGTGGTCCCGTCCCCGTACGGGTTCGGCCACTCCCGCTTCGCGACGAGCTGCTTCTCCGCGGCCTCCAGGATCCGGGGTGGGTCCGTACCCGCTAGGACGTTTGCCCCGATCTGGAGGGTCTCGGGCCGCTCCGTGTTCTCCCGCAGCGTCACGCAGGGCACGTGAAAGTAGCACGATTCCTCCTGGAGCCCGCCGGAGTCCGTGAAGACCAGAGCCGCGTTCCGCTCGAGCTCGAGCATGTCCAGGTAGCCCGTGGGCGGAATCACCTTCATCCCGGGCGCCTTCAGGAGCGACGAGAGGCCGAACTGCTTCGCCATCTTCTCCGTGCGGGGGTGGATCGGGAAGACGACCGTGAGGCCGTGTCGTGCGGCGATCGCCCCCATGGACTGGAGGACCCGCTTCAGCCGATCCGCCGCGTGCACGTTCTCCGCGCGGTGGAACGTGAGGACCGCGAAGCGGCCGGGCTCGAGCCGGAGGCGCTTGAGGACCTTCGAGGATTTCGCGGCCTCGAGGTGATGGAGGAGGGCGTCGATCACGCTGTTCCCGACGACGTGGACACCGTCCCGGACGTTCTCGGCGGCGAGGTTCGCGCGGGCGGTCTCCGTCGGGGCGAACAGGAGGCGTGAGACCTGGTCCGTGAGGATCCGGTTGATCTCCTCGGGCATCGTCCGGTCGAAGGAACGGATGCCCGCCTCCACGTGGGCGACGGGCTTTCCGAGCTTGTTCCCGAGGAGGGCGCCCGCGAGGGTCGTGTTCGTGTCCCCGTGGACGACGACGAGGTCTGCCTTCGCGGCGACGGACGCGGCCTGCATCGCGGTGCGTGCGACCTGGAGGTGCGGGGGCTGCTCCTTCAGTTCGAGCTGGACGTCGGGAGCGCGGAGGGCCATGTCCTTGAAGAAGACCCGGTCCATCATCAGGTCGTAGTGCTGGCCGCTGTGGACGAGGGTGTGCTCATGCCGGAGCCCGTCGAGCGCCTTCACGACCGGGGCCATCTTGATGATCTCGGGGCGGGTCCCGATGATCGTCACGATGCGGCCCATGGGGTTTCGGAAGGGAGGGCCCGCTTTAAACATAACGACCTCCGGATAGAATTCTCCCGCGAAAGGCACTTATCGCCCGCTCCCGTTCGCGCGCCAGCGTGCTGATCAGCGTCGTGTCGACCGTTAAGAACGAGGAGCGGAACATCCGGGACCTCCTCGACAGCCTCGTCACGCAGGAGGGTCCCCTGGAGATCCTCATCGTGGACGCGGACAGCTCGGACCGCACGCGGGAGATCGTCACGGAGTACGGCCGGAAGTACCCGATCGTGCGGCTCCTCCTGAGGGGCGGGACCCGGGGGGAGGGCCGGAACTTTGGGGTCAAGAACGCGCGGGGCCCAGCGGTCGCGTTCATCGACGGGGACTGCATCGCGAACCCGTTCTGGGTGAAGGCCCTCCGGGAGGGATTGCGGGAGGCGAAGATCGTCGCGGGGAAGACCATCCACATCGGGTACAAGCCCTTCGAGGACCTCGAACGGGTCGAGCTGATCTTCCACGGCTCCGACGTCACGTTCCCTTCCTCGAACCTCGCATACGACCGCGACGTCTTCCTCTCCCTCGGAGGCTTCGACCCGTGGTTCGTCACCGCGGAGGACATCGACGTGAACCTACGGGCCGTCGCGACGGGCCACCGGATCCTGTACAAGCCGGACGCGATCGTGTACCACCGCACCCGCCGGTCCGCGTACGACTTCGTCCGGCAGGCGTTCTGGAACGGGGCGGGCCGGAAGCAGCTGACGATGAAGCACGGAAGCCTGTGGACCCGGTACCGGCCTGTGGAGATGTTCCGTCAGTCCGCGACGTTCTGGTCGATGGTCCGGCTCAGCGCCGCGCTCATGGGATACGTCGGGTACAAGGTGTTCGCACGGCCGAAGGTAGCCTCCCGTTGAAGCACCCGCGATACCCTTAAGGCCCGCTCCCGAATGAACGGCGGGTGGACGCGCCGAAGGTGTCCATCGTCATCCCGACGATGAACGAGGAGGGCTCCATCGGGCGGGTCCTCGACGAGATCGCCGCCGCGATGCAAGGCCAGGGCCCGTACGAGGTGATTGTCGTCGACACGGCCTCCCGGGACCGGACCGTGGAAATCGCGAAGGCGAGGGGCGCCCGCGTCGTGGAGGAGCCCCGGCGGGGCTACGGACGCGCGTACAAGACCGGGTTCGCGGCGGCCCGCGGCGAGATCATCATGACCCTGGACGCGGACCTCACGTACCCCGCCTCCCGGATCCCGGAGTTTGTCCGGTACGTGCACGACGAGGGGGCGGATTTCGTTTCCGGGAACCGCCTTGCGGACCTCGCGCCGGGAGCGATGAGCGGGATGCACCGCCTCGGGAATCGGTTATTGACCGCGGCGTTCCGGCTCTTGTTCAAGTTCCCGATCCGGGACAGTCAGAGCGGGATGTGGGCGTTCCGGCGGGCGATCCTGGGGAGGCTCGAGCTGGTCCACGACGGGATGGCGTTCTCCGAGGAGCTGAAGGCGGAGGTGATCCTGCGGAGGCTCGTGTTCCAGGAGGTCCCGATCGAGTACCGCGCGCGGGTCGGCGAGAGGAAGATCCGGAGCGTCCGGGACGCCTTCGTGAACTTCGTGTGGCTCTTCCGGAAGCGCTTCGGCTGGGTCCCCCGCACGGGCGGGACCTAGGCCTCCGCGAAGAGCCGCTCCACCATCCACTTCGCGTCGAAGGGCGTCAGGTCCTCGTAGCCCTGGCCCGTCCCTACGAAGAGGATCGGTTTCCCGATCGTGTGCGCGATCGAGAGGGCGGCCCCGCCCTTCGCGTCCGCGTCGATCTTGCAGAGGATCGCGGCGTCCACGCCGACCGCTTCGTTGAACTCCTTCGCCTGCTCGATCGCGTCGTTCCCCGCCAACGCGTCCCCGACGAAGACGACGAGGTGGGGCTTCGCGACCCGCTGGATCTTTTTCATCTGGTCCATCAGGTTCGTGTTCGTCTGCATCCGGCCCGCGGTGTCAATCAGGACGACGTCCCGCCCCCGGGCCTTCGCATGCTCCACGGCGTCGAACCCGACCGCCGCGGGGTCCGCGCCCGCGATGTGCTTGATCAGCTTGAACCCGAGACGGTTCGCGTGGACCTCGAGCTGCTCGATCGCCCCCGCCCGGAACGTGTCTGCGGCCGCGACGACGACGCTCTTCCCCCGCTTCTGGAGCATGTTCGCGAGCTTCGCGATCACGGTCGTCTTCCCCGTGCCGTTCACGCCGACGAACATGATCACGACGGGTTTCGGCGCCTTCTCCACGAAGCCCCAGAAGTCCATCCGCTCCGCGCCGAGGACCTTCTCCACCGCGGCCCGGAGGGATCCCTCGATCGCTTTCTCGAAGTCGGCGCCGCGGATGATCCGTTTCTCTTTCAGGTCCTCCGCGAGGGTGTCGACGATCTCCTTCGCGACGGGGAACGCGACGTCGTTCTCCAGGAGGCCGATCTCGAGGTCGTACAGGATCGAGTCGAGCTTCGAGGTGTCGATCCTCTTTCCCGCCTCGCCGATCGCCTTCGCGGCCTCCGCGGGTGGGGTGGCGACCTCCGTCTCCGCCTTCCGCCGCCACGCCGCGAATCGCTCCCGGAGGGACTTGAACATCGTCGCCCCGCTCAACCGACCGTTTTCCCCGGGCCGGGCGCGGCCTGCCCCTCCGCGATCCGGTCGTACACGCTCTGGACGAACTCCTCCTGGGCGGAGACGCGGGCGTCGAGCTCCGCGATTCGTGCGCCGAGCCCGCCGACCGCCTCCTGGAGGCTCTTGATCCGCCCGTCGAGGCGCTCGACCGCCTTCGGAACCGGTTCCTGGACGAGGAGGTCGGACCCGATCCCGATGATCGCCTCGTCCGGCTTCTTGCTCGTCCCGAACAGGAACGCGTTCGCGCCGATCGGGAACAGGACCTCCGCGCCCTCTCCCGCCTTCTTGTAGCGGGTCATCGTCTCCTTCGCCCGGAGCAGCTCCTCTAGGGAGAGGGACAACACCTCCTGCTGGCGCTGGTACGTCTCGAGCTGCGCCCGGTACTGGTCCAGGACCGTCATCGCGCGGCGGAGCTCGGTCTCCGACACGCTCACGAGAGGATCCCCGCCTTCGCCTTCACGACCCCGCTCTCGACCTTGTCCGCGGGGACCTCCACGACGCTCGCAATCGCGATCCGCCTCCGGGGCGTGCCGTGCTTGCTCCCGATGTCGCTGAACAGGATCTCGCGGGCCCGCGCGTCGTCCTCCGCGGCGACCTCCTTCGTGAACGGCTGTTTGCGGTACCGCCCCATCTGGAACGTGCCCGTGACCTTGAAGACCTTCATGGAATCGATGGGAACAGGGGGCGTTACTTTAAGGTTGTGCGTCCGAGGCGCCCCTCTGGAAGTGCTTCAGGATGTCCGCCGCGACCTTCCTGGTCACCCCGCGCACGTTCATCAGGTCGTCCTCGGTGGCCTTGTGGAAGTCCTCCGCGCTGCGGAACCCCGCGTCCCGGAGCGCCCGGGCCTTCGCGGGGCCGACCCCCTTGATCTGGAACAGCTCCCGCAGGAGGGCGCCCTCCTCCGCGACGGCGTGCTCGAGGGAGGAGATCTTGCCCTGCATGTCCTCGTCGCTCGGGGAGAGCCGCAGGGCCTCCGTGTACGACTTCCTCGCGTCCTCGTCCCGTCCCATCTTCGCGAGGACATCCCCCTGCGCGACCCACGCGTCCGCGTCCCCCGAGTTCAGCTCGATGAGCTTGTCGTACGCCTCGAGGGCGTCGTCGAGATCCCCCCGCTCCTCGAGGATCCGGCCCTTGTTCAGGAGGGCCCCGCCGTGCCCGGGCTGGCGGGTGAGGACCGCGTTCAACGCGGAGAGGGCCTCGTCCACCCGCCCCGCCCTCCGGAGTGCGACGGACTTCCCGACGAGGGAGTTCGCGTTCTCCGGCTCCACCTTCAGGACCTGGTCGAAGAAGGCGATCGCCTGGTCGAGATTCCCCGAGGCGCTCGCCATCAGGGCCCGGGACTGGAGGCCGGAGATGTCGACCTTCGCGCGCTCGAGCCGCGTGACGATGGCGGGGTCCCCGGGTCGCTTCAGGAGCGCGGCCTCGTACGAGATCTGCGCCTCGGACCGCTTCCCGAGGGCGAGTTGGGCGTCCCCCCGGAACACGAGCATCTCGGGGTCCCCGGGCTGCATCGCGAGGAACGTGTCCGCGAGGTCGATCACGTCCCGCCAGCGCCGGTCCGCGCTGTACGCGGCCGCGGTCCCGAGGAGCGCGTCCAGGTTCCCGCGGTCGTGGCGGAGGATCTCGTCGTACGCCTGCAGGGCGTCGTTCCCCCGGCCGAGGCGGAGGAGCGCCTCCCCCTTCCCGAGGAGGGCGCGGGTGTGGCGGGGGTCGAGCCTCCGGACCTCGTCGAACTTGTGGATCGCGAGCTGGTACTCGCCGGCGGAGAAGAGGCTCGCCCCCTCCGCGAAGAGCTCCGCGGGCGTGGGCATCCTCGCCACGGGGACGACCGGCGGCGGGGCCTGGGGGACGAACCGCGGCGCCGGTGCGGGCTCCGGCATCCGGACGACCGGGTTCCCGACGGGGGGCGCGGTGTAGGGGGAGACGACGGGGGCCGGATTCGCGGGCCCCGGGTTTCCTGCGGGGACCGCCTGGGCCGCGGCGGGCGTCATCCTGGAGTACTCCGAATACAGCCGCTCGCCGGAGTCGACACGCGAGCGGAAGTCCCCGGAGTAGATCGCGGCCTGCTTGAACCGGTCCCGGCGCGGGCGGAGGTACAGCATGAACCCGATGCTCGCAATCGCGAGGGCGGCCGCGACCCCGGGGACGACGGTGAACAGGGCGGGGAACACGTCGCGATCCGCGGCGTACTCGAATTCGATCGAGCCCGCCGACGGGTTCGTGAACACGACGCGGTACACGTAGAAGCGAGTCGAGTCGACATCAAAACCGCGGGGCTGGTTGACGTTAGTGATCGACACCACCGATCCCGGCGTGCCCGACCCCTGCTGTATCTGGACCCCAAGCCGGCTCCCCTGCGTGAGGGTGACGACAAGGGTCTTGTACCGGATCGTCCCGAGCCCGTCCTCGTTGTCGAAACTGAGGGACCACGCCTGACTCGGGCCCAGGGACTGGCGCACCGCAGGGATCGCCGAGGACGCGTCAAGTGAGTTCCCCGTGAGCGGGGCGAACAGGATGAACGCGACGATGGCGCAGACGACGACCGTGAACTTCGCGCGGGACATCGATTTCTGGATCATCAGGTAC
>JAIBJG010000061.1 GCA_020029475.1 Methanobacteriota archaeon | reverse complement strand
GTCGTCGCTCCTGAAGATACCGAATCGTTCCTACCGCTGTGGTGACGAGAGTTCCTTCTACGGACCGCCGGGACCGTCGGGGCCGGGACCACTCTCGCAGCCCGGCGTGAGCTGGCCAAGGTTGTAGTCCTCAAGGACCGCCCCCACTGCGACCATCGCCTGGCCCTCGGCCGTGGACGCATGGATGCGGTACGGGAGCGGACCCACGAAGCCGTCCAGGAGGTCGTCTGCCCGAGAAATGGAATCCGCCGCCGCGGAGTCGTCCGACCCGCTCGCGACGTTGAGCTTCGCCGCGATCAGCTGGCGGCCGAGGATGACGCTCGCGTCCCCGCCTGTCGCCATCCCGAGGATCTCCACGAGCAGGGTCCGAGTGTACCCGTGCGCGCCGAGCCGGAGGGAATCCACCGTCCACCCATCGGTGTGGTTCTTCCACCACCCGTGGGACCGGGGACACGCGTGATCCACGCCCCCCGCGGGTCCCTCCGGGTTCGTGTCGAGGACCTTGTCCTGGAGAAAACTGCCTGCGAGGAAGCCCGCGACGAACAGGGCGAGCACGAGAATTGCCCGGAGCCAGATCCCCTTCCTTCCCAACCGCTCCCCCGCACCCGGAACGGCGGTTGACTATATATCACGCAGGCACGGACGGCATCCGGGTCACGGCAGGAGCATGATCGTCCCCGCGGTGGCCCGCATCGACCGACGCGCGTCCTCGAGGCGGATGTTCTCGTTCGGCGCGTGGGCGCGGCTCCCGTCGTACCCGACGCCGGGGGGGTGCGGGGCCGGCGTGCCGACCCGCGTGAAGAACCACGTCGTCGAGGAGCCCGCGGACCACGGGTACACGAGGGGCTCCTGCCCGTAGACCTCCCGGACCGCGGCGAGGATCGCCTGCGGGAGCCGCTCCTTGATCGATGATGAGGCGGGCTCGAACGTGGAGTGCTTCTCCACCGCCACGTCCCCGAACCCCTTGTTGCGCAGGTGGGCGACGAGCTTGTCGAAGATCGCATCCGGACGCTGCCCCGGGAGGAGGCGGAAGTCGAGCTTCGCGTGGGCGACCGCGGGGTTCACGGTCTTGTGGCCCGCCCCCGTGTACCCGCTCCAGATCCCGTCGATCGTGCACGTCGTCCCGTACATGTACCGCTTCAGGCGCATGTACCGGGTTTTCCCGCCGAACACCTCGCTGACCCCGTAGATCGACTTGTACGCGAGGGGGTCCGCGCTGTTCTTCCGGAGGTACCGGAGCATCTCCGGGTCCGGGTGCGGGATGCCGTCCCCGAATCCTTCGATGAGAACCTTTCCGTTCTCCGAGCGGAGCGCGCGCAGAGCGGCAATCAGCCGCCACGCCGCGTTCGGGAGGACCGCCGCGAGGGAGGAGTGCTGGTCCACCTTCGCGGTCCGGACCTGGAGCTCCACGCTCAGAATCCCCTTCGACCCGAGGGAGAGCACGGGTTTCCCGTCCGCCGCGTGGTTCGCGGCCTCGATCGTCGCGCCCAAGCCCTTGAAGAGCTCCGGGTGCGCGTCAGAGAACGAGAGGAGGTGCGGGCTCCCGCTCTCCTCCTCCCCGTCGATGAAGTACCGCACGTTCACCGGCAGGTGGCCCGTGACGTCGCGGACCGCCTGGATCGCGATTGCCTGCGCGACCGTGTTCCCCTTCGTGTCCGAGGTCCCGCGGCCGAAGAGCTTCCCGTCCTTCACGACAGGATCGAACGGGTCCGTCTCCCACTCGTCCAGCGGGTCCACGGGCTGGACGTCGTAGTGGTTGTACAGGATCACCCACGGGAGGGACGGGTCCTCCTCGACCTCCCCCACGACGACGGGCGGGCCGCCCTCCTCCGGCATCAGCCGCACGCGGGCCCCGTGGGCCTCGAGGACCCTGCGGGTCGCGTCCGCGCCCTCCTGGAACTTCGTCCCCTGGGCGGAGATCGTGGGGACGCGGGTGTAGTCCGAGAGCTCCCGCACGAAGTCCTCGACGCGGGAGTCGATCAGGCTGTACACCTTCTGGCGGTCGGCGGTGTCGGGCATGGTCCCGCGAACGCCCGCCACCGACATCAAGCTTCGGCCCCGCGGAAAGCATAATCCCCGCGGCGGCGTTCCGCACCCGCCATGGCGGGGATCCGAGTCCTCGTGCTGATCCCGGACTCCACGCGGAAGCGGAAAGGCTCCGCGGCGGGGATGGCCGCGACAGGAGTGCCGGACTTCCTTCCCAGGGCGGACTTCGCGCACCTCGTCGATGCGCGGAAGGCGGTGGCGGCGGCCGCGAGGCTCCCACCCGCCCCGGACCTCGATCCCTCCGCGAGAGGGGAGGTAGACCTGATGCCCGCGTACCAGAGATACGACGGGAACATGTACCGGTACATCCCGCGGGAGGCGTGGGAGTCCCGCGCGGCGGGCGTCGACGTCGAGATCGTCTCCGCCCTCTACGGCCTCGTGCTCTCGAGGGAACCGATTCGCGTGTACGGCTTTTCGATGGCGGAGGACCTCCCGGGCCTCGGGGTCCTCCACAAGTGGTGGCGGGAGAACGGCCTCCCGGAGATCCTTGCGTCCCTCATCCGGACCGCGGGGGCGGAACGGGTCGTGGACCTTCTTTCCCTGGAGTACCGGAAGGCAGTGGACGGGTACCGCGACTCCCTAGCGGTCCCCGTGGAGGCGATCGACTTCCCCGGCCTCGGCCGCGCGTCCCAGCCCCGCCGCGGCGAGGCGGTCGCGGAGGTCCTCCGAGGGAAACGCTAGAACTTCTCCATCAGCGCCGCGAAGTACTTCGTGCCGCGGCGGAAGTCCTCGATCCGGATGTGCTCGTTCGGGGCGTGGTAGCCGCTCGCCTCGTAGCTCACGCCGGGCCCGCTGATCGAGGGCACGCCGACGATCTCGTTGAAGAACCCCGTCGCGGACGCGCCGAGGGACCACGGCCACACCGCGGGCGGGCGGTGGTACACGTCCTTCGCGGACGCGATCGCGGCCTTCGCGATGCGGGCGTCGTACGGGGTCGCGCTCGCCTCCAGCGCGTCGTGGAAGTGGACGTCGATGTCCCCGAACCCCTTCGCCTTCAGGTGACGCTTGAGGATCGCGAGCTGCTTCGAGGTCTTCATCCCGGGGAGGACGCGGAAGTCGATCTTCGCGCTCGCGACCGCAGGGTTCACGGTCTTCGTCCCCGGCCCCTGATACCCGGACTTGAACCCGCAGATCGTGCACGTCGGGGAGAACATTGCGTGCTGCAGGAGAGCCGCCCCGGACTTCTTCACGAGGGGCCCCTTGATCCCCCACGCCTTCAGGAGGTCCTTCTCCCGGAACTCCGCCTTCCGGAGGTACGCGATCATCTCCTTCGTCGGCCGGATCGCGTCCTTCGTCCACCCGGGGATCAGGACCTTCCCCCGCGCGTCCCGCATCGTGTCCAGCGCGTGGATCAACCGCCACGGCGCGTTCGGCAGGATCGGCGCCCACATGCTGTGCTGGTCCACCGACGCGGTGCGGGCCGTGAGCTCGACGTACAGGGTGCCCTTGCACCCGAACTCCACCTTCGGGACGCCGTGCATCGTGTGCTCCCCGCCCTCGATCGTCGCTCCGTCCGCCCTCAGGATCCCGCGGTTCCCCTCGACGAAGGAGCGGAAGTGCGGGCTCCCGACCTCCTCCTCCCCTTCGACGACGAACTTCACGTTGCACGGGATCCGTCCCCGGGTCTCCAGGAACGCCTGGATCGCGGCGACCTGCGCGACGACGTTCCCCTTCGTGTCCCCGCTCCCGCGGGCGTACAGCTTCCCGTCCCTCATCACCGGGGAGAACGGGTCCGTCTTCCACTCGTCGAGCGGGTCCACGGGCTGGACGTCGTAGTGGTTGTAGAACAGGATCGTCGGGCGGTCGCTCCCCGCGCGGAGCTCACCGAAGACGACCGCAGGTCCGCCGTCCGTGGGGTATTCGCGGGCCTCGACCCCGATCCGCCCGAGGAGGCCCCGGAGGAACGCGGCGGCCTCGGGCTGGGCCCGCTTCTCCGCGGAGATGCTCGGGATCCGGCAGAAGTCCGCGAGGGTCGCGAGGGATTCGTCCAGGTGGCGGTCGATCCGGTCGAACACGTCGTCGAGGGACATCGGTGCTCCCCGCCCCCGGAGGCCGATCTCCGAGAAAGAGATTGTGCTGTCAAAGGATGCGACGGGCCTTGTCGAGGTCGTCCACCCCGATCGCGAGCTGGACCCGGTCGCCCCCGGACCCGATCGGGACGACGCTCGTGATGTTCACGCCCGCCGCGCCGAGTCGCTTCGCGAGGTCTGCCAGGACGCCGGGTCGGTTCTCGAGTTGGACCGTGAGGACGGTCCTCTCCGTGAACGTCAGGCCCGCGCGCTTCAGCGCGTCGCGGGCCCTCCCGGGCTCGGCGGGAAGCACCGCCACGTAGCCCTTCCCGAACGCCGTGTGCGCCGCCAACGCGTCGATGTTCACGCCGTTCTCCGCCAGGGCCGCCGCGAGCCGGCCGAGCTCCCCGGGCCGGTCCGGGAGGACCACGTCGAACTCGATCGCCATGCAATGACCCTGGAGGGCGGATGGCCGGGAGTGGGAATGAAGCTTGCCTCACCCGAAGAGGGCGTCCGCGCGGACCCCCAGGCCCGGCCCGGAGGGCGCGACGAGGTCCCCGCCCTCGAACCGCAGCGCCGGGGCGACGTCCTGCTCCAGCATGACGTGGGAATCGAGGTCCGCCCACCGCACGTTCCCGCGCGCGAGGGCGAAGGCGAGGGCCGCCGCGTTCGACACGACGCTCTCCCCCATGCACCCGACCATCGTCGGGAGGCCCGCGGACTCGCACACCGTGTCCACCTCGGAGGCCCGCCGGAGGCCGCCGTGCTTCATCAGCTTCAGGTTCACCGCCTTCGCGCACCCGCCCCAGCGCACTCGCATCGCGTCCTTCGGGGTGAGGACCATCTCGTCCGCCATGATCGAGACCGGGGAGGACTCCGTGAGGACCTTCATCCCGTTCAGGTCCTCTGCGGGGAGGGGCTGCTCGAACACGACGACCCCGAGGGCCGCGAGCTCCCTCGCGACCGCGAACGCGGACTGGATGGAGTACCCCTGGTTCCCGTCCACTCGGAGCTCGATCTCGGGGCCCACGGCCTCCCGCACCGCCCGGACCCGCCGCACATCCATCGCGGGCTCGATCCCGACTTTCAGCTTGAGGGCCCGGAACCCCCGGCCCACCCAGCGGCGGGCCTTCGTGACGGTCGCGTCGAGGTCCATGATTCCGATCGTGATGTCCGTCCGCATCCGGTCCCGGGACCCCCCGCCAAGGAACCGATACAGGGGGACCTTCCTCTCCTGGGCCCGCAGGTCGTGGAACGCGATGTCGAGCCCCGCCTTCGCGGCGGGGTTCCCCGCCAAGGCCTTGTCCATCGCGTCCGCGAAGTCCAGGTTCGTTTCGAACTCCCGCCCCCGGATTCCCGGGATCAGCACCTCCAGGGAGTGGACGATCGTGTCCCGGGTCTCCTTCGTGACAGAGTTCGGGCAGGCGTTCCCGAATCCCATGAGATTCCCGCCCTCGATCCGGACGATTACGTTCGTCGCGGACGTCGAGGCCCCGCTCGCGATCACGAACGGCTCCGTCCGAGGGCTCTCGTGGACCCGGTACGCGATCGCGTCGACCCTCATCCCTTCCCCCGCTCCCGGTAGTACGCGCAGAACGACGTGAACCCGCACTCCCCGCAGCGGGGTCCAATCGGCTTGCAGACCTCCTTCCCGAACCGGACGAACCACTCGTTCACGTTCACCCAGTACTCCCGGGGGACGATGCGGGCGAGGGCCTTCTCCGTCTCCTCCGGGGTCTTCGTCCGGATCAGCCCGAGCCGGTTCGGGATCCGGTGGCAGTGGGTGTCGATCGGGAGGGCCTGGAGTCCGTACCCATACACGAGGACGCAGTTCGCGGTCTTCGGGCCGACCTGCGGGAGCTCGATCAGCTCCTCGTACGTGGACGGGACCTTCCCGCCGTGGCGGTCGAGGAGGACGCGGCTCACCTCCCGCAGCTTCCGGGCCTTCTGGCGGTAGAACCCGACGGGCTTGATCCGCCGCTGCACGTCCCGCACGTCCGCGCGGGCGAGGGCCCGCGGCGTGGAGTACCGCGCGAAGAGTTGGCGGGAGGCGACCTCCGTCATCTCGTCCCGCGTCCTCTGGGAGAGGATCGTCCCGATGAGGACCTTGAACGGGTCCTCCGTCTCCGCCGTGATCCTCGCGAGGGCGGTGCTGTCCGGCGCGAGCGGGTCCGCCCCGAGGTACCTCCGCCCGAGGTCGGAAAGGACGAGCTCAACCTTGCGGGCCTTGGAGATGGGCAAGAGCCTCCCCCGCCGTATAGATCGATCCCGTGACGACAACGAGGCCGTCCCGCCCCGCGATGGAGATGGCGCGGTCCACTGCCTCGGACACCTTCGCCACGATCAGGGGCTCCTCGAAGTGGCTTGAGAAGGCGCGGGCGATCGTCTCCGGCGGGTACGCCCGCGGCGTCTCCGGTCTCGCGATCACGAGGCGGGAGGCGATCGGGCCCAGGGCATTCGCGAACGTCCCGAGGTCCTTGTCGTCCAGGATCCCGAGGACGAACACGGGCTTCTCTCCGGGGAACAGCTCCTTCAGGGAAGTCGCGAGGGTCGGGACCCCCGGCGCGTTGTGTGTGCCGTCCACGATCACCGTGGGGTGGGACCGAACGATCTGCATCCGCCCGGGCCACGAGGTCTCCTTGAAGCCCGCCACGATCGCTCCCTCCGGGATCTCGAGCCCCATCTGGGAGAGGCCCCGTACCGCCGCGTACGCGATCGCTGCGTTCTCCGGCTGGTATGAGCCGAGGAGGGGGATCGTCAGTTCGATGCTCCCGCCATCCGCGATCCGGAGGCGCTGCCCGGTCCGGTCGAAGCCGAGGCGCTCGTACCGAACGTCCTGCCCGACGACGGCGACGGGACACCCGAGCGCGTGGGCCTGGGCGATGATCAGCGGGGCCGTGGGCTGATCCACGGTGACGACGCGGCACCCGGGCTTGATAATCCCCGCCTTCTCCCGCGCAATCCGGTCCTCCGTCTTCCCGAGGTGCTCCGTGTGCTCGAGCCCGATGCGGGTGACGACCGCCACGAGCGGGTGGATCACGTTCGTCGCGTCCATCCTCCCCCCCATCCCGACCTCGATCACGCCGATGTCGATCGCCCGCTCCGCGAAGTAATGGAACGCCATCGCGGTCGTGACCTCGAAGAACGTGGGCTGCCGCACCTTCGACCCGCCGGAGGTCTTCGCGATCGCGGGCTGCATCTCCGCGTAGATGCGGGCGACGTCCGCGTCCGGGATCTCAGCGCCATCAATCTGAATCCGCTCGTTGAACCGGACGAGGTGCGGGGAGGTGTACAGGCCGACCCGGTACCCCGCCTTCCGGAGGACGCTCGCGGCGAACGCGCACACGGAGCCCTTCCCGTTCGTCCCCGTGACATGGACGGTCTTGAACCGCCGGTGTGGGTTCCCCATGTGGCCCAGGAGCTCCGTGATCGTCTCGAGGCCGAGCTTGATCCCGAACCGTTCGAGGCGATACAGCTCGTTCAGTAGGGCGTCGTAGTCCATCGCGCGGCGGCTAATCCCGCGCGCGGGTTAAAGGTTGGCTCGGGGGGCGCGGCGTCACGGGGCCAAGCCGCGGAGTAGCGCGACGGACGCGGTCTGCAGGAGCAGCCAGATCCCAAGGAACACGGCCCCGAAGAGGAAGAGGCCCCGGCGCGCGGCCTCCGTGAGGTCGGGTCGGGTCAGGCCCCAGTACCAGCTGCACGTGACCGCGAGGGCCACCGCGGCGTCCATTGCGCCTGCGAAGAGGGCCGTCAGGGCGCGGATCGTGACGGCATACGCCTCCTGCTCCTCCGGGGTGGACTGGAACGGGATCGGCCGCGGAAGAATGATCGCCGTATGGAATGCGATCATCCCGACGAAGATCAACGTCCCGACAAGGACTGCCCACACCTTCACGAACCTCAATTTCGGGAACGGGGCCATCATCGGGCCCATCGCCCACCCCTCGGGTGGGATCCCCTGCGGCATCGGCGGCTGCACAGTACCCCCTCCTTCCGCGGGGACACCGGCGTCCGCACCATAAAGGGTTCCGTCCCCCGCGGACCTCCTCCATAGGTATAAATCGCGCTCGGAGGTTCGTCGACCGGTGCACCCCGCGAAGCGGATCCACGCCGCGAAATCGGAGAAGCTGAAGGGGAAGCAGATCGTCCTCGCGGTCACGGGGAGCATCGCCGCCGTGGAGACCGTGAAGCTCTCCCGGGACCTGATCCGCCACGGGGCGGAGGTCGTCCCCGTCCTCTCGAAGGACGCGATGGAGATCGTCCACCCGAACGCGCTGCACTTCGCCACCGGGAGAGAGCCGATCCTCCGGATCGACGGATCCGTGCCGTACATCGAGCTCGTCGGGACGGACGGGACCGCGGACCTCCTCCTAATCGCCCCCGCCACGTCGAACACGATTGCGAAGGTCGCGATGGGGATCGACGACACCGTCGTCACGACGTTCGCGCAGAACGCCCTCGGGGCGGGGATCCCGATCGTAATCGCCCCCGCGATGCACGAGACGATGTACAACAACCCGCTGATCGCGGCCCACATCAAGACCCTCGAGAAGCTCGGCGTGGAGTTCGTGACCCCGAAGTTCGAGGAGGAGAAGGCGAAGCTCGCGGACACTGAGGAGATCGTGGAACGGGTGATCCGTCGAATCGGCACGCGGGAACTCGAGGGGAAGCGGGTCGTCGTCGTCACGGGGTCCACCGTGGAGCCGATCGACGACGTGCGGATCGTCACGAACAGGAGCTCCGGGGAGACGGGCGTCGAGCTCGCGAAGGTCGCGTTCGAAAAGGGCGCGGACGTGGAGTTGTGGCTCGGCCGTCATCACACCGTGGCCCCGAAGTACCTCCCGACGAAATCGTTCGAGACGACGGAGGACCTCCTGGCGCTCGCGGACTCCTTGGACGCCGACATCTGCGTCGTCCCAGCTGCGATCAGCGACTTTTCGCCTAAGAAGTCGAAAGGCAAGATCCCGTCCCGCGCAGGAGCGATCACGCTCGAGCTGTCACCCACCCCGAAGATTCTCCCCGCCCTCCGGAAGGGTGCGAAGGTCCTCGTCGGTTTCAAGGCGGAGGCGGGGGTAAGCGCGTCCGAGTTGAAGTCCCGAGCCCAGGCCCTGATGAAGGAGGTCGGGCTCGACCTCGTCGTCGCGAACGACGTGTCGAAAGTCGGGCGCGGGACGACCTCGCTCCTCCTCCTCGACCGGAAGGGAAACGGCGAGACGTTCGACGGTGCGAAGTCCCTCGCGGCGGAAAAGATCTGGCGGGCCGTGCTCCATGGTCTCTCACGGTGAGGCGTTCGCCCCCGGCCACATCACCGCCTTCTTCGTCGGCTACGACGACGTGAATCCGTTCCGGAAGGGATCGCGGGGCGCGGGGCTATGCACGACCCTCGGGATCCACACCGTCGCACGGGCGCGTGAGGACCGGGCCCAATCGATCGAGGTGTACATCAACGACGAGCCCGCGAAGGCGGAGTCCACGGAGAGGGCCGCCCGCCTCCT